>CAXUHU010000001.1:0-108091 GCA_964250925.1 uncultured Acetobacteraceae bacterium
TCACCAGGCACATGACGCCGAGCGGGCCATATCGCATTGCAGCATGACCAGGCTTGGCGTAGCCTGCCTAAATCATGGGCAGTGACTTAAAACCGATCAAACTGGGCCCGGGCGTCACCATCGAAACGCCCGTCATCCTGGCGCCGATGTCGGGCGTGACCGACCTGCCGTTCCGCCGGCTAGCCAAGCGTTTGGGCACAGGCATGGTGGTTAGCGAGATGATCGCGTCCTGGGCGATGCTGCGGGAAAACCGAAACACGCTGCGCATGGCCGCACTCGACGAGGCAAGCGGGCCGCGCGCCATACAATTGGCCGGCTGCGAGCCAGCGGCGATGGCCGAGGCGGCCCGCATGTCGGCCGATCTGGGCGCCGAGGTGATCGACATCAATTTTGGCTGTCCGGTGCGCAAGGTGGCGGTGGGCCAGCAGGCCGGCTCGGCGCTGATGCGCGATGAAGTGGCGGCCGGCCGCATCCTGGAAGCCACCGTGCAGGCCGTGAATGTGCCCGTCACGCTGAAGATGCGCATGGGCTGGGATCATCAAAGCCTGAACGCGCCGCGCCTGGCGCAGATCGCCGAGTCGTCCGGCATACGCATGGTGACGGTGCACGGCCGCACACGGCAGCAATTCTACACCGGCACGGCGGATTGGAGTTTCGTGGGCCAGGTGAAGCGGGCCACCAGCTTGCCGGTGATCGTCAACGGCGACATTGCCAGCGTGCAGGACGCGGCGGATGCCCGCGCCCGCTCGGGAGCCGACGGGGTCATGGTCGGCCGCGCCTGTTATGGCCGGCCGTGGTTTCCGGCGCAGGTTGCCCATTTCTTGGGCACCGGACGCCACCTGCCGGAGCCGGAGTTGACGCAGCAGCGGTCAATCCTGCTGGAGCACTACGACGCCATGCTGGCCCATTTCGGGGTCGAGGCGGGGCTCAGGCTCGCGCGAAAGCACGTCGCCTGGTACTCGCGCGGCTTGCCTGGCTCGGCGGAGTTCCGCGCCGCAGTCATGCGGCTGGCCGACGCGCCCTCGGTAGTGGCTCTCATCGGCCGGTTTTACGAGCCGCTCATCGCCGCCGGCGTGGCGCGGCAGATGCCGGCGCCCGAAGCCGAAACGCTGGCGGCATGAGGCTGCCGCTCGCTCGCGCGCGTGCGAGACTGGCCGTCGTCGGTCCGGCAGCTGGCGCTACGCCCGACCCTGGCACGCTGCTGTCCGCGCTGCCGGTCGCCTGCGCGCTGATCGATGCAGACGACCGGTTCCGCTACGCAAACCCGGCGGCCGAACAGTTTTTTGCCCTGTCGATTGCGCAGCTTCGAAACCTTAAGCTGGGCGACCTGATAGCCGCGGACAGCCCGTTGTTCCGGTTGATCGAGCAGGTTCGGGCCGGCGAAGTGGTCGTGTCCGATCACGACATCGCCTTCGACAGCCCACGGCTGCAACGCCGCAGCGTCACCGTGCAGGGCACGCCGGTGCCGGAGGAGACGGGCCATATTTTGCTGACCTTCCAGAACGAGTCGGCCGCCCGCACGCTTGACCGCCAGCTTAATTTCCGCAGCGCGGCGCGGTCTGTTGCCGGAATGGCGACCATTCTAGCGCACGAGGTCAAGAATCCGCTCTCGGGCATCCGAGGTGCGGCGCAGCTGCTGGAGAACACGGTGGGCGCAGCCGACCGCGAGTTGGCCGTGCTGATACGCGACGAGGCTGACCGGATACGCGCGTTGGTGGAACGCATGGAGGCGTTCGGCGAAAAACCGGTAGTGCGCGACGCGGTCAACATCCATCGCGTGCTGGAGCACGTCAAACGCTTGGCACAGAACGGATTTGCCGCCCATCTGCGGATCACCGAGCTGTACGACCCGTCGCTGCCGCCCGTGCTGGGCAACCGCGACCAGCTGGTGCAAGTGCTGCTGAACCTGGTCAAGAACGCTGCAGAGGCTGTCACCAGCGACGCCGGCCCAGACGACCGGGCTTGGGGAGAGATTACGCTCATGACCGCCTATCAGCACGGCGTGCGCGTGGCGGTGCCGGGCAGCCGGCAGCGCGTTCATCTGCCGCTGGTCGTCACGGTACGCGACAGCGGGCCGGGCATACCGGTAGAGATACGCGACAATCTGTTCGACCCGTTTGTCACCAGCAAGCCGACGGGCAGTGGCCTGGGGCTTGCACTCGTGGCCAAGATCATTGGCGAGCACGGGGGGTTGATGGAAGTGGACAGCCGGCGGGGACGCACCGATTTTCGGCTTTTCCTGCCCATATTGCATGAGGACCGGCCCACGCCCGTGAGCTCCGGTCCCTCGGTACTGGACGCCAATGGCTGCTGACCCGTACCGGTGAGCATACCGACCGTTCTTGTGGCCGATGACGACCGGTCGATTCGCACCGTTCTTACCCAGGCGCTCGGCCGTGCCGGGTATCAGGTTCGTGCCACCGGGTCGGCCGCCATGCTCTGGCGTTGGGTTGAGGATGGCGAGGGCGACCTGGTCATCACCGACGTCATCATGCCGGACGAGAACGGCCTGGATCTGCTGCCCCGCATGCGTCGCGTGCGCCCCGAGTTGCGGGTGATCGTGATGAGCGCGCAATCCACGCTGATCACCGCGGTGAAGGCCGCCCAACGGGGTGCGTTCGAGTATCTGCCCAAGCCGTTCGATCTGGCCGAGTTGCTGGCGGTAGTGGCGCGCGCACTGGCCACCTCGTCGATCGCCGCGCCGGACGCCGAGCCGCGGGACGACGAGGAGAAGCTGCCGCTCATCGGCCGCAGCCAAGCGATGCAGGAGATCTATCGCATCATCGCGCGCCTGACGACCACCGACCTCACGGTCATGGTCCATGGCGAGAGCGGCACCGGCAAGGAACTGGTGGCGCGTGCGCTGCACGATTACGGGCGCCGCCGGTCTGGCCCCTTCGTGGCCATCAACATGGCGGCTATTCCGCGCGAGCTGATAGAGAGCGAACTGTTCGGCCACGAACGCGGCAGTTTCACCGGTGCACACAACAGGAGCCAGGGAAGGTTTGAGCAGGCAGCCGCCGGCACGCTGTTTCTCGACGAGATCGGTGACATGCCGCCGGAGGCGCAGACGCGGCTGTTGCGCGTGCTGCAGGAAGGCGAGTTCACCTCGGTTGGCGGCCGAGCACCGATACGCGCCAACGTCCGGATCGTTGCCGCAACCCACCGGGACTTGCGGCAGGCGATCCGTGCCGGGCAATTCCGCGAAGACTTGTTCTACCGGCTGAACGTGGTGCCGATCCGGCTGCCGCCGCTGCGCGAGCGGGCCGAAGACGTGGCCGTACTCGCACGTCATTTTCTCGACAGGGCACGCGAAGCCGGATTGCCTGCAAAGACGCTGGATCAGGGAGCCGTTGAAGCGTTGCGCCGCTATCGCTGGCCCGGAAACGTGCGCGAACTGGAGAACCTGATGCGCCGGCTGGCTGCGTTGACGCCGCAGGAGGTCATCACAGGGGAGGTGGTTACGGCCGAGCTGACCGAGCCGATGCAGGATTCAGGGGACGAACCGGTGGGAGCGCCGCGAGACTTGGGTCAGGCCGTGGAGCGTCACATACGCACCATGCTGGCCGGCAGCAGCGACGGCATACCCACCCGCGATGTCTATGACCAGGTGATCGCCGAGGTGGAGCGGCCGCTGATCCGCATGACTCTCGCCGCCACGCGGGGCAACCAGATCAAGGCGGCGGAACTGCTCGGCCTGAACCGCAACACGTTGCGCAAGAAGATCAAGGATCTCGATATTCCTGTCGTTCGCGGCGTGGGGTAGCGATCTTCGGATCGACCCCGGCGTTCGCCTGGGGTAGCATCAGCCGCGAAGCGGAGTGACCGGATGCGCATAGCCCTGACGATCGCCGCCGCTTGCGCCGTGCTGGCCGCCTGTGCCTTGACGGACGGCGGTGCGGACCAGCCCACGGCGCCGCTCGTGCTGCTGGACTCCTACCTGATCGCGCATGGCATGGCGACGAGTTATGCGAACAACCCGGATGCCGACATCGCCGTGGTTCAGGAGTTGGCGCGGCTCGATGGTCGCGCGGCCGAGGCGGTCCGTGCGCTGGGGCAACGGCGCGGTGGCGACGTGGGTGAGACGTCGCAGGCCATCGCCGCGCTGACCAATTACGCCGCGCGTCAATCCGCCTTCGCCCAGCAGTAGGATTTCGGGCGTCTCGGCTGCCTCTATGAGCGGGATGTCCGTGCGCGGGCTGACGGTGGAGCGCGCCGGGCGCGTGGTTCTGGAGGACGTGTCGCTCAGCGTGCCGGCCCGGTCCGTCACCGCTTTGTTGGGCCTGGCGGGGGCGGGCAAGACCTCGTTGCTTGCCGCCATCGCCGGACTGCTGCCGCTTGCGCGCGGCGCGGTGTTTCAAGGTGGTACGGAGATTACCCAATCAGCGGAAGGGCGGCGTGGCATCGGCTTCCTGGCGCCTGGCACCTTCTTGCCTCAAGGTCGCCAAGTTCAGGCGGCATTGCGCAGGCTGGCAGCGACTCGTGACACCGCCAGCGTGGATGACCGCATCCAGCAGCTCGCGCTGTCGCACGTAGCTGCCCGGCCGACCGGGACACTGTCACATGGTGAACAGAGCCTGGCGCTGACGGCTGCGCGCCTGGGGCCGCCCGGCGACGCACTGCTGGTCGATGAAGCGGGGATGGGGTTGGACGAGACGGCGCAATCCAGCCTTCAGGCCGCCCTGCGCAGGGTGGCCGACGAAGGCCGGCTCGTGCTCCTGGCAACGCGTTCGCCGGCCGTGGCGCTGACAGCCGATTACTTGGTGCTGCTGAGTGAGGGCCGCGTTCTCCAGGCGGGCAGTCCGGCCAGCTTATACGACGAACCATGTTGTGCGGCGGCCGCCCGGTTGACCGGACGGGCCAACATACTGACGGGTGCGGTGCGCGAGCTGCGGCCCGGCCACTTCGTCTGGGCTGCCGGAGGCCGCTTCGTCCAGGCTTCCAGGGCCGACACACCCAGGCCAGCGCTGGGCAGCCCGATCTCGCTCTGCCTTCGGCCCGAGCGCGTTACGTTATCAGGATTGCAGGCTGACTCCGACAACGCGGTGGACGGCACGATCGTGGATGTGCGTTCGGCCGGACCGCTGGTGTACGTGCTGGCCGATACGCCTCTGGGCCGCATGCAGATTTCGGTGCCGAGTTGGGGGATTGCACCCTATCCAGCGGCCGGGCAGCCGGCACGCCTCGGCTGGCATGCCGGCGCCTGCCACGTCCTGGGCAAGGCGTGATCGCATGAGGTCGAACCTTCCATCGCGGTCAACTCGCTCGCAAGTGTATGGCGGGAAAACAATAGCGGCTTCGGCTGCCGGAGCCACCGTCCACGCGATCAGGCGAGAACCTTGTCGATGCCGCCGAAGATGACGTGCGGGCGTGGCAGGATGACGAGCAGAGCCGGCACGAACAGCAACGTGGTGGCAACCGTGCAGCCCAGGCTGATCAGCAGCAGAGTACCCATGCTGGCGGTGCCAGGATGGGCGGACAGCGCCAGCGAGCCGAACGCCGTGCCGGTGGTCAGCGCCGAGAAGATTACCGCGCGCGCCGTGGCAGAGCCGAGAAAGCGGGTGATCCCGGCGCGCCAGTTCATCACGAAGTAGATGTTGAACGACACGCCGACGCCCAACAGCAACGGCAATGCTATGATGTTGGCGAAGTTCAGGCTGATGCCCGCAGAACGGATGATAACCACCGTAAGCAGCGCGGATACCAGCAACGGTGTCATCACCAGCATCACGTCCAGCGCACGCCGCAGCGCCACGGCAAGGATGATGGCAATGGCCAGGATAGCGCTGATGGCTGCGATCCTGAAGGCGCCCACAATGGTGCGGGCGCTCTGCACGATTTCGACCGCCGAACCGCTGGCTTGCGGCATCACCGGCTCGACCTCGTTGACGAAGCGGTGCAGCGAGGCGCTGTCGTGCACGTGCGGGCGCGGCAGCACCTCGATGCGGGCGCGGCCGTCCGGCAGCAGCCAGTCGCGCCGCAGCTTGGCCGGCACGTCGGCCAGGCTGACAGGCGTGGCTGCCAGTGCGGTGCGCAGGCGGGCGAGCTGCATCGGCAGGAAGCGCACGAGCGCGTCGTTCGCCGACAGCAGCGTGGCATCCGGCGCAGCCTGCAACCGGTCCAAGTCGGCCGTGATCGCGCGCAACGGGTTGCCGGGCGCCAGCTTGCTGGCGACGGCGTGCAGCCGCGCATCCAGAGACGCAGTAGCGCGGCGCAGATCGGCGGCGCTGGCGGGCAGTAGCTGGGCGGGGGGCGTCAATGTGGGCGCCAGCACGCTGGCGGCATCGGCGATCGCCGCCAGCTTGGCCGGTTGTTCGGCCGGAACGAAGCTGTTGAGCGAGAGCACGTCCTGCACGCTGGGCAGCTTGGCCAGCGAGGCCGAGACCATGCGCACGGCGCCGAGAGACGGGAGGACTGCCTCGATCGTGTAGGGGTTGGTGATCGGGTCGTCCATAAGATCGTTCAGCGTGGTCACTGCCTCGGTATGCTGGTTCTTGGTGTGCAGCGGGTCGCCGTCGAATTGAATCGACGGTGTCAGAATTACGCCGGCCAGTGCCAGCAGAGTGAACACGGCCAGGATCGGCCAGTGCAGTGGACGCACGATCGGCTCCAGCCGTCGCAGCGCCATGACGCCCACCTCCTCGTCTTCCTGGTCTGGGCGGAACTGGACCAGCAGGGCGGGCAGGATCGTCAGCGTGCAGAGGAACGCGATCAGCATGCCGCCGCCGGCGATGATGCCGAGCTGGGCCACGCCCACGAAGCTGGTCGGCGTGAAAGCCAGGAAGCCGCTGGCGGTAGCCAGGGCTGCCACCAGGATCTGTGCGCCAGAACCGCGGCCGGTTTCGCGCAGGGCGTCGATCAGCGCCGGGTGGCTGTGCCGCCGCTCGCGAAAGCGAACGGTAAACTGGATGGCAAAATCGACCGCGATGCCCACGAACAGGATTGCGAAGGCAACCGAGATCAGGTTCAGCGTGCCGACGGCGATAGCCGCGAAGCCGGTGGTCAGGAGCAATCCCAGCACCAGCGTGGTCGCGATCGGCACGACCAAGCGCCACGAGCGGACCGCCGCGAACAGCCAGACGATCACCAGCAGGAAGCTACCGCCCAAGCCGATGGCCGCGCCCTGGGCGACCGAAGAGAACTCCTCATCGTCGAGCGCCACCGATCCGGTGATGCGCACGCGCGCCTGGCCGGACTGCACATCGGGCAGGTTTGCGATCGCCGCCCGCATGGCCGTGGTTGCCGCACCGCCAGGCTGCAGCGCGCTGAAATCGAGCACGGGCTTGACGGTGACGAAGCGGAACCGGCCGGCTTGCTGGGCCAGGGGTCCAGCCAGCAGGTTCTCCCAGGAGAGCGGCGCAGGGTGCCCATCTGCCGCCTCGGACAGGGCAGTGTGGAACTGTGCCATCGCCGGGCCCAGCCCCGCCGCCTCAATGCCCCGGTCCGCACCTTCGGCGACCAGAGACAAAGCGGAGAACAGGCCGCGCAGGGTAGGGTCGGCCACGAGTTGGCCCAAGAACGGCTGGGCATCGACGGTGCGCTCCAGCAGGTCGGTCAGCGCGGCCGTGTCGATCAGCAGAAAGGCGTTGCGCTGCAGGTAGTCCGAACTGTCGGGCTGGCTAACGCTGCCGAACAGCTTTGGCATCGCGCGCAGCTTGACGGCCAGGGCGGAGGCGGTCGCCTCGGCCTCCTCGGGTATCTTGCCGTCGATGACAGCCACCAGCACGCCGTCGTTCTGCGGGAAGGCGGTGGCCAGCGCGGCGCCGGTCCTCTTCCAGGGCAAGGAGGCGGCGAACATCTGTCCGGTATCGGTGGTGACGCCGAGCCGGTGGCTGGCGGCATAGAGGCTGAGACCTGCGAGCAGCAGGGCCACCGCCATGGTCTTAAACCTGTTGCAACTGCACGTAGCGACAAGGCGCGGAAGGATAGCGCGCACGGCGCTGGCGATAGTCATGCGCCGCCCCTTAGCAGAACAGGTCTCAGGGGCCTACGGCCTTTGGCGGGGTTTTGGGGCAGAGCCCGATACTCTCCTAATCCAACTCGATGCGTATCAAGGAAGGCCGCTCCAGAACCGCCTCCAGCCGCTCGATCCGGTCCAGGGCCGCGCGCATCGCCGTCTCGCGCGTCTCGTGCGTCACCAGCACGATCGGCACCGTCTCGCCCGGCGACCGGCCATGCTGCAGCATGCTTTCCAGCGAGACTCCGGCATCGCGCAGCGCCGAGGCCACATCGGCAATGACCCCGGGCCGGTCCACCACCATCAGACGCAGGTAATAAGCGCCGGTGTGTGCCGCGATCGGTACGGCCGGCGCGTGGCTCAGCTGCGAAGTCGGGGCGCCCCAGACAGGGGTGGCCCTGCCGCGCGCGATGTCGATCAGGTCGGCAACCACGGCCGAAGCCGTTGGGCCGGACCCTGCCCCGCGCCCCTCCAGCATCACGCGGCCCACGAAATCGCCTTCGACAACGACGGCGTTGTACACCCCGTCGACTCGCGCCAGCGGTGCGGCCTCCGGCACCATGCAGGGATGCACGCGACTTTCGATCCCGGCCTCCGTCTGGCGCGCGATGCCCAGCAATTTGATGCGGTAGCCCAGTTCGCGGGCGAAGGCCTGATCCAGCGCCGACACCGCCCGAATGCCTTCGATATGCACGTCGGCGAAATTGACCGGGCGGCCAAAAGCGAGTGCCGCCAGGATCGCCAGCTTGTGGGCCGCGTCGATGCCGTCGATGTCGAAGGAGGGGTCGGCTTCCGCGTAGCCCAGGCGCTGCGCGTCGGCCAGCACGGGAGCGAAATCACGGCCGCGCTCGCGCATCATGGTCAGGATGTAGTTGCATGTGCCGTTCAGGATGCCGGCGATGCGGCGTATGCGGTTGCCGGCCAGCCCTTCCCGCATCGCCTTGATCACGGGGATCCCGCCCGCCACAGCCGCCTCGAAGGCGAGCACCGCGCCGCCGGCCTCGGCGGCCACGGCTAGTTCGGCGCCGTGCAGGGCGAGCAGCGCCTTGTTGGCGGTCACCACCGGCCGGCCGGCGTGCAACGCGGTCAGCACTATGGCGCGTGCGGGGTCGGCCGAGCCGCCAATCAACTCGGCCACGACGTCGATGCTGGGGTCGGCGGCCAGGGCGACGGGATCGTCGAACCAGCGCACACCCGTCATGCTCTGGCCGCGGTCGCGCGTTCGGTTGCGAGCCGACACGGCCGTCACC
Source organism: uncultured Acetobacteraceae bacterium (assembly GCA_964250925.1). GTDB lineage: Bacteria > Pseudomonadota > Alphaproteobacteria > Acetobacterales > Acetobacteraceae > BOG-908. The sequence goes on from CAXUHU010000001.1 coordinate 9,208, forward strand.
GTGATGGGACGGCCGGCGCGGGCTGCAATGGTGTCGGCGTTCTGCCGCAACATGCGCAGCACGCCGCCGCCGACCGTGCCCAGGCCGGCGACACCAACCGACAGCGGCTTGGTCACACGGTGGGTTCCAGAACCGGCGCGGCCTGTGAAGCGGCGATGTTGCTGTCGGCCAGCAGGAAGCCGCGGACGTTGCGAATTGCCTGGCGCAGGCGCTGGGTGTTTTCCACTAGGCCGATCCGCACGTGCCCGTCGCCGTGCTCGCCGAAGCCCAGGCCAGGGGCGACGGCTACACAGGCGCGCGATAGCAGCAGCTTGGCGAACTCGACGCTGCCCAGATGGGCATAGCGCGGCGGGATCGGTGCCCAGGCAAACATGCTGCCCTCCGGGCTCGGCACCTGCCAGCCGGCCTGGTCCAGGCCGCGTATCAGCACGTCGCGCCGCTCGCGATACAGCTCGCGCATCTGGGCGACGCAGTCCTGCGGACCGTTCAGGGCACAGGTCGCGGCCACCTGGATCGGCGTGAAAGCGCCGTAATCGAGATAGGACTTCATCCGAGCCAGCGCGCCCACCAGGCGGCGGTTGCCGGCGGCGAACCCGATGCGCCAGCCCGGCATGGAGTAGGTCTTCGACATCGAGGTGAACTCGACGGCCACGTCGCGCGCGCCAGGGATCTGCAGGATGGAGGGCGGGGGCGTGTCGCCGAAATATATTTCGGCATAGGCGAGGTCGGAGAGTATCCAGATTGCGTGTCGGCGAGCGAACGCGACCAGTTCGGCGTAGAAATCCAGGTCGGCTAGGTAGGCTGTCGGGTTGCTCGGAAAGTTCACGATCAGCGCCGTTGGTTTGGGCACCGAGTGGCGCACCCCGCTGTCCAGCGCGCGCAGCATGGCCTCGCCGGGGTGGGCCGGGATGCTGCGGACAGACGCGCCGGCGATGATGAAGCCGAACTGGTGGATCGGGTAGGACGGATTGGGCACCAGTATGGTGTCGCCGGGGCTGGTGATCGCTGAAGCCAGGTTGGCCAGGCCCTCCTTCGAGCCGAGCGTCGCGATCACCTCGGTCTCGGGATCGAGCGAGACGTCGAAGCGGCGCTGGTAATAGCCGGCCAACGCCCGGCGCAGCCCGGTAATGCCACGGCTGGTCGAGTAGCGGTGCGTGCGCGGGTCGGCCACCGTTTCGACCAGCTTGGCCACGATGTGCGGCGGTGTCGGGCTGTCCGGGTTGCCCATGCCGAGGTCGATGATGTCGCGGCCGTCGGCGCGCGCGTGCGCCTTGGCGGCGTTCACCTCGGCGAACACGTAGGGGGGCAGGCGGCGGATGCGGTGGAACTCTTCGGTCATAGCGCGGGCCTTGGCTTGCGTTGAGAAGGTGGCCGGCGGTCAGGGTAGCAGGCGCAGCACCGCGCCGCGACCAAATGCGTTAGCGCCCACGCGGATCGCGCCCTGCGGCACGTGCAACTCGGCCAGCGCATCCGACACCGCGCGTGCGCGGCCCAGCGCCAAGGCAATCGCCGTCGCCTGGCCTTCCGGCGTGTCTGCGCTCGCATCGCCCAGCCCGATGATCTCGATCGTTCGGCCGGCGCGATGACCCAAAAAGTCTTTCAGTGCCTGGATTTGCGAGGCGGGGAGCACAGCACTAGCCGGAGCGAAGAAAATCGGCGTGCCCATCGGCGCGGGCAGATGCGCGGGGATAAGGCGCTGCGTTGGCGCGGGCTCGGCCGGCACGCCCTCGAACGTGGCAGGCGGCGGCGGCGCGTCCGGAATAGGCGGGAGCGCCGTGTCGGCCGGCACGCCGGCGATGGTGAGCGGCGTCCCGGCTGGCGGGCCCGTATCGGCCAAGGCGGGCGCGGTCAGAGTGGGTTGCGCCGTTGCCGCCGGCGTCGGCAGCGCAGGCGGGGCTTCGGCGGTGTCCAGCGTGGCGTTGGCGGCGGGCGTCTGCGCAGGCGGGCCAGCCGCCCGCGGCCCTGCCAGCGGCGGCACGGTTTCGATCGGCTGGTCGGCCGCCACGCGCTCGGTGCGGTCGCGCTCGGTCGCCAATTGGGCCTGCAACGACCGGCGATAGCCCTGGTCGGCCACCACCGGCTTGGCCGGCACCGTGCCCAGCTTGGGGTAGGGCTGGCCCACGCCAGGCGGCGGCGGACGCTGTCGAGCGATGGCGCCGCCCTCGAGCCCGTGAAAGAAATCGATCGGCCTTGACAGTGGGTCGTTGCAACCTGCGAGTGAACAGCACAGCGCGGCAAGCAGGGCTGCACTGCCGGACGAGGCGGGTCGCCCGGTCGCTGCCGCTTGAACCGGAACGCCGCGGCCCTTACCCTTCCACCAACAACCAGGCATCAAGCCGCAGCCTCCGATCGACGTGCTCGTCTAACCCGGACCAGTGCTCGCCGGAAAGGATACACAGGAAATGCCCGACGCCAGCACGCCCGTCGGCGGCAAGCCCGACCCTATGCACCCCGACGTGAAGTTTGGGGAGTTCAAGTTGGCCGATCCGCAGGTGCTCGGCCGATCCATGGCCGATGTGGCCGAGCGCTCGCAGCGCATCGTCGCCGATTGGCTGGAACGCCAGTCGCGCACCACGCCCAGCGCCGACCCGCTGAACATCGGCCGCGCGTTTCTGGAAATGACGGCCAAGCTGATGCAGAACCCCGCGCATTTGGTGCAGGCGCAAATCGGGTTTTGGCAGGACTACGTGACCCTATGGCAGAATACGACTCGCCGGATGATGGGCATGGACAGCACGCCGGTGATCCAGCCCGATGGGAAGGACAAGCGCTTTCGCGACGAATCCTGGCAGCAGAGCGAGGTGTTCGACTTCATCAAGCAGAGCTACCTGCTCTCGGCGCGCTACGTGCACGACGTGGTCGGCCATGTCGAAGGGCTGGAGCCCAAGACCGCCAAAAAGGTGGATTTCTACGCGCGCCAGTTCATGGACGCGATGAGCCCGTCGAACTTCCTGCTGACCAATCCGGAAGTCTTGCGCAAGACGAAGGAGACGGGTGGTGAAAACCTGCTCCGCGGGCTGAACAACCTGCTTGCCGATCTGGAACGCGGCCGCGGCAAGCTCAGCATCCGCATGACCGATCCAGACGCGTTCAAGTTGGGCGAGAACATTGCCGTCTCGCCGGGCAAGGTGGTGTTTCAGAACGAGTTGATGCAGCTGATCCAGTACGATCCGGCCACGCCCAACGTCTTGCGACGGCCGTTGCTGATCCTGCCGCCGTGGATCAACAAATTCTACATCTTGGACCTGCGCCCGAAGAACAGCCTGGTGCGCTTCGCCGTCAGCCAGGGACACACCGTGTTCATGGTCAGCTGGGTCAACCCCAACGAGAGCCTGGCCGATGTCGGTTTCGAGGATTACATGCACAAGGGTGTGTTCGCGGCCCTGGACGCGATCGAAGCCGCCACCGGCGAGCGGGAGGTCAACGCCATCGGCTACTGCCTGGGTGGCACCTTGCTCGGCAGCACGTTGGCTTGGATGGCAAAACGCAGGATCGACCGCATCAAATCGGCTACTTTCTTCGTATCCTTGCTCGATTTCGAGGAGGCCGGCGAACTCGGCGTGTTCATCGACGAGGAGCAGCTAAAGGGCATCGAGAGCCGCATGCAGGAGCACGGTTATCTCGAGGGCAGCGACATGGCCGTCACGTTCAATATGCTGCGGGCCAACGATCTGATCTGGTCGTTCGTGGTCAACAACTACCTGCTTGGCAACGATCCGTTTCCTTTTGACCTGCTATACTGGAATTCGGATGCCACCCGCATGCCGGCGCGCATGCACAGCTTCTACCTGCGCCAGATGTATCAGAAAAACCTGCTCTGCACGCCGAACGGGATCACGCTGGACGGCGTAGCGCTCGATCTCGGCGAGGTCGTGACGCCTGCGTACTTCCTCTCTACGCGTGAGGATCACATCGCACCTTGGCGTTCAACGTATCGCGGCACCCAGCTACTGGGCGGAAAGAAGCGGTTTGTACTTGCGGCGTCCGGTCACATCGCAGGCGTGGTCAATCCGCCCGACGGCGGCAAGTACAACCATTGGGTCAACGACATGCTGCCGGGTTCGCCGCAGGAGTGGCTGGAGGGTGCCACCGAGCTTGCCGGATCATGGTGGAACGATTGGAACCGTTGGGTGGCTGCAGAAGCCTCCGAACAGGTTCCGGCCCGTATGCCCGGTGAGGGCAAACTCGCTGTGATCGAGAACGCACCCGGCAGCTATGTTCGCGTGAAATCGGAAGGGTAACGACTTTCACATTCTTGTGAGCGACCGAGGTGTCTCAAATTCAGAGCGGGTCGTTAAGGTTTTGCGAGCAGGTTGAGGTCGGCCGGCAGAGTATTTCTGCCGCGTCGTAACGAGGTTTCAAATGATCCTTCTCATCGGCGCCGCCGCCTGTCTCTGCCTCTCCTCGGCCTTGTCAATCCTCCTCCTGCATCGGGCGGCAAAAGCAGGGCGGGCGCACCAAGCCGCAACGGATGCAATGCAGGCGCAGTTTCAGCTCGATCTTTTCCGCGCTGGCCGGCGGGACCCGCTGACCAACCTTTCGACACGGCCGGTGTTCATCGAAAAGCTTACGGCGGCGCTGGCGCGCAGCCCCCGACTGGCCGTATTTCGCATCGATCTGGACGGGTTAGCTGCAGCCAATGACATGTTCGGCGAGGCGAGCGGTGACGAAGTGCTGCGTGTGCTGGCGGATCGTTTGCGCGGCTTGGCCGGAACGCGCGAGCACGCGGCCCGTCTCGACGGCGATGGGTTTGCGCTGATGACCGACAGGCCGGAGGATCTCGACGACCTCGTGGCAACGGCCGACCGGATCCTACAAGCGTTGTCGATCCCTTATCCGGCTGGCGGCGAGCTGATCGATCTCGGCGCCTGTATCGGGGTTGCGTCCTCGCCGCGGCACGGCAACACGGCCGACCGCCTGTTGGCGGCGGCTCGTCAGGCTCTGCGCTGCGCGAAAGAGGCCGGGCGCAATACCTGGCGCTTGTGCGGTCAGGAGGAACCTGGGGAGAGTCAGGACCGCGCCCGGCTAGGCCTGGAGCTGAAGGCGGCCATCGGCGCCGGGCAGATCATCCCATGGTATCAGCCGATCGTCAGGCTGCCATCGGGAACGATCGCCAAATTCGAGGTGCTGGCCCGCTGGGCCCATCCCGAGTTGGGATTGCTGACCGCCGAGCAGTTCATCGCGGTCGCCGATGAGCTGGGCTTGTCAGGGCAGATCAGCATGGCCCTGCTTCGCCAGGTCGCCACCGATTGCCGGGCCTGGCCCGAGGATTGCCGTTTCGCCTTCAACGTTTCGGCAGGCCAAGTACGCGAGCTGATCGGGCTGCTCAACGCGCAGCCCGGCGATTGGCAGCGCAGGATGGATTTCAGCAGGCTGGACGTGGAGATCACCGAGGCCGCACTCCTGCACGACCGGGCCATGGCGCGCGAGCTGATCGACACGTTGCACGAGCATGGCGCACGCGCCGGCCTGGATAATTTCGGCACTGGCATGTCCAACTTCTCGTTCCTGCGCGATATGCCCTTCGACAGCATCAAGATCGGCAAGATGTTCACCCAGACGATGGCGCAGGACAGTCGGGCGGAAGCCTGCGTGCTCGCCATGCTGTGGCTTGGGCACGGGCTGAACATAGAGATGGTCGCTGATGGCGTGGAGGCGCTTGAGACGGCCGAGCGGTTGGCAGAGCTGCAGTGCGACTTTGCCCAAGGCTTCTTCTACGCACGTCCTCTGCCGGCCGACGATGTGCTGCCACTCATCGCCAAGCAAGAGCGGCTGGGCGACATGCGGTCGGCGGAGGAACGCGAAAAGTCAAAAGCTTCGGTTTCCGACATGGGGATTACCGCCAAGCGGTCGATCATGGCCGTCGCTTAGAGAGCCTTCAGGTTGGAATCAACCGTGCGAGAGCGGTCGCTTCACTACAGCACCCATAGTTGGCGGAGGTCGTCCTAACTTTCCTCGGCTGGGGCCGGTCCACGCGTGGCGTCCAGCCTGGCCGATGGTGTCATGCCTACCACGCCGCCCGACGACGCGGCCTGGTAGATGGCCTCGATCACCCGCATGTCCTGCAGCCCCTCCTCGCCCGGTGTCAGCGGCACACGATCGGCCCGGATTGCTTCGGCATAGGCATCCATCTCAAGCGCAAACTGGTTGTTGGGCGCCCAACGCCGCTGTTCGATACCGCTGCTCCTGCCCTGCCGGCGGCTGATCTGCATCGTCAAATTATCGTAGCTGAAGGCGGGGTCCAACCCCACGGCCGCCTCGGTCGCCATGAGACGGAGGAATCGGTTTTCGTGATAGGAATAGCCTGAGCTGCAACTGGCAATCAGGCCGGACGGGAAGCGCAGCGTAAAGGCGCACAGATCCTCGACCTCGCGGAAGCGGGGGTCATCCTTGGGCTGGGTAATACGCGCCGTGATTTCGATAGGCTCTTCCCCGGTGATGAAGCGGGCTGCGTTCAGGCAGTACAGTCCGACGTCGGGCAGCGATCCGCCGCCGGCCATGCGCTTGTTTGAGCGCCACTGGCCATCATCGGCGTTGTTCTGACCATTGCTTGCCTCGATCAGCCGCACCTCGCCATACACCTTGTCGCGGGCCATGCGGATCAGCGCGCGGTATTCGGGCAGGTATTGGCACCGGTAGGCGATCATCAGCTTGCGGCCGGCTTGCTTGCAGGCGTCGACCATGCGCTGCGCATCGGCCGACGAGGTAGCCATCGGCTTTTCGCAGAGGACGTGTTTGCCGGCCTGCGCTGCGCGTACCGTGTATTCCAAGTGCATCGCGTTCGGCAGAACGACATACACGATGTCCACGTCCGGATTGTTCCGGATGCTATCGAAGTTCTTGTAGCTGTAAAGGCTGCGCTCCGGGAGGCTATATTGTCCCGCAATTACCTTGGCTTTGTCTCGATCGCCGCTGACCAATGCAGTAACCCGGACATGCTTGGCTTGCGCGAAACCCGGCAACACTTGTGTGAGCGATAGATGGCCTAAGCCCACGACGGCTACCCCAAGGCGTTTGGCGAACGGATCGAGCTTGGGCACGCCGCCCGCGAGATCGCTGGCGTTGTCCAGCGGCGGCAGGCTCACCTGATTGTTGGCCACCGAGCCGAACAGCGGCTTGGGCTGTGTTGCCGCTGGTTCTGCGGCCTGCGCCGAGCCGATCAGCCCCAACCCAGCCAAGCCGGCTGTGGTCGATCCAACGAGGCCGCGTCGCGTGACGGGGGGCATGAGGGCGGTCTCCGGTAGGTGCCGGCCTAGAAAGCGGCGATCGCGTTGCCAGTTGCCAATGCCCGCTCCGCGAGCGAGCAATCGTGAGCAGCGGCGATTTTGTGCACCGGCAATTTGGCAATCGACATCTGATGCGTGGCTACCCGATCTTCCTTCAGCTCAAACACCGGCGGGTCGTCGTGCTCGGCCACGACGAGGCCGCGGACCGGCGCGCGGTGCTGTTCAGCAGCCTGGGCGCCTCGGTCGAGCGAATAGCCACGGCTTCGGAAGCCCGTCTTGCCGGCTGCGTGCTGGCAATCGCCTCCGGCGTACCGGAGGGTGAGTTGGTATCCTTCTCGGCGGCGGCCCAGCAAGCCGGCATTCCGGTCAACGTGGTCGACCGGCCCGAACTGTGCAGCTACATCACACCGGCCATTGTCGATCGTGATCCTCTGACGATCGCCATATCGAGCGGCGGGGCCGCCCCTGTGCTGGCGCGCCTTCTGCGTCAACGCATCGAGACGTGGGTCGCACCGGCCTGGGGCAGGCTGGCCTCGCTTGCCGACAGCTTCAAGGAAGAGACGAGGCGCCGGCTGCCCGACACGGTGCGGCGCCGGCGCATGTTGGAGCGTGTATTTGCCGGCCGCACGGCCGAACTCGTGCTGAACGGCGACGAAGAAGCGGCCGCGGCCGAGTACCGGGCGGAGTTGGACACCGCGGAGGCTGGTGCGGCTTGCCCGGTGCCAGGTTTGGTCCACCTCGTCGGGGCCGGACCGGGCGCGGCCGACCTCGTCTCGCTGCGAGGGTTGCGGCTGCTGGGCGAGGCGGATGTGATCGTGCACGACCGGCTGGGCACGTCGGCCGTACTCGAACTGGCACGCCGGGATGCCGAGCGCATTGATGTGGGCAAGAGCCAGGGCGACCATACGATGCCGCAGCGCGACATCAACGCCTTGCTGGTGGGGCTTGCGCGGGAGGGGCGTCGGGTCGTGCGCCTGAAGGGCGGCGATCCGTTCGTGTTCGGCCGCGGCGGCGAGGAGGCCGAGGCTTTGGAAGCGGCAGGGGTGGACTACGATGTGGTACCCGGTATCACAGCGGCGCTGGCCTGCGCCGCCTCGGCGCGAATTCCTCTTACCCACCGCGCGGCCGCCCACGCTGTGACGTTCGTCACTGCCCATCGCCGCCGGTCGGATCTCGGCATCGATTATGCCGGCCTGCTGCGGCCGGGCGTGACGCTGGCCATCTATATGGGTCTGGCCACCCTCCCCCGGTTGCGCGTCGAATTGGAGGCGGCGGGTTTCTCCACGGCGATGGAGGCGGTGCTGGTAGAAAACGGCGGCACCGACCAAACCCGTGTGCTGCGCGGACCTCTCGCCGCGCTCGCAGAGCAAGCCGCCGGATGGGCGCAAGGCGGACCGGTGCTGATCTTGCTGGGCGGTACGGCAGACTATAGGCCGGCGCACCTCGCCGGATGACTTGTCTGTCCACCATGGACACGCCAATTGGGTGGCGGTCATGCACACGTCGAAAATAGTAGAGCTTGGCGGCGTGTTCATCGGCGCCGTGATCAGCTTACCGGGGTCGCAAGGCTGGCGTTACGTTTCGGCCGACCATCGTACGCGGGCTGCCGACGGCTGTACGGCGCCTACGCTCGAGGCTGCTCAGGGGTTGGCTAGGCGTGCATTCCTCGCGTCAAACAGGCCGGTGCAGCCTGGCGACCGGCGACAGACAGCTTAGAACACGATTACTTGACGCACTGCCGCACCATCGGCCAGCCGGTCGAAGCCTTCGTTGATCTGGTCCAGCACGAGGCGATGGCTGAGAAGCCGGTCCACTGGCAGTCTTCCCGCCCGATACAGGGCGACAAAACGCGGAAGGTCACGAAGGGGAACCGCCGACCCCATGTAGCTGCCGCGAACGGTACGTTCTTCGGCTACCAGGCTGACGGCTGGGACTGAAAACAGACGCGTGGGATTCGGCAGCCCCGTGGCGATCGTTGTCCCGCCGCGCCTTGTGGCGGCATAGGCTTGGGCGAGCACGGCCTCGCTGCCCGCCGACTCGAATACGAAGGCGGCGCCTCCGCCGGTTGCGTCCCGTAGCGCGGCGACGGCCTGTTCACCCGCATCGAACGCGTGGGTGGCGCCCAGCGAGACGGCCAACGAACGCTTGTCGGCCGATGGATCGACGGCCACGATCGGGTATGCGCCTGAGGCGACCGCGCCCAGCACACAGGCCAGGCCTACGCCACCCAGACCAAACACCCCGACGCTGACGCCGGGCGGGACGCGCGCGGTGTTGATCACCGCACCTACGCCCGTCATCACTGCGCAACCGAACAAGGCCGCTATTTCCATAGGCAAGGCCGGATCGATGCGCACCGCCGAACGTGCGCTGACGACGATGTGCTCGGCGAAGCCGGAGATACCCAGATGATGGCTGACCGGTCCGGCGGGGCTATCGCACCAGCGCCGGTTGCCGCCCAGCAACACGCCAGCAGTATTGGCCGCTGCCCCGGGCTCGCACAGTGCGGGCCGGCCCTCGGCACAAGGGAGGCATTGGCCGCAACTCGGCACGAACGCGAACACCACGCGGTCGCCCGGTGCGAAGCCCGTGGCGGGATCGCCCTGCTCCACGACGCCGGCCGCCTCGTGACCCAGCACCATCGGCATCGGCCGCGGGCGGGTGCCATCGATCACCGAAAGGTCGGAGTGGCACAGCCCGGCAGCACCCACACGCACCAGCAGCTCGCCCGGGCCGGGCAGTGCCAATGCTATCTCCTGGATGTCCAGCGGGCGAGATTGCGCATACGGGCGTGGCAGGCCCATCTGGGTCAGAACGGCGGCGCGGGTCTTCAACTTGGTTCCTCGATCATCAACGCTTGAAGCGCCGCCCGCATGACCGGCTGCACAGCCTGTGGCCTGCGCGTCGCCCGGTCAACGAAGACGTGCACGAACCAGCCTTCGGCGGCCGGCGCAACAATACTTTCCGCGAACAGGCCGATTCCGTAGCGCACGCTGGAGCGGCCGAGCGCTTCGACGCGCAAGCCCGCCTCCACATGGCCTGGGAAGCTCAGGGGCGCGGCGTATCGGCAATGCGACTCCACGCACAAGCCGATCTGGCCGGTTTCGCCATGGATGTCCAAGCCGCCGTGCTGGATCAGATACGTATTAATCACCGTGTCAAAGTAGCTGTAGTAGACGACGTTGTTCACGTGGCCGTACACGTCGTTGTCCATCCAGCGGGTGGGTACGGTCTGCACGTATGGATAACCCGGCCGCATGGCGATCAGCCGAGCCCGGCAAAGAGTGCCGTCGAAAGATACCGCTCGGCGAACGATGGCACGATGCCGACGATGCGCTTGCCCCTGTTTTCCGGCGCGCGCGCCAGTCCGAGCGCCACATGCAACATGCCGCCCGACGAAATGCCGATCGGCAGGCCCTCCAGCCGTGCGCATCGGCGGGCTGCAGCAATTGCTTCGCGTTCGGACACGGTCACCACCTGGTCCAGCTCGGTCATGTCCAGCACGGACGGCTGGAAGCCTGGCCCAATGCCCTGGATGCCGTGCGGCCCCGGCTCGTCGCCCGACAACACCGCACTCTCTGCGGGTTCGACGCCGATCATCTGGATCGCCGGCTGGCGCGGACGCAAGGCACGGCCGATGCCGGTCAGCGTGCCGCCGGTGCCCAGACCGGCAACCACCATGTCCACGCGGCCGTCCGTGTCGGCCCAGATTTCCTCGGCCGTCGTCGCCTCGTGCATGTCGGGGTTGGCGTCGTTGTCAAATTGGCGCGGCATCCAAGCATGCGGCGTGCTGGCCAGTATCGCGTTGGCGCGCGCAATGGCGCCGGCCATCCCGAGCTTCTGCGGCGTGAGCTCTACCTGCGCGTCCATCAGTCGCAGCATACGCCGGCGTTCGATGGACGCGCTCTCGGGCATGGTCACGATCAACCGGTAACCGCGCGCGGCGGCAACGAAGGCAAGCGCTATGCCGGTGTTACCGCTGGTGGGTTCCACCAGGATTGTCGTTCCCGGCGTGATCTCGCCCGCCTGCTCGGCAGCCTCGACCATGCCGAGCCCGATGCGGTCTTTGACCGAGCCCAGCGGATTAAAGAATTCCAGCTTGAGCACGAGGTCGGACACCAGGGCGTCCTCCGCCGTCAGCCGCGGCAGGCGCACCAGCGGCGTGCCGCCGACCGTCTGCAGGACGCTGCCGTAGATTCGACCGCGCGGCGCTGCGGTGTCGTAGGTTGGCCGAGCCTGGTTTTTGGCCTGGCTCGTCGGCGGTATCAGGTTGGACATGGCGACACCCTGCGGCATGATCGGTGTTATAGGGGAGTCTTGTCGGCTTCCGTCACCGGAGCAAACGCACCATGACTGAACGCACGGCTGGTCCAATCTGCCCGTGATCGTAAGGCGGGACAGAGGAATGCTGGCGGTGCTGATCATGCTGGATGTGGCTTTTCACGCCGGACGCACCAGCACGGTGAGTGCCGCGGACATCGCCGAGCGCGCCGGGCTGGCGCGTCGGGGGATAGAACCGTTGCTGCAAAGCCTATCGCGCTCCGGATTGCTCGACAGCGTGCGCGGGCCGCGCGGCGGCTACCGCCTCGGGCGCTCGCGGCGCGACATTCACCTGGAGGATGTGGTCCGGGCGGCGGTGTCGGAGGAGGCCGGAGCAGAGGACAAGCCGCGCGGCGCGTTGCTCGACAGGGTCGTAGACCCCCTATGGTGCGAGCTGGAAGCGGAGCTTGCTATTCGGCTGCATGGGCTGACGATGGACGATCTGGTCAGGCGTGCAGAATCGGCGGGGCTTGCCCGCCCGTTGGCGGAGCCGATCACCTTTTCTATCTAGTTGCGCAGACCAGATAGGCTCTGTGAACGTTGTTTGCCATGATGGCACACACAACGCGTAGTTTGTGCCACGCTGTCGAATTCCCATGACAGCCCCGGCCAATGGAGGACGTTATCGCCATGCCGGCAAAACTCTCCGCCGTCGAGACGCTGAAGACTGAAAGCCACCGTCTGCGCGGAACGCTGGCTGAGGAACTCGGAGCCGGCGGGATCCAAGTCAGCGAGGACGCCTATCAACTACTGAAATTTCACGGCAGCTACGAGCAGTTCGATCGGGACACTGCGACCGAGCGCAAGCAGCACGGCGAGGAGAAAGAATACCAGTTCATGCTACGCTGCCGGATGCCAGGCGGCCACATGACGGCGGCGCAATACCTCTATTTCGACAGGCTCGCCGACGCACGTGCGAACGGGTCGCTTCGTATCACCGTACGCCAGGGTATACAGTTCCACGGCATCCTCAAAGGCGACCTGAAGCCGGCTATCGCCGAAATCAACGAGACGCTGCTGACCACCATGTCGGCCTGCGGCGACGTGGTGCGCAACGTCATGGCGAGTCCGACGCCGGTGCGAAACGCCCGACAGGCGCGCATCGAAGCCGACGCACGCATGCTGTCGGAGCATCTAAAGCCCAAGACGCGCGCTTACTACCAAATCTTCCTCGATGAGACGCCGACCACGGAGGACGAGGACGAGCCGCTTTACGGACCAACCTACCTTCCCCGCAAATTCAAAGTCGGCATCACCCACCAGGCCGACAACACAATCGACGTGTTGACCAACGATCTTGGCATCGTCGCGCTGTTCCAAGAGGACACGCTACTGGGCTACAACGTAGCCGTGGGCGGCGGGCTGGGGATGACGCACAACAATGCCCGCACCTACCCACGCCTGGCGACAGCGGTCGCGTTCGTGGGCCCGAATGATCTCGTGCGGATGGTGGAAGCCGTCATCAAGCTGCAGCGCGATCACGGCGATCGCACCAACCGGCGCCGCGCCAGGCTGAAATACGTTGTGGACGACATGGGCCTGCCCTGGCTGCGTGAGACCCTGGCCGACTACTACGGCAGCCCATTTGAAGACGCACGGCCGATGCGGCTGGAGGTGCCCGACCTGCTTGGCTGGCACGAGCAGGGCGACGGCCGGCTATGGCTCGGCATACCGGTGGCAGCCGGCCGCATCGTGGATGGTGGCACGTCGCGACTGCGCACTGCATTGCGCGAGATCGTCAAGCAGTATGCGCCAGGGATTGTTATGACCCCACAGCAAGACGTGTTGCTGACGGGCATCGCCCCGCACGACCGGGATTCGATCGACGCCCTGATAGCTCAGCACGGCGTGGTGCCGGCCGAAGCGATGTCTCCCATGGCGCAATACGCCCTATCCTGCCCGGCCTTGCCGACCTGCGGCCTGGCACTGACCGAGGCGGAGCGCATGCATCCGGAGATCGTCTCTGGGTTTGATGGGCTGCTTGCCCGCCATGGGCTGACGGAACGCCGGATCAGCGTCCGGATCACCGGCTGCCCGAATGGCTGCGTCCGCACCTACGCCGGCGACATTGGCATCGTCGGCCGCATGCCTGGTTTCTACGCGATCTATGTAGGCGGCGATTTCGAGGGCACACGGTTGAGCTTTAAGCTGCGGGAGAAGGTGCCGCATGCCGAGGTGATCAGCGGGTTCGATCCGCTGTTTGCCGCTTGGTCAGCCAACGGTATGGGTAATGAGGGATTCGGCGATTTCTGCCACCGCGTTGGGATCAACTCGCTGCTTGCCCTGTTGCCGAGCGCACGCCAGGCAGCTTGAGCGGCAACCGTTCCGGACCTCTGGTGTTTGAGGTCGCGTAGCAGGGGAGTTAGCTTGATGGTTGATACGACAGACTCGGCTAAGCTTGCGATCGTCCAACTCGCCAACGGCCGATTTGCCGTCGTCACCGAGGGTGCGCCGTTGCCGGAAGACGGCGATTTCGAGACCCAGGCGGAGGCCGAAGATTGGATGTATGGGCGAACGACTGAGATGGACGCCCAGGCCAACGATTTGGGGATACTCACGCCCGGCGGTGGACAAGGCGTGCGTTGATTGCTGACGTCGTCTTGCGTGCAGATGCACCGATACAGCCGACTGCTACTGAAGAAAGGGATTGCTGACTCGCTCGGCGCCAATCGTCGAATTGGGGCCATGCCCGCAAACAAAGGCCAGATCGTCACCCAATGGCAGCAGTTTGTGTTTGATCGACGTGATCAGCGCCGCGTGATCGCCATATGGAAAATCAGTTCGGCCCACTGATCCCCGAAACAACACGTCGCCTAACTGGGCGAAGCGTGCCTGCTTGTTGACAAACACGACGTGCCCCGGCGTATGCCCCGGGCAATGCAGCACATCAAACAGATGAGAACCAAAAGCCACCGTTTCGCCCTCTTGAAGGTAGCGGTCCGGCGTGCAGTTTCGCATGCCTTGCAGGCCATATGCATCAGCCTGTTTCTCGATACCCTGCAAGAGCATCTCATCCCGCTGGTCAGGACCGATAATGTCGATACGCTTGTGTCCAGGGCGCGCGTTGAGCGATTGAGCCAGTTGCATGGCGCCGCCGGCGTGGTCCAGATGGCCGTGGGTTAGCCAGATCGCCACCGCATCGAGGTGGTGGGCGTTCAGTGCAGAGACTATATGCCCGACATCACCGCCGGGATCGACAATCGCGGTCTGGCCAGACTCGGCATCCGAAATCAACGTGCAATTCTGCTGAAGCGGGGTGACCGGAACCACGGCGATTTTGATCTGTGACATCGACACTCCGAGCAGGCCCGATGCTACGCGCGCTACACAGCTTTCTTAAGGTTGGGGCTGGCCTTGAACCGAACTGTCTTGCCGGCCTTCACCTTAACCGCCTCGCCGGTGCGCGGGTTCATGGCTTTGCGAGCCTTGGTCTTCCGGACGGTGAACGTGCCGAAGGACGGCAGGGTAAAACCACCTTCTTTCTTGAGTTGCTTGACAATGGCATCAATCAAGGTGCCGGCGGCGGCGTTGGCCGCCACGCCGGTGCAATCAGTCGTTTCCTGGATGATGCTCGCGATAAAGGCTTTACTCATAGTCTAGTTCATCTCCTCTGCTGTGGCCGCAATGCCCAGGCTTGAACTGCAATGCCGCATTGGCACACGCTTAGATCGATCAGCGAAACCTCGATTTTACTCTTTCGTGGCGCAATAGCGCGTTTGCCGCTATCATGCAAGATTGACTGTCGCGGGAATGCTAGCTCCATTAAGGCATCTCGGCGTTGATCCAAGAGAGTGGTGAACACCGCGGGGGAAAGCTTGGCTGGAACTCCTGGCCAGGCATCAATGAGGCGTTTGGGTTGTAGAATGGATCGTTGGCGATCACACCGGCCCATCGCTGCCGCAAACGATTGACCTCGATCGCTTCAAGTGCCGCACGGCCATTTTCATAGTGTCGCCCAAGCGATAGAGACTCGTAATGATACAATTCTATCCCTGCCGCAAGCACGATCCGCGCGCCCGTGGCGCAAGCACGGAGGCACAGGTCCACGTCGTTCAACGCTACCGCGAACGACTCATCCAGTCCGCCTAGCGTTTCGTATAACGAACGACGAAGCAGCATACAAGCGCCTGTCACCGCGCTGACCTGGCGATCGAGCATGGCCAAGCCGTAAGGACCCGGATCATCACGCGGCGCCAGCCTGAACGCATGCTCGCACAAATTGGCCAGGCCGAGTATTACTCCGCCATGCTGAACCGTGTCGTTGCCGTAGAGCAGACGGGCGCCGACTACGTCTGCCTGTACGCCGGCGAGATCGCCCACAATGCTGACCATAACCTGCAGCCAGTCGGGCTGAACAGGCACCACATCGTCGTTCAGCAGGAGAAGCAGATCGCCTTTGGCCAGGCACACCGCAGCATTGTTGGCGGCGGCGTAGTTGAACGAAGTCAAACCCAAATCGACGACACGCAGGTGCGGAAGCCTGCCGAGAGCTGTGATGATACGTGTCTGGATTGCATTTGTAGGATCGACCTTCGAGACCGCCACAAGTATTTCGAGGTGCGGGTAGGTGGTCATCGCCGATAGTTTCCTTGCACAGCGCAGCACATGAACCGACTGTGCTGCACTTGGGATGACGATGCTGACCAACGGCAATGCCGTTGGTCGGTAACGGCATTTGGCATTTCGAAAGACGGGCGCCGGCCCCGACAGATGCGTAAGAATGAACGGTATCGGCCTGAGAGCGCCGGCACCGGCCGATAATGCTGCCGATAGGCGCCAAGCCGAGGCATCTGAAGCGGTTGTCTCCCTCGCCATTGCCGAACGTCGCAACAGGCATCCTCCCGACGTGATCAGGCCTGAGCCAAGCAGCCACGGGTCGGGTTGCGGCTTAAATAAGGGCTTGGCTCGGATGCCGTCGGACATCATGTCCGCATCGGCATAGAAGACGTGAGCCTCCGGCCAGCGCAGGGCGGCATGGGCAAAGCAGGCAAGCGCATGGGGCGGAACGCGCTCGCCCGCGCCCAGTACCAGCACCCATGTCTCGTCAGCGGTTTGGAAATCTGCCGGTCGATCGACACTGACGATGCGTACAGGCTGCTTCCATTGCACGTCTAGATCGGCAACCGTGAGTGCCCGGCCGACTATATCGTCACCCACCACAGCGACCGCAATCGACGGCTTCGATGGACAGCGCGCCAGGGCATCGCGCTCTATCTGTCCCCATGAGTCGTATAGGCTCGTCCATACAGTATAGGGCGGAACGTCGTCCTCCAGCGCCGGCGCATGACCCAGCGTAGCCCTCACCCGCCCCGATAGACCCATGAGACTGCCAGCTAGGGCAGCAGGCAGACTACGCCAGCCACGGATCAGCACGGCCAGTGCGGCCATGGGCCGGGACAATACGGCCAGGGTTGCCAAGGGCGCCCCGGTCGGCTCGCCGGAAGCGGTGTATATCTGCACGAACAAGCGGTGCGAGGCAGTCGGCAGGTGCATCACCACGCCGCGGCGGGGTCCACCCCCTGCGGCAGGAGATCGCCCCAGAAAGGCCTCGCGCACCACTTGGCTCCTGTCGTCATCGGCGGCTTCCAGCTTTGCCCACCACCGCTCGGCGCTACGCAACTGTACGGTGAAGCAGCACCAGGAACCGGAGGCACCGGTCGGCAGGTCGGCGCGAAAGCGACCGGTAGCACCGTCCGGCTTGAGGTGGAGCGCATTGCGATGCAACCCCGTCTTCACCGGCACCGTTTGCGCCCAGACACGTCCAAGGCCATGACAACGCCGAATACGCCACTACTTAGCTCTGACCACGTGAGGAATACTGCACTCATGCTCGCGTTTTTCCCGGCCTCGTATCCTGCTGCCACAATCCAGGACGCTTCACGTTGAGTCGTCGCGTTGCTGTGATCGGGGCCGGCCCGGGCGGGCTCGCCTCCGCCATGCTCCTGGCGCGGGCGGGGGCCGACGTCACCGTGTTCGAGCGTGCCCAGCGTGTCGGTGGGCGGTCGGCGACGATCGATGCTGTGGCGCCGCCTGGACGGTTCCGCTTCGATATGGGGCCAACCTTCTTCTTGTATCCGCGCGTGCTCGACGACATCTTCGCCGCGTGTGGACGGAAGATGTCGCGTGAGATTGATCTGATCCGGCTCGATCCGCAATACGACCTTATCTTTGAAGCCGGCGGACACATTAGGGCGACGCCGGACCTACCGCGGATGATGGCCGAGGTAGCGCGGCTGGCGCCGGCAGATGCGGCTGCGCTGCCACGCTTCATGGCCGACAACCGACAGAAACTAACGGCTTTCCGCCCGGTGCTGGAAGCGGCGTTCCACGGCATGCGTGACCTGATAAGGCCGCACATGCTGAAATCACTGCCGATGATGCGTCCCCTTCGAACAGTGGACTCGGATTTGGCCACGTATTTCTGCGACGAGCGGGTCCGCCTCGCCTTTAGTTTCCAAAGCAAATACCTCGGCATGTCGCCATATCGCTGCCCCAGCCTGTTCACCATTCTATCGTTCATGGAATACGAATTTGGGGTATACCATCCCCGCGGTGGCTGCGGTGCGGTGATGGAGACCCTGGCGCGTGTGGGCGGAGACCTTGGCGCTAATTTCCGCCTTGGCGAGCCTGTGCAGGAAATCCTGTTTCAAGGAAGGCGTGCGACAGGTGTGCGTACCGAAGCCGGTGAGGAAGCGTTCGATGCGGTCGTGATTAACGCCGATTTCGCGCATGCCATGCAGCATTTGGTGCCCGACCGTTTGCGACGTCGCTGGACCGACCGCAAGCTTGCGACCAAGAAGTTCTCATGCTCCACCTTCATGTTGTATCTGGGCCTGGAAGGCACGGACGAACAGTTGGCCCACCACACTATTTATCTGAGCGCCGACTATAAGCGTAATATTGCAGAGATCGAGGCGGGCCATGCGCCGCCGACGGAGCCTTCGTTCTACGTGCAGAATGCCTGTGTCACCGATCCTGAGCTGGCGCCACCCGGCCACTCCACGATGTATGTTCTGTTGCCGGTCGGCAATCGTACCGGGGCTGGCATCGATTGGGCGATTGAAGCACCGCGCTTGCGTGCGACGGCTATCGACCGGTTGCGGCGCATTGGCGTGAAGGATGTGGAGAAACGGATCCGGTTCGAGAAGATGATGACCCCGCATGATTGGGAACACGACCTTTCCATACACAGGGGCGCGACGTTTAATCTCGCCCATTCTCTAGACCAGATGCTCTGCTTTAGGCCGCGCAACCGCTTCGAGGATCTGGACGGAGTGTATCTCGTGGGTGGCGGGACGCATCCCGGCAGCGGGCTGCCTGTCATATTCGAATCGGCCCGCATTACCGCCCGCTTGATGGCCGACGATCTCGGCTTGACCGGCCATTGGTGCGCTGGGTCCGAGATGGCCGCCCCGGACTACACCCCTGTTCTCGCCGAAGCGCTCTAGAGGTAAGACGAATATGCCTGACGGTCAAAACATTCCTCTCCCTTCGCATCACCCGATCGCCATCATCGGCGGCGGCTTGGCTGGCCTTGCTGCCGCCTGTACGTTGGCTGCGCGCGGCCACAAGGTGGTTCTGTTCGAAAAGAATGACTGGCTTGGCGGAAAGGCGGCCGTCTTCGAGCAGGACGGCTACCGGTTCGACATGGGGCCGACCATCCTGACCGTGCCGCGCGTGCTGGACAGGATTTTTGCAGAAGCCGGCCGCAGTACTGCAGATGTGCTCGACCTGCGCCGGCTGGACCCACAATGGCGTTGTTTTTTCGAAGACGGCTCTGTCTTGGATCTGAAGCAAGATGTCGCCGAGATGAAGCAAAGTCTGGCGTCCTACGCGCCAGGGACGGAAGCTGGTTACGAAGACTTCATCGGCATGTCGGCCAAATTGCACGAGGTGAGCGAGAAATTTTTCTTCTGGCGATCCGTGGAAGACGTCCGCGACACGCTGGATTTCAAGAAGAATATGGATCTCGCCACGCTGAAGGACGTGCTCAGCTTGCGCATGGGCACCACGGTCGCCGGCCAGATACGCAAGCGGGTAAAAGATGGTCGCGTTGCGCAGATGCTCGATCATTTCGTGCAGTATGTCGGCTCGTCGCCCTATGGCTCGCCGGCTGTTCTGTGCAGCATCGCGCACATGCAAACCAACGACGGCGTGTGGTATCCCATGGGCGGCACGCGCGCCGTACCGGTGGCGCTGGAAAAGCTGGCGCGGGAACTTGGTGTGCAGATACACACGGGCCTGGGCATCTCGCGCATCCATGCCAAGGGCGGCCGCGTTAGTGAGATTGAGACCGATGCCGGAGACCGCGTGCAGGTGGCGGCGGTCATCTCGAACATGGACAGTGTTCGCACTTATCGGGAGTTGGTCGGCGGCATGCCGGCCAAAAGTTTCGCCAAGCGCTGGAATCGCGAACCCGCGTGCTCCGGCGTGGTGATGTATCTCGGCCTAGACCGTGCCTACGAGCACCTGGCGCACCACGATTTCATCTTCTCCCGCGATCCGGAAGAGGAGTTTGATCATATCTACCATCGTGGCGAGCCGGCGCCCGACCCGACGTGCTACATCGCGGCACCGTCACGCACCGAGCCTGGCGTGGCGCCCCCCGGTGGTGAAGCGCTCTACATACTGGTTCACACGCCGTACCTGCGGCCACATCACGACTGGTCGAAGATGCTGCCAAGCTATCGACGCGTGATCTTCGACAAACTGGCCAGAACGGCTGGATTGACCGACCTGGAGCAGCGCATCAAGGTGGAACGTGTGCTGACTCCTCAGGACATCCATGACCGCTACAGCGTGTTGGACGGCGCGATCTACGGCCTGGCCAGCCACGGCCGCATGTTCGGAGCGTTCAAGCCGGGCAATCGTTCGCGTGATCTAGCCGGCCTTTATCTGGCCGGCGGCGCTGCTCATCCCGGGCCCGGGATGCCGATGGTGCTAATGTCCGGATGGATCGCCGGAGACACGGTCGATCAGGATATTGCGGCTGCAGCACTTGCCCAAACTGCCTGATTCCCAGACTGAAACTGCCACGGCGGGCAACTCGTCGGCAACGCTGGAGGACTATTCGCCTTTCCTGGTTGCCAGCTTTCGCCTGTATCTGCGTTGGTATTTTTGGCGAAAATTCCACTCCGTGCGGTTGTCGCGCACTGGCTTGCCGCTGACGGACCCAGACCGGTCGACCGTAATTTACTGCAACCATCCCTCTTGGTGGGACCCGGCTGTGTTCGTGCTTGCCTTGCCCAAGGTGATGCCTGGCCGGCGCGGATTTGCGCCGATGGATGCGGCTGAGTTGCAGCGCTATGGACTGTTCCGGCGTATGGGGATCTTCGGTATCGAGTTGCACACCACGAGCGGTGCTGCCACATTTCTAAAAACCTCTCGGCGTGTTCTCGAAAACTCGCAAACGTGCCTGTGTGTGACCGCGGAGGGTGCGTTTACCGACCCCCGCCTACGTCCGGTCAGTTTGCGCCCTGGCCTGGCGCACCTAGCAAGGCTTTGCCCCAAAGCGATGTTTCTGCCACTCGCCTTGGAGTATGGTTTTTGGAACGAAAGTAAGCCGGAGGCGCTACTGCGTTTCGGCCCGCCGGTTCGGCCGCCGCAAGGCAAGGGCGACGTGGCATCATGGCAGAGAGCGCTCGAAGGGGCACTGACAGACACGATGGATACGTTGGCTGCCGAGTCCGCCACTCGCAACCCAGCCAAGTTCTTCCAGCTCTTCGGCGGAACGGCTGGCGTGGGTGGCATCTACGACGCGTGGCGACGTGTGCGTGCTGCTGTCGGCGGCCCTCGTTTCACCGCCGAGCATGAACCCACATCACGCTGATGCTGGCTTGGATCGCGTTGGTGCTGGCTGCGGCTCCTCTCTGCCTGATGCTCGACAACCTGCGCCGCTATCGCACCCCTGCCCCGGCGCTTGGCCGACCGGGTATCTCGGTACTCGTGCCCGCGCGCAACGAGGCTGCCAACATCGCGGCTGCCTGTGCCGCCACTCTGGCAAGCCAAAACGTCGATCTGGAGTTGATCGTTCTGGACGACGGTTCCACAGACGCCACGCCCGACATTCTGGCCGCCATCATGGACCCGCGCCTACGCGTGGCCGAGGGCAAGAGCTTGCCCCCGGGTTGGTCGGGTAAGCAGCACGCTTGCGCAGCCTTGGCGCAACTGGCTACGCGTGATCTTCTCGTTTTTGTCGACGCTGACGTAAGATTGGCGCCGGACGCACTCATTCGTATGGCTGGGTTTATGACAAGAAACAATGTCGCTTTGGCCAGCGGCTTCCCGCTGCAGATAACGCAAAGCTGGTCTGAAGTGTTGCTACTGCCGCTGATACACTTCCTGCTTCTTGGGTATCTGCCATTGGCACAGATGCAGCGGTCGTTGTCGCCGGGGCTAGGCGCTGGATGCGGTCAGCTGTTTATCGCCAGACGGGCGGAATACGACCGCGCTGGCGGCCACGCAGCGATACGCGCGTCCCTTCACGATGGCCTCACCCTTCCGCGCGCCTTTCGCCGGGCGGGACTAATGACAGGGCTGTTCGATGCGAGTAGGTTTGCCACCTGCCGCATGTACACAGATGCTGCCGGCGTGTGGGAAGGATTGACCAAGAACGCGACCGAAGGTATGGCCAAGCCGCTGGCGTTACCGGTGTGGACAATCATTCTTAGTGGCGGCGCAATATTGCCGATTGTGCTGTTGGGTGCGCGGCCCGCGCTGTTGCCGGCTCTCGCATGCGTGTGTTTCCTTGCCACCCGCTTTATCCTGACGTGGCGCTTTCGCCAATCCTTTGTAAGCGCAATGCTGCATCCGCTTGGCGTAGCGGCTTTATTAAGCCTGCAATGGGCCGCGTTGCTCCGCGCCGCTTCGGGGCGCCCGGCCACGTGGCGCGGCCGAGCCTATCCCGCGCAAACCTGATGCGGGCTTTCGTCATCGGAGCCGCTTTACTCTGGCTTGCCTGCGGCACTGGGCGCGCTGCGACCGTCGTGGTGATAGTGACCGATGTGCGTAACGACCGGGGTAGCATTCTAGTTGCGTTATGCACAAGAGCAACGTTCCTGCGCCCGCATTGTCCCTGGCGTGGACACGTTTCAGCCCACCGAGGTCAGGTTGAGATTAGCATTGATGACATTCCACCAGGAACCTATGCGGCGCAAGCTTTCCATGACGAAAACAACAACGGAAAACTAGATCGCAGCCTGCTCGGCTTACCCAAGGAGGCGATGGGGTTTTCCAACAATGCGCCCATGCTCATGGGACCGCCCAGCTTTGATCAAGCCGTATTCACCGTTACCGCGCAGGGGACGGCCGTAAGGTTTTCGCTACGATACTTCAGCTCGGAGTGACCGCGTCGGTTGTCGGCTGCGCCAGTATTGGGTTGAGCACGCGGCACAGCGCAAACAGAGCGATTGCCGTGGCAGAGCTTATCCCCGAGATCATTCCGAAAAATGCAACCTTGCTTGTGTCTTGCCAGAAATGGCCAAGGTAGCCCGCCAGGTAAAATCCTGCGGCGAGCGAGAGATAATTGACCGCCATCATTACCGAAACCATGCGCGCTGGCGCTGCGCGGCTGAATAGCGAGAGTGCCACCGGCATTAGATAGAGCTCACCGACGGTCTGCAAAGCCAACGCAGCGGCGATCCATAACACGCTCACTCGCTGCCCTTCGTCGATCCAAATAGCGGGTATCGTCAACAGCCCGAAGCACGCGGCCGTTGCTGCGCAGCCAATTGCCATCTTAGTGACGGGCGCTGGCTCGCTCCCATGCCTGGCCTGCCACGCCCAAGTGGCAATCACCACGGGGGTAAGCGTAAAAATGTAGAAGGGATTGAAAGATTGTATGTCCTCAGGGCGTAGAGTGGTGATGCCCACCGACAGATTAGTATAGTGCTCGGCCATTAACGCGATCGTGCTGTATTGCTGACCGTAGCATCCCCAGAAGAAAAGGTTGCAGAACGCGACCGCAAACAACGCCAGCACGGTTCGGCGCTCGGTTGGGCTCATCCGAGCCGTGGTGACCGGTGCAGCCGTGATGCGGCGTCGGGTACGAACATCCGGTGGCAGCCAGCGCAGACCGACCAGAAAAACAATCAGCCCAATCAGCATGCCAGCACCAGCCGCCGCAAAACCATATTGCCAGCGTGGCGGTTCGCCAGCGGCCGCATGTCCAAGCCGGCCGCAGACGATAGGGGCGATCAAGGCACCGAGATTTATGCCGATGTAGAAAATGGAGTAGGCGCGGTCCACGCGGGAATCGCCCGGCTCGTAAAGCCCACCGACTTGGGTTGCGATATTTGGTTTCAGAAAGCCCACACCGATCACAAATACGAGCAGGGCGACAAAAAACAGGCGCGGGTCGGTCAGCAGGAATTCACCGATCGCCATGGTGACCGCGCCCAGCAGCACCGCCCGTGTCTGGCCAAGGAAGCGGTCTGCTATAGCCCCTCCAGCGAGGCCCGTCAGGTATGACGCAGCGCCGAAAGTGCCTGTGATGAAGGCTGCCAGCGGCTGCGGACCGAGCGGACCGTAGATATGTTCGAAGATGGCTTTAATGCTGGTGTAACCAATCACCCCGGGCGCGCGGCCGCCGATCAGGAGGAAATCGACCAAGTAGTATGTGAGCAGGGCGTTGTTGCCGTAATAGCAGAACCGCTCCCACATCTCGGTCCCAAATAGCACCGACAGCCCGATCGGATGACCAAGAAAACGTTTTTGCGCACTATACAACTGCCTGTCCCCAACCGCCCAGAGACGACAACGAAGCAAGACTGGGACGCTTGCACCAGTCCCAACGTCTTTAGAACGGAAGTTTTTTACTCCTTTTTAAGAAGAAGCCCATTAAGCCGTCTCTCAGGAATCCAAGCCCAATACCGCCTCCGCCTTATCTGGCGCTAAAATTTCCATGGTCTTCAGCTTGCGCGACACCACGCGCGTACGGCGCCGAGCGTCTTCGATCGTCTGCGACATTAAACCGGCGGTTTTGGCCAGCTTGTCCAAAGTCGCATCCATCGTGAGCATCTCGCGTTTTGTAGCCCCGAGAAGTTCGCCGATCTGCCCAGCCTTCTGCTCCAATGCCAGGGTGACGTAGCCCAACTGCACGGTCCGAAGCAGCGCCGGCAACAGGCTGGGGCCCATCACCATGACATGCAATTGCTGACCCAGTTCGTCGATCAGACCGGGAATGCGCGCGGCTTCGGAGTATAGGCCGTCGGTCGGCAGGTACATGATAGCAAACTCCACCGTCGCCGGAGGGGCTATGTATTTGTCAGCGATCTGCCTGGCCTCCAGCCGCAGCCGGGACTCCAAACTACGCCGTGCCGCGCGCTCCCCTTCGCCATCAGCCGACTCCGCCGCATCCAGCAGGCGTTCATAATCGCTGGTCGGGAACTTGGCATCGATCGCCAGAAGCGGCCGCGTTGCGCCGCGCACCGGCATGAACACGGCGAACTCGACCACCTCCAGGCTGCCAGGCCGAACATGCGCGTTGGCAGTGTAGCCACCCTCAGGCAGAAGATCGTCCAACAGCGCGCGCAACTGTGTCTCTCCCCAACTGCCACGGCTCTTCACGTTGGAGAACACACGTTTCAAATCGCCGATTTGAGCAGTGACAGCGGCCACATCCGCCATTGCCTTCTGTACCGCGTTGAATTGATCGATGACCCGCCCGAAGCTGGTTTGCATCTGCTGTTCGACAGCTGCCGTCAGCTGTTCGTTGACGCTGCGCTGAATGGCCGAGAGAAGCTGCGCCGTGTGATCGGCCATCTCGCGCAGCTTGCTCTCCAACACGAGGCGGTTCTCACCGGACTCCTGCGCCATGCGCGTCGTCAACGTACCAAGCCGCTGCTCCATCGCGAGGTGCACGGTCGCCAGCCTTCCGTCTAGCGCCCGCTCGGCCGCTGCTAGCACGCTGCGCGACTGTTCCGCCTCGACCCGCTGCCCCAAAAGCGACTGCTCTCCTAGATGGCGAAGCATCTGCCACTCGGCCCGGGTCGGCATCGCACCCAAGATACGGACGGCGAGCACGATCACAATCAGGAAGCTCAGCCCGAACAGGATTGCCGCCACGCCGTAGAATTGCTCGGTCATCGCCGTGTTATGTTCTTGTTTTGGTCACTACACCTGCGGATCCCGAGTCGCAAGCGTATTTCGCCAGCGTAGTTGCGCTTGATGGCGCACCGTGTTCCGCTTACCGAGCCCGGCATAAGGCTGGGCCAAGGGGCTAACTCCAGGATGTCGCAGAGAAAGCTACCGTTGCTGATGCTGGGTGCGCTGGGCGTCGTGTTCGGCGACATCGGCACGAGCCCGCTCTATGCCGTGCAGCAGGTGTTCAGCGATACGCCGGCCTTCGCACATGATCCGGCCGCGATCACCGGCGTGCTGTCCCTGATACTATGGGCAGTCATTCTCGCCGTCTGCGTCAAATACACCATTTTCGTGCTCCGCGCCGACCACGATGGCGAAGGCGGCACGCTGGCAATGCTTGGGTTGTTACAGCAAAACGATCCGCCAAAGCCGTTCGCTGGTCCGGGAGCGTTGACGCTGCTGGTGCTATTCGGCTCGGCGCTATTGTACGGCGACGGCATGATCACGCCGTCAATTTCGGTGCTGTCGGCCGTGGAGGGCCTTAACGTCGCAACCAGCTTCTTCAAGCCCTATGTGCTTCCCCTGGCCGTCGCCATCTTGATCGCACTGTTCCTGGTGCAATCGCGTGGGACAGAGGTCGTAGGTCGGCTGTTCGGCCCCGTGATGCTAATGTGGTTTCTAACGATCGCCACCATGGGCGTGTTCAGCATCAGCAAGCACCCGGCCGTGCTGACCTGCTTGGATCCCCGTCATGCAGCACGCTTCCTGTTTGGGCGCGGCTGGACCGGCTATGCCACGTTGGGCGCCGTCGTGCTCGCATTCTCCGGCGTGGAGGCGCTGTTCGCCGACCTAGGCCATTTCGGCCGGCGCCCGATCATCCTCGCCTGGTACGTGTTGGTGCTTCCAAGCCTGATGCTGAACTACCTCGGCCAGGGCGCCTTGCTGCTGCGCGACCCATCGGCTGCCGCACAGCCGTTTTACAACCTGCTGCCACACTGGGCGATCTACCCGATGGTGGTGTTGTCCACAGCGGCAACGGTTATTGCGAGCCAAGCGCTGATATCGGGCGCGTTTTCCTTGACGCGTCAGGCCGTTAACTTGGGACTGGCGCCGCGCTACTCGGTCAAGCACACCTCCGCCGAAAGCAGCGGCCAGGTATATATGCCGGTGGTGAACGGATTCCTGATGATCGGCTGCATCGCGGTCGTGCTCGGCTTTCGCTCTTCGAGTGCACTCGGCAACGCATACGGTCTGGCTGTGATCGGGACGATGACTGTGACCTCGATCGTATTTTTCGTCGTTACACGGCGCGTCTGGCATTGGTCTTTGTGGATGGCCGCTCCGCTGGCGGTCGCCTTCCTCGTCTTCGACTTGGCATTCCTCGGCGCCAACCTCGCCAAGATTTTGCAGGGCGCGTGGGTGCCGCTCGTGATCGGCGGTTTCGTCTTTACCCTGCTAACCCTATGGACGGTCGGCCGCGCGCGCTACCGTCATGCCTTGGCCGGATGGTCCATGCGCGTGAGTGACTTCCAGCGCGGCATGGACGGTTGGGAGACGCGGCACGGCAGTGCTGTCTTTCTCACCTCCAACCTGGACTGGGTTCCCCTGGTAGGTCGGCATAAGTGGCTTTGGGAGAACTGCCGCTACGACAACGTGCTTCTCCTCAAAGTCGATTTGGCCAAGACCCCCTACGTAGAGGACGCCGGCCGCGTCGTCATAAATCAGGTCTGCAAGGGCTTCTACACAGGCACAGCGAGCTTCGGCTTTATGGAAAGCCCCTGCGTTGGAGCGCTCCTGCCACGGTCTTTGCCGTTCGATTGGGAGGATGCAGTTTTCCTGTTGCCGCGCCCGATACCAACAGACCAGGGCAGCCTCGGCCGGCGTTTTATGCAGCACACCTACCTGTTCCTGAGCAAAACCGGCCTAAGCCCGGTCGAGTGGTTTGCCATACCGCCGCATCAGGCAATCGCAGTCGGTTTGGAACTGGAGATGTAGACATGTCGAATACGCCGGTTCGTGCGCGCCGAAGCAGGGGCGAGCCGGCGAGCCTAGGCGTTCAGCCTGAACAACAGGCAGCTTCGGCCGGTGACACCGTAAGCGTCCCCGATCGTGAAGGCTTCCTCCTTTGCGTCGCCTGGCGTGTTTGTGTCAAACAGGAGCTTCCAATGCTTACCATCGGTGCAGTCGGGCAGGGTAAATTTTACCAGATCGTGATAGGCATTTAAAACAAGCAACATCGTGGCCGCCGATCCGCGCCGCCTTATACCCGTGGCCTGCGCGCGGCCATCCATCAGCATGCCGAAACATCGCATGTTACCATCGTCCCAGTCGCTCGCTTCCATCTCCTTGCCCGATGCGTTGATCCAGGACACGTCGCTTGCTTCCAACTCTTCGTTCCACTCGCCGGTCATGAAGCGGCCGCGACGCAGGATGGGGTAATCATGCCGTAATTGGGTTAGCTTGCGCACGAAGCTGATCATCGTCGCACCTTTTTCGCCGATGTCCCAATTGACCCAGGATACCTTATTGTCTTGGCAGTAGGCGTTGTTGTTGCCTTCTTGCGTGCGAGCGAACTCGTCGCCGGCCAGGATCATCGGCGTGCCCTGACTCAGCAACAGGGTTGCCAACATGTTGCGCATCTGCCGGTTGCGTAATTCGCAAATCGTCTCGTCGTCGGTCATGCCCTCCACGCCGTGGTTCCAACTGCGGTTGCTGTCGCTGCCGTCCTTGTTGCCCTCGCCATTCGCCTCGTTGTGCTTCTCGTTGTAGCTCACGGCGTCGTTCAACGTGAAACCATCATGCGCGGTCAGAAAGTTGACGCTGGCCCAGGGTTTGCGGCCGCGTCTGTTGAACGCGTCGGATGACGCGCACAGGCGCGGTGCCAAACCCTTGGGCGGAAGGTCGCCTTTCCAGAAATCCCGAATGGTGTCGCGAAACTTGTCGTTCCATTCGGCCCAACCTGGCGGAAATCCGCCAACCTGATAGCCTCCCGGCCCGCAATCCCACGGTTCCGCGATCAACTTCACACCGCTCAACACCGGATCCTGCCCACAGGCTTTCAAAAATCCGCTTTGCTCATCGAAGCCGTGCGGCTCACGGGCGAGTATGGTGCCAAGGTCGAAACGGAAGCCGTCAACCTGCATTTCCTGTGCCCAGTAACGCAAGCTGTCGGTCACCATCTGTATGACGCGCGGATGGCTGAGGTTGACCGTATTCCCGGTTCCCGTGTCGTTGATGTAGAGGCGCCGATCGTCCGGCATCAACCGATAATAGGATGCGTTGTCGATTCCCTTGAAGCTTAAGGTCGGTCCACGCTCGTTGCCCTCCGCCGTATGATTGTACACCACGTCGAGGATGACTTCGAGGCCTGCATCGTGCAGGCGTGCGACCATTTCCTTGAATTCGGCAAATGCAAAGGCCGAATCACGGGCATAACGCGGATCGGGCGCAAAAAACCCGATAGTGTTGTAGCCCCAATAATTGACTAGGTTCTTTTGCAGCAGGTAATCATCGTTTATGAAGGTGTGTATCGGCAGCAACTCGACAGACGTCACTCCCAACGACTTGATGTAGTCCACGACCTCCCGCACCGCCAAACCGGCAAACGTGCCGCGGAGAGGCTCCGGCACTGCAGGATGCAGTTTCGTGAATCCGCGCACATGTGTTTCGTAGAAGATCGTGCGCTCCCACCGAACGCTCGGTTTCTTCGCACGGCCCCAAGTGAACGCTGGATCGACCACACGGCATTTCGGCATGTAATCCGCACTGTCGCGCGTATCAAAGGAAAGGTCGTCACCTTCCGCCCCGATCGTATAGCCAAACACGGCGGGGTTCCAGGACAGCTCGCCCACATGCGCCCGTGCGTACGGGTCCAGCAGCAGCTTGTGATGATTGAAACGATGGCCGGCCGTCGGCTCATACGGTCCATGTACGCGGTAGGCATAGATCGTGCCGGGGCGCGCATGCGGCACGTAGCCGTGCCAAACCTCGTCCGTATACTCGGGCAGTTCGATCCGCTCGACCTCCTTCTTCCCACTGTCGTCAAACAGGCACAGCTCGACTTTCGTGGCGTTGGCCGAGAACAGCGCAAAGTTGACGCCCAGCCCGTCCCAATTGGCCCCCAATGGATAAGGCAAGCCCTCAGACAGGCGTGAACTTTGCTGCACTGCGGCCATCGGTCGGAAGTCTCCGGAAACGCGAGGTTTGTTGCTACGAAGCGATAACAGGGTGGACAGCATCTGGTTGCAGGTGGCAGGGCGCCACGACAGCTCAGGATGCTGACATTCCGGCGGTTGTTCCTTTGACGCCAGCCCACGCGCCCTTACATGTGGACCTGCCCTCGCCAAGGATACGCCGCATGATCACTCACGTCCCAGAAGGCTCTATCGCTGTATCGTCGCATGGCGAACAGGACCTGCCTTGCTGGAATCTGGCCGATCTATACACCGCGATGGACAGCCCGCGCATCGAGGCCGACCTCGCCAAGGCGGATGCCGATGCCTGCGTGTTTCAGCAGCAGCATGCGGGGCGGCTCGGCGAGTTGTCCGGTCAAGAACTTTCTGCGGCAATGGAGCGATTCCAAGCTATCGACGAGGTGCTGGGCAGGATCATGTCCTATGCGCAGCTGCTGTTCAGCGCCGACAGTACCGACGCCGCCTCGGGCCAGTTCTATCAATCCATGATGGAGCGATGCACTGTCATCAGCGCCCATCTTCTGTTTTTTAGGCTCGAGCTGAACCGGATCGACGATCCTGTGCTCGAAAGCAAGCTTTCCGACCCCGCTTTCGCACGCTGGCGCCCCTACTTACGCGACCTGCGCGTCTGGCGCCGCCACCAGCTCTCCGACGAGTTGGAGCGCTTCGTGCACGACCGCGAGGTAACCGGCCGGGCAGCCTGGAGCCGACTGTTCGATGAGACGGTGGCGGGCATGCGGGTGCCTTACGAGGGCGAGCCGATCACGGTCAACGCAATCCTGAACAAATTGTCGGATCCAGACCGCGGTGTGCGCAAACTGGCCGCCGGTGCGATCGGCTCAGCTTTCCAAGAACGTAGCAAGCTGTTCTCTCTGATCACCAACACGCTTGCCAAGGACAAAGAGATTATCGACACGTGGCGGCAACTGCCCCGTCCGGGAAGCGACCGGAACCTGTCCAACGTGGTGGAGGACGAGGTGGTCGATGCCCTGGTCAGCGCGGTCGTGGCCGACTACCCACGGCTGTCGCATCGCTACTATCAGCTGAAAGCGGCATGGTTAGGGCTAGAAAAGCTGCAGCACTGGGACCGCAACGCACCGTTGCCAGGCGACGACGACCGAAAGGTCGCGTGGCCGGACGCGGAAGCGACCGTACTGGGCGCCTACAGACGCTTCGATCCTGAACTGGGCAGCATCGGCCAGCGCTTCTTCGATCAGCGATGGATCGATGCGGCGCCGCGCGACGGCAAATCGGGCGGGGCCTTCGCCCATCCCACAGTTCCCTCGGCCCATCCCTACATTTTGATGAATTTCCATGGCCGGACTCGCGATGTGATGACGTTGGCACACGAGCTTGGCCACGGTGTGCATCAAGTGCTGGCCGCAGAGCAGGGCTATTTGATGTCCGGCACGCCGCTAACCCTGGCCGAGACGGCCAGCGTGTTCGGCGAGATGCTGACGTTCCAAGCCCTGCTCGATGCCGAGACGGACCCTGCCCGACGCCGCCTAATGCTGGCCGGCAAAGTGGAAGACATGCTAAACACGGTCGTGCGGCAGATTGCCTTTTACCGTTTTGAAACACTGGTGCATGACGAGCGTCGACAAGGCGAAATACGCCCTGAAAGGTTGGGCGAGATCTGGTTGCAGGTGCAGACCGAAAGCCTAGGGCCGGCTTTCGAGTTCACGCCTGACTACAGCGTGTTCTGGTCTTACGTGCCGCATTTCATCCACTCGCCGTTCTACGTTTACGCCTATGCGTTCGGCGACTGCTTGGTGAACGCGTTATATGCTGTGTTTCAGTCCGGCCACCCCGGCTTCCAGGACAAGTATCGCGAGATGCTCCGGGCTGGCGGTACGAAGGTCCACCGCGATCTGCTGGCGCCGTTCGGGCTCGATGCCTCCGATCCGGCTTTCTGGCGACGCGGGTTGGACATCATCGCTGGTTTCATCGACCAGCTTGAGGCCGAAACCCATGTCTGATCGTCCCCCTGCAGGCCAAGTTGGCAGCGCCAACCTGTTTGGCGAACTGAGGCGTTTTGCCCGCACCTCGGGCGCGGTCGGCGGCATTGCGGCGCGCGTGGCGGGCGAGCGGGTGTTCGGCCTCAAGATGAATCGCGGCGCGCATGCCGAAGACTTGAAATCCATCTTGGGGGGCCTGAAAGGCCCACTGATGAAGGTGGCCCAGTTTCTCTCGACCATACCCGACGCGTTGCCGCCGGAATACGCGGCTGAATTGGCGCAGTTGCAAGCTAACGCCCCGCCGATGGGCTGGGCTTTCGTCCGCCGGCGCATGGCCAACGAACTCGGTGCCGGGTGGGAGCAGCACTTCACCGATTTCGGCCGCGAAGCCGCAGCCGCCGCCAGCCTCGGCCAAGTGCACCGCGGCCGGACGTCCGCAGGCGTGGATGTTGCCTGCAAGCTGCAATATCCGGACATGCCAAGCGTCGTAGAGGCCGATTTGCGCCAGTTGCGTCTGGCGCTCTCGATCTACCACCGCATGGATAACGCGTTGCAGAACGAGGACATCTACAAGGAGCTGTCCGAGCGCCTGCGTGAGGAGCTGGATTACGTTCGCGAGGCTGCGCAGATGCGCCTCTACGGCCTGATGCTGACGGATTTGGAAAACGTCACTGTTCCAAAGCCGGTTATGGCGCTAACGACGCCGCGGCTGCTGACGATGACTTGGCTTCCCGGACGCGCACTGCAATCCGTGCTCGATGAAGACCCGCCGCTGGAGGTGCGCAACGACATCGCGCGCGCACTGTTCAGCGCTTGGTATGTTCCGCTCTACCGTTACGGCGTGATTCATGGGGACCCGCATCTGGGCAACTATCAGGTTCGTCCCGATAACGGCATCAACTTGCTCGATTTCGGCGCCATACGCGTGTTCCGGCCGCACTTCCTGCGCGGCGTGATCGACCTGTTTGAAGCCGTGCGCGACGGCGACGAAGATCGTGCGCACCACGCCTACGAAGGCTGGGGTTTCGAAGGATTGTCGCGTGAGAAAACCGACGTGCTGAACCAGTGGGCCCGTTTCTTGTACGAGCCGCTAATTCAGGACCGCGTGCGGATGATCCAGGAAAGCAACGATCCGCAATATGGCCGCGAGGTGGCCCAAAAGGTCCATGCCGGCTTGCAGCGCACGGGCGGCGTAAAACCGCCGCGCGAGTTCGTGCTGATGGACCGCTCGGCCATCGGCCTAGGCTCGGTGTTCCTGCGGCTGGGTGCGAAGTTGAACTGGCATCGCATGTTCCACGAGCTGATCGACAATTTTCGCGAGGAGGAGTTGGCGACCCGTCAGGCGACAGCGCTTGCCGAGGCTGGTGTTCCCGCTTCTCTCTAATCCGGCGCCGGCCGCCAAGGCTGCAGGTCCCGCATGACCGCCACCGGGAACCAAGTCAACGCTTTGACGTAGCGGGCCGTCAGGCGGCGTGGTTCCTGGCCGATCCGCCACAGCCACTCCAGGCCCAGCCGGCGGTAGCTGGCCGGCGCCCGCTTGACCAAGCCGAGCTCCACCCGAACCGCCTGACCGACGCACAATACCCAGCATGGCGGCAGCAGGCTGCGATGGCGATGCACGAACTCCTCGCTCACCGGTGCACCTAATGTCATCACCAAAATCGTAGGCCTGGCCGCTTGTATGTCGGTGACGAGCTGCGCCTGCGCGTCTGCGCTGCCGGCCAGGTTTTCGGCAGCCACCGCCATGCGGATGCGCGCGGACAACCCCAGACCTGCGGCCCAGCCCTTGGCGGCCTGCGCCGTCTGCTCGCTCTCGACAACGATGAACAGGCGCTGAGCCGGCAGGCTTGCATGGTGGGCAAGCCGGTGAAACAGTTCGCAGCCCGTTACCCGCGCCGACAATGCCAGTCCCCGGCATCGCGCGTAGAGCAGCACGGGAAAGCCGTCCGGGCAGACGAGCTCGGCCGACCGGCAGGCGGCAGCGAAACTCGGGCGGCGCAGCAGGCGGATGTGATCAAGGTTAGGCGTGACCACAAGACGAGGACCGTTCGCCGCGGCGTCGACCGTGATACGGTCCAGCACCTGATCAGCCCGCAATGCGGCAAAACGCAAGCCGAACGCTTGCACATCGGCCCGTTGCCGCAAGCGCGCAAACAATGCCTGATGCGCATCGGCGCACGCATCGGCCGTAAATGTGGCGGCCCGGGCCTTCATGGCAATTTCATTCTTGAAGCCGTCGATGGATGCCCGCATCGCTTCTGCCAGGGCAGGCGCGTTTCCGATCGGCACAAGCCGTCCCACTGCGCCACCCATTAATATTTCGGACGGACCGTGGGGACAATCTGTGGCGATCACCGGCGTGCCGCAGGCCAACGCCTCGATGATCACGTTACCCAGGCCTTCGTATCGCGACGATGAGACAAGCACATCGGCATGGCGTATCCAGGGAAGCGGATTGGCTTGGAAGCCGACGAAGGCAACCTGGCTGCTGATGCTCAGTCGGGCGGCTTGGGCTTGCATATCGGCAAGCAGCGGCCCTTCCCCCAAAACGATCAGGCGCGACGGACGATGCACGACGAGCAGCGCCAATGCGTCCAGCAACAGTGCGGGATCCTTTTGTGACGTCAGCCGCCCGGCAAAAATAAAGACAGGACAAGAATGTTCCGCAAGCCAGGGGTGCGGCGCGGGTCCTGCTGCCCGCCGCGAGAATTCCGGGCCGATTACCGGATTGTAAATCACCGTGATCCGTGCACGTGCAATGCCCGACACAGCAGCAAGGTCATCCGCCACGCCACGCGACACGGCAACAATGCCGTGCGCGTAATTCTGCAACAACCAGTAAAGCCAGGGCACCAGTCGGTAACGCCAACCGTTGGCAAGCTCGGCAGACAACGCGTTATGCTGACAAACCACCACGCGCGTCGCCACGCCGGCCAGACGCCGCGCCAGCATTGCTGTGATGTTGTTGTGATCCAGGCTGGCCACCAGCACATCGGGCCGGGTTTGCCGCAGAACGCGCGCCAGCGGCACCACACCGCCCAACATGCCCCGGCTGCCCAGAACGGCAACCGACAGATCCGGCGGAAGCAAAGGCAGCAGCGCGCCGTGCCGTCGCGCCACGATCAGGCTTACGTCCAGCCCGCGCGCCCGAAGTTGCGCGATCAGCGCCAACCGCATGCGCTCAACGCCGCCACCTGACAGATCATGCATGTAGAATGCAATGCGCTTGGCGGTCATGCCAGCGCGCACTCGACAGGACCAGGCTGTGGCAGGGCGGCCGGACGCCGCGTGCGGCACGCGGAAGCTCGCCGGCCAGGGATGCAGCTAATCCCGGCCACGAGGCAGATCAGAATATTCGACTTGCGGCCCAGCGAGTTGCTGGTCGACGCAACCAGCATCACGGCAAGCACCAGTAAACGCCCCTCCAGTGCCGAGCGACGCCAGCACCAGCAGAGCAAGGCAGCTAGCCCAAGGACAAACAGCGGGAACCCGGCAACACCAAGGCCCGCAAACATCAGCAACCAGAAGTTTTCGATCACCTCCACCCCTGGTCCAAGCCACAGCGGTGTGAGCAGGGCGAGCAGATCGCCTCGCCTGGTTCCAAACAGCAGCTGCCAACAATCCAACTTGTCCAGCAATTGCCACTGCGCCAGGCGTACCTGCGCGCTGCTGTCCCAGTAGAGATGGCCAGAAAGCCGGGTGCCGAAACCCGCAGCCAGTGCTATGCCCACCATCAGGCCGCCGGCGCCCACGACCGCCGCCGCTGCCGCCAAGTTCGATACGCCGCGCGAGTCTTTTCGCAGCACCAGCCGAGTTGTGCGCACCCCGAAGCCGACACCGAGCATCGCCAGCGCTGCGGCCACCGCCATGCGTCCGCCATAAGCGACCAGCGCGGCCCACATCAGCCCAAGATAGACGATACGAAAAGCGCCGCGCGTTGGCGCCAGTGCCAGGCCTAGCATCGTCATCACCGACGCCGTGAGCGGATGGTCAAAAAGGGCAGTCGGCCGAAAATCTTCGGTCAGCGCATGGTATGCCGCCTCATTCAGATAGAGGGGTACGACATTGAACTGCATCGCGGTCTCGACCACCGCCAGGGCTGCGTTGCCGGCTATCAACGTCTGCATCAGCCGGCGTAGCTTTCCCAATTGCCCTGCGCTGGCCTGGGAGAGTATTAAGGCGAGTAGGCCGGCGGGTAGGAATGTGTCGAGCAGAACGATCAGGTTTCCCACACCGGTCAGCGCCGCAGCATAGGCAAGACAGGCGGTCATGGCGGCAAAAAACAACAGCAGTGGCCTGTCTCTCGCCAGCACCGACCAGCCACCGCGGCCAGCCAATAGAATGCCGAAGCCCGCGGCAAGCAGATCGGTTCCGGGATGCAGTTTCACCAGCAGGCTTCCACCCTCGCTGACGTAAGGGATTCCTGCCCAGGTCAGCAGGTTCGCACTGACCGTGAGTTCCAGGAGAACCGCAAACCACACCATCTTGAAAGCCAGCCGATTAGCGGTAGCCTGATGCATCAGGCGGCGCGACCTAGGAAAGGCAGATGCATACGTGGTGCGTCGAACAGCACGGTGCCCAGCACCGTGGCCCCAACCTGGCGCAACTGCCGCTCAGTTGCTTGCAAGGCTTCCGCCCGCGTGACACCGGCCGCCACCGTGATGACCGAGCCGCTGCAATGCCGCGCGCAACTCAGGGTCGCCGGCGAACAACTCGGCGACCCGCTCAACACGACGACCAACTTGAACGATCGGGCTGCCGGCCCTCCTGCCTGCATGAGCAGGCCGGGCAACTCGTCCACCTCCTTGTAGTATAGCCCGGGGATGCTGGCGTCCGGCGTCGTACTCGCCGCCGCGGCGCTCACCCGCCGCCGGACCGGCGCAAGCTTAACGTCTCCTTCGTTGCATCGCGAGGACAGCAGAAGCGTACGGCCGTGTCTGGCAACGGCAGCCACGCCGAAATCCCGCGTGACCCGCCCAAGGCCGGTTGCGGGACAGGCCGGGACAAATTGCACGATGGGAACTTCAACGTCGTGTAGCCGAGCCAGTATTTCAGTCAGCAACGCCGTTGCTTCCGGCACCGGCCGATAGGCTGTCTGGGTCGGGAATGCCTCCACGCTCGCCGTCTGAACGCGCCTGTGCTGCACGCGCTGTTTGTGCGGACGAGCCAGCGAGGCACTCAAAACGCGTTCTCCCCGGAGAGGCAGAACGGCGTGCGCAGAAGAATTCTCAAATCCAACCAAATCGACCAGTTCTCAATGTAGAACAGGTCGTACTCGACACGATGCCGTAGTTGATCCAGCGTCGTCGTGGCCCCACGCGCTCCGTGAACCTGGGCCCAGCCGGTGATGCCGGGCTTCACGCGATGGCGCTGTGCGTATTCCGCGACCACCTCATCGCCTGCACGTTCCACATCATGAAGACTGCCGGCATGTGGCCGCGGGCCGACCAGCGACATGTCGCCGCGTAGCACATTCCAAAGCTGTGGCAGCTCATCCAGGCTGCACTGGCGAAGAAACCGTCCAGCAGACGTGCATCGTTCATCGTTCCGCTGCGTCTGATAGTGCCGCGTGCAGGAGCCGGTCTCGCTGCGCATCGTCCGGAACTTGAAGACGGTGAAGTCTCGTCCACACCATCCTTGGCGCCTCTGCCGAAAGATGACCGGCCCGTCGCTGGTGGTCCAGACAATAACGGCGATCCCCAATAGTAAAGGGGCCAGCAACACGAGCAACGCAAAAGCACCCAGCCGATCGAATGCCGTCTTGATCAGCAGGTTCCAATGCTTGATCGGCCGGTCTGCAACCACCGTCATCGGTAGCCCGCCTAGGATGCGCATTTTCGGAGCAGACGGGCTCGACCAGCCGTTATCGGGGCAGACAGCCACCTGGATGGGAAGCGCTTTCAACTGCTTGATTATGGGCCCTACATCGGCTTGATCGTCGCGCTCAAGCGCCAGGATCACGGAATCGACCCGGCCGCGCCGGCCAAGCTCGAGCAGGTCGTCCAGGCTGTCACGGTGGACCAGCCTGCCCGACGACGGGCCTACATGCGGGTGCGCACAATACATGCCCACCACGTCTGCCTCCCCCCTGATGCGCGCCGCCAGACGATCGCGAGCACCACGGCTTGCGCCGACGATGGCGACAGACTCACGTAGATCGCCGCGCCCATGCAGGCGATTCAGATAGCGTCCGCATACCAGCCTGGTCGTGGCCACAGCCAGCGCAAACACCCCGAACCAGGAAACCAGCCAGAGCCGCGCAAGGTTGTCGGCCGCCCGCGTGGCAAATCCGACGGTGATAAGTACTGTAAACGCCAACAGACATTTTTGCTCGGCACACCAGATAAAGTGCTGAAGCGAGCGCAACCGCTGGTTTAGAGAGTGGGCAGGCTCCCGCAAGACCAACGCCGCGATCAAGCTGCCAAACAGGACGTCACGGCAAAACGGACCCGATGCGGAGATGTCCAACGTCGGCCCGGTGGACAGTTGGGCGTAAAGCGCCAAAGTGCTCTCGCCAACCGCCGCGCACGCAAAAAAGTCCCACACGACAAGCAGATCGCCGAAGATCGGCAAGAAGTCTTGGGTTTTCTTGTATTTAGAAGCACTTCCGACGAATTCGACACTGGACCAATCCGTCATCGCCTTTGCCCGTCTATGAAATTCGTTACAGAATAATCACCATTCCGTGAGAAGATACAACTAAAAGTTTTGCTTACCGGATCGAAAAACGCAAGGCGCGAATCGGCTGGGTCAAGTCCCGCCAGGCCAGGCCAACTCTCGTGCCGGTTGAGGAGGCCTCACGTTCACACCTCCCCAAGTGCACCTTCCTTGCTAGGGACGGTAGGCGGAGAATTGCTGCTGGGCTGCAAAAATCTCGGGCTGGCTAAGCAAAACCGGGCCGCCGGCGACCAAACAGGCATGGTACTGACGCGCCAGCGCTTCCAACTCGACGGCCCGCCACATCGCCTGGGTCAGATCGCTGCCACAGGCGACCATGCCGTGATTGGCCAGCAGGCAGGCAGAGCGTTCCAGCAACGCGTTGCTGACGGCTTCCGACAACGCGGCCGTGCCGAAGGTGGCGTAGCTAGCACAACGAACGTCCTCGCCGCCGAAGGTGGCCACCATGTAGTGGCAAGGCGGTATGCCCCGCCGCATCATTGCCAGGGCCGTGCACATTAACGGATGGGCATGAACCACGGCGCCGAACTCGGGACGCGCGGCCAGAATATCGCGATGCATCCGCCATTCCGAGGAGGGCCGCTTAGGTCCATGCCACGCCCCGGTGTCATCATCGATCAGCATGGACGCGATCTCGCCCGGCGTCATGAGATCATAGGGCGTGTTGGTCGGGGTAATCAGCATGCGCTCGCCATCGCGCACGCTGATGTTGCCAGACATGCCCTGGTTTAGGCCGCGGGCTTCCATCGTTCGGCAGGCTTGTACAATAGACCGGCGAAGATCATCGGCCATGTTACTGAGCCTGGGCGGAGGCTTCGCTGCGCGTGGCACCGACGCGAGCGGCCAGGGCAGCGGCCATGAAGTCGTCCAGTTCACCGTCCAGCACGGCACTCGGATTGCCCTTTTCCACCCCGGTCCGAAGATCCTTCACCATCTGGTAGGGGGCCAACACGTAGCTTCTGATCTGGTGTCCCCAGCTGTTCTCAGTCTTGCCGGCTTCGGTCAGCGCAGAGGCTGCCTCACGCTTCTGCAACTCGGCCTCATACAGCCGCGCCTTCAACATTCCCATCGCGGTCGCGCGGTTGCGGTGCTGACTTCGGTCGGTCTGGCACGCAACGATAATGCCAGACGGAATATGCGTGATACGGATGGCGCTCTCCGTCTTGTTCACATGCTGACCGCCGGCACCCGAAGCGCGGAATGTGTCCACTTTCAAATCCGCGTCGCGTATCTCGATCTCGATGCTGTCATCGACGACCGGATAAACCCATACGCTGGCGAAGCTGGTCTGCCGCCGGGCATTGGCATCGAACGGGCTGATTCGCACCAGGCGATGCACGCCGGCTTCCGTCTTCAACCAGCCATAGGCGTTTGCCCCGGCCACTTGCAAAGTGACCGATTTGAATCCGGCTCCCTCGCCCTCGCTGGCCTCAAGCATATCGACTTTGTAGCCGTGCTTCTCGGACCAGCGCGCATACATGCGCATCAGCATCTCGGTCCAATCCTGGGCTTCCGTCCCGCCCTGGCCAACATGCAATTCCACGAAGCAGTCGTTGCCATCCGCCTCGCCCGACAGAAGGCTGAGCACCTCTTGCCGCTTGGCTTCGTCTGCAATAGTGCGCAAGCTCACGAGAGCCTCAGCAACTAGTTCCGGCTCGCCCTCTGACTCGGCTAGTTCAATCAATCCGATTGCATCGCTTGTGTCGGCTTGAAGGCTGATGAGAGCCTCAATTCCGGCTGACAGGCGATTGCGTTCGCGCATGATCCTCTGCGCGCCCTCGGCGTCGTCCCAAAGGGAGGGGTCTTCAACGCGATTGTTCAGCTCATCCAGCCGGGCAGTGGCGACATCCCAGTCAAAGATGCCTCCTCAGCAGAGCCATCGACTGCCTGATCTGGTCGTGGAGAGCGTCGGCTTCGGCGGCCATTGTGTCTGCACCCTAGTTCAGAGCAATCCAACGCAGACGGACCCGTCCAGGTAAGGCGATTGCCCGCTTAAATATAGGGCGCGCTTAGTACAGACCGCCCACGCCGCTGTCCACACCGTCGCCGCCAGAAGGCTTGGGCGGGGGCGGGGCATCCGGCGCGTCGGGATCTGGGTTGACGATTTGAACACCGCTCTCGGCCGATACGGTGTCAACCGGCTCATGACGCGAACCACCACCCAGGCCGCCCGCGCCCGGAACCTGGTCCGGCTTGAACGCGTCGATGCATTCGTGGCGGCCGCAACCCCAGCTTGCCAGGCTCACGCCGTCCGGCACACGGAAATCCAGCACCGGCCGATCGCGCAGGGCTGCTCCCATGAACTCGTGCCAGATCGGCCCCGCGACATGCGCGCCATCCTGCTTGTCGCCCAGCGACTGCGGAGTGTCATAGCCGACCCAAACCACGGTGACGAGGTCAGGCGTGAAGCCGGCGAACCAGCCGTCGTTGAAGTCCTGCGTTGTACCGGTTTTGCCGGCAATCGGCCGGTCGAGGCCTGCGCCAACGGGCTTGCCGGTGCCATACAGTACGACGCCCTCCATCATCTTGAGAACCTGGTAGGTGCTTTGGGGATCGGCCAGTTGACTGCGCGGATCGGTCAGATTGGGGGGCTGTGCAGGGTCCCCGGCACCCAGCACAGGGCCGGGCGGTCGCCATACCACATGACCATCGCGATCCTGCACGCTGTCGATCAGGCTCGGCACCACGTCGCGTCCCCCCTCCGCCAAGGAGGCATAAGCTCCGGCTTCACGCAGCACCGTCGTCTCGACGGCGCCCAACGCCGCCGGCAACACGTGCGGCATAGAGTCATAAAGATGGAAGCCCAGCGCCGTCCGCGCTACCGCGTCCATGCCGATATGCTGTGCCACCCGCACGGTCACGAGGTTGAGCGACTGCTCCAACGCCACGCGCAAGGGCGTTGGACCGCCAAAGGTCATTTCGTAGTTGTTCGGGTGCCAGTCGCCCAGACTGAACGGCTCGTCCTCGAAGCGTGCGCTGGGCGAGATACCTTGCTCCATCGCCGTCAGGTAAACGAACGGCTTGAACGAGCTGCCCGGCTGGCGCTGCGCTTGCGACGCTCTGTTGAACTTGCTCGCTTCGCCGTTCCAACCGCCCGACATCGCCAGGACGCGGCCGGTGCGGGGGTCAAGCGACACCAGAGCTCCGGCCACACGCGGTATCTGGCACAGCGTCAGGCGATCAAGCGTCAGCACCGTCGAGCGAGCCTGCCCGCGCGCAGACCGGCGTTCGGCCAACCGCAATTCGACCGTGCCTTCTTCCGGCCTCACCATCACGATATCGCCCGGCACGAGCACGTCCGCCATCCGCCGCGGCGGTCCGCCCAGGCCGCCGCCGGACAGCACCGGGCGGGCCCAACCCAAGCTCGACAATGCAATCTCGCCGGTGCGCGTCTGCGCGGCCGACTGATCGGCGCCGCTCGGCAGATAGCCCAGCCGCGCGGCCGAAGCCGTCGCGTCCAGCACGACGGCAATCCGCCATTCGGGCAGCATGCCGGCAGGCTTTGCAACCTTGGCCAGAGCATCCGCCCAATCGCCGTTTAGCGACGGCGCACTGCCAATGCGTCCCACCGGTCCGCGCCAGCCCCCGTGCGCGCGGTCATAGTGCATAAGGCCAGCGCGCAGCGCCTGGTCGGCCTGCGCCTGCAAGACCGGGTCGAAGCTGGTGTGAACAATCAGCCCCCCCTCGCTCGTCTGGTCCTGACCAAAACGCTCCACCAGCTGGCGCCGCACATCCTCGACGAACCATGCGCCACCCGGCGCCGTTTCCGGCGGCCGATACGGGTGTGGCGTCAACGGCTCCGCTTGCGCTTGGGTCGCCTCCTGCGGCGACACCGCATGGGTTTCCGCCATCCGATCCAGCACCCAGTCGCGGCGCACCTTGGCCGCCTGTGGAAAGTGAAACGGATTGTAGTTGCTGGGCGATTTTGGCAGGGCCGCCAGCATCGCCGACTCGGCGACCGTCAGTTGGTCCAGCGGCTTGTTGAAATAAGCCTGTGCCGCCGCTGCCACACCATAGGAGCCCTGCCCGAGATAGATCCCGTTCAAGTAGAGTTCCAGGATGCGCTGCTTGCTCAAGACATGCTCGATGCGCAGGGCCAGCAGCGCTTCCTTCAGCTTGCGCTCGGAGGTCAAAGCGTCCGAGCCCAGCACCATGTTGCGCGCCACCTGCTGCGTGATGGTCGAAGCGCCCACCGGCCGGCGGGACTGACCCAGGCGTTGCAGATCGGTGAAGGCAGCGCGTGCGATGGCAAACGGGTCCACCCCACGATGGCTGTAGAAATTCTGGTCTTCGGCCGCGATGAATGCGCGCTTGACCTGCTCGGGAATGGCCGAGATTGGGACGAATATGCGCCGTTCGGTGGCAAGCTCGGTCATCAGCCGGTCGTCACCGGCATACACCCGGCTCATCACCGGCGGCTGATACGTTCGAAGGCCGTCCAGCGTCGGCAGGTCGGCTGCGTAGCGGTCATACAGGTTCCAGCCGACCAGGCCCACCGCACCGGCGCCCACCACGCCGATGGCGAACACCAATCCGAACAAGCCTCGAACGAAGGCCAATACCCGGCTTGGGCGGCGCTGTGGCTTCGGGACGACAGGCGCGACGGCAGGCCGTGACGGCACGGTCAAGCGTTCGCGTGGGCCGTCCATAACTCGCTCCTCATCCCGAATCGGCCGCAGGCTGAGAGCCGAGGATCCGGTGCCGACCCCTCCGGTCCAGTCAAATCTTGCCTAAACGTGCCTCGGTGAGCCGAAAACGACTACCGCACCGAAGTTGCGTAGCGTCCATCGCATGAAGCGGGGCTTGCCGCAATCTGCTATCGCCCGGCGGCCGGCCGGTGGTGCGGCCGCACACTTGCAGTCCTCGCATGTTTCCGTCATGTGTCAAGGGTGCGCAGCCCTCCCAGGTGCCGCACCCGCGCTTGGCGCAATGCGATACGTCCGCTCACGGCGCCTGCGCCGAGGCGATTATTCTAGAGGCCATGTCAGCACAGCGCAGCGCCGAACTTCAGATCAGGTTTCCCTTAGCCGCAACGCGACTAGGCGCCCTGTCACACGGCAACAGCGTGCGCGCCTGGTTTCCCAAGCCGATAAAATTCACCCGCCCAGTCGCGCCACCGCATGCAGATGCTGCTCGGGAGGGCTGCGCTGAGCCGGGTTTCCGGAGTTTCAGACTAGATGACCAAACGTCTCCTAATCGACGCCAGCCATGCCGAAGAAACCCGCGTGGTGGTACTGGAGGGTAACCGCCTTGAAGATTTCGACGTGGAAACGCTGTCCCGTCGACAGCTCAAGGGTAACATCTACCTAGCCAAGGTCGTCCGCGTCGAGCCGAGCCTGCAGGCCGCCTTTGTCGAATACGGCGGCAATCGACATGGCTTCCTGGCTTTTGGCGAGATCCAC
This sequence comes from uncultured Acetobacteraceae bacterium, assembly GCA_964250925.1. GTDB lineage: Bacteria > Pseudomonadota > Alphaproteobacteria > Acetobacterales > Acetobacteraceae > BOG-908. The sequence goes on from CAXUHU010000001.1 coordinate 53,067, forward strand.
CCGGACTACTACCAGATACCGGTCGCCGATCGCCAGCGGCTCGTCGCCATGCAGGAAGCGGAGGCTCGCGCGGAGGACGACGACGAAGACGAGAGTATAACAGCGCCGCCGCCACCCCTATCCGTCGCCGATGAGCCTTTCGACGATCAGCCCGGTCCCGGCGAGAATGGGACGGACCTCTCCGCTGCCACCCAGCCGCTGCTCTTTCCAGCCGAGGCGCTTCGGCCGGAGACCGTGTCGGAAGCGCCGCGCGACGAACCGGCACTGCCCGATGACAACGCCGCCGAAACTGAGCTCGGTTCCGACACCGCACCGGAAGCCAGCGAACCCGCCCCGCCGCCGGAGGTTGGCGAAGGCAGCACGGCGGCCGCAGAGACGGAGGAGGCGAACGCGACCGAAATGGGCCGTGTCCGGCAGATTGCCGATCAGAACAGCCCAGCCCCGGAGATGGTCGGCGGCGATATCGAGACCGGCGATGAGTCGCGCCCGCTCCGCCAGCAATCCCGCTTCCTGCGCAATTACAAGATACAGGAGGTCATCCGCCGCCGGCAGATCCTTCTGGTCCAGGTCGTCAAGGAGGAACGCGGCAGCAAAGGCGCCGCCCTGACCACCTACATATCATTGGCGGGCCGTTACTGCGTTTTGATGCCCAACTCGCCGCGTGGCGGCGGTATCTCGCGCAAGATCACATCGGTTGCCGACCGCCGCCGGCTCAAGGAGGTCACCGCCGAGCTGGAAATACCCCGCGGCATGGGCCTGATCGTGCGCACCGCCGGAGCCGCCCGGCCGAAGCCCGAGATCAGCCGCGACGGCGAGTACCTGCTGCGCCTGTGGGACGACATACGCGAGCGCACCATGCAATCCATGGCGCCGGCGCTGATACACGAGGAAGCCAGCCTGATCAAGCGCGCCATACGCGACGTGTATTCGCGCGACGTGGATGAGTTGCTGGTCGATGGGCAAGACGGCTGGCGCGCAGCGCGCGACTACATGCGCATGCTGATGCCGACGCATGTGAAGAAGGTACAGCTGTGGCCGTCCGGTGCCCAGCCGCTGTTCGCCCATTCCCAGGTCGAATCGATGCTTGATTCGATGCTGAGCCCGACCGTCCAGCTTCGCTCGGGCGGCTACCTGGTGATTAACCAGACCGAAGCGCTGGTCGCCATCGACGTGAACTCCGGCCGGTCCACGCGCGAGCGCGGCATCGAAGAGACGGCGCTGCGCACAAACCTAGAAGCGGCCGAGGAAGCCGCGCGCCAGTTGCGCCTGCGCGACTTGGCGGGGATCATCGTGATCGACTTCATCGACATGGAGAGCAAGAAGCACAACGCGATGGTCGAGCGCCGAATGGCCGACGCGCTGCGCCACGACCGCGCGCGCATCCAGATCGGCCACATCAGCCATTTCGGCCTGCTAGAGTTGAGCCGCCAGCGGCTGCGGCCGTCGCTGGCCGAAACCAGCCTGAACGTCTGCGCTCAGTGCGGCGGCACCGGCCACGTCCGCAGCACCGAAAGCGCCGCGCTGCACGTGCTGCGCGAGATCGAGGAGCAAGGCGGCAAGCGCCAGGCCGCTGAGATCATGGTTCATGTGGCCGGCGCCACCGCGCTCTACATCCTCAACAACAAGCGCCAGCGCCTGACCGAAATCGAGGCGCGCTACGGCATGACAGTGTGCTTCGCCGCCGACGAAAGCCTGCTGCCCGCCCAAACCCGTATCGACAGGGTACGCGCGGCGGTGCCGCAGGACCTGCCGGCACTGACCGCGCCGCAGGCCCAGGCGATGCCCGAGGACGATGCCGGCGAGGCCGACATTGCCGAGGATGACGACGATCTGCTGATGGGCCAGACGCGCGTGGAAGCCGGTGCATCGGCCAACACGTCGATTCCGGGCGACTTCACAACGGACGCGGACCACGTGCCGGGCGAGACTGCCGCAGAGGGCGAGCAGCGGCGCAGGCGCAGGCGCAGGCGACGGCGCGGCGCGCGGCGCGAAGACAATGCGGCGCTGGAGTCGGTCGCGCCGATGCCGGACGGTGCCGAGCAGCCGGACATTCAGGACTTAGGCGAGCCCGCTGAGAAGCCGGTCTCCGTGCCAGGTCACGACGGGGCATCAGAAGCGATTGAGACCATGGTGGAACTTCAACTGGCGGACACCCAGGCCGTGCCGCCCAATGAGATGCCGGCGGCGCCGGCCGAGGAGGCTGTGCAGACACAACCCGCCGACGGTGAAGCCGATTTGGGGAGGGCCAAGCGGGGGCGCCGTGGCGGACGGCGCCGGCGCAAGCCGGGCGAGAGCGATGACGTTACCATGGGGGCGGAAACGCCAGCCCCGATGCCGGTTCCAGCCTATGTCGGGCCTACCCCGGCCGACCCGTTTGCCACGGCCGGTCTCGACATTTTTGACGCCCTCGAGCAGGCCGAACTACGTCCTCAGGCGTTCGTTGTAGCGGAAGCGCCGCAACCCCCTGAACTGATGGACGCAGCCGGTCCTGCCCCGGCCGAACCGCCTGCGGTCACCGAGCCGGACCTGCTGGCGGTGGGCGAAGCACCCCAGCCACCGGCGGAGATGGCCCATGAGCAGGCCGGAGCGGAGCAAGCCCCAATGGAGCAGGTCGCATTACAAGCCGCCGAACCAACGGCGGCGCCCGTCATCCAGCCGATCCTGATCGGCTCCGCCGCGACAACGACCGAAAGAAAGAAAGGCTGGTGGCGCCGCTAAGGTAATGCACGACAGGTTTCGGCAGCCGAAGCCATCATGCCCTAGCCTGAGCTTTGGCGAGCATGTCGACCGCGTTGAAGGTCAGAATGTTGCGCCTGGCTCTAAGCCGCCAGCCAAACCGGGTCTTTCAGCCGCGCGACAAAGGCGGCGTGAACCGCCAGATCGGCCTGGTCCACGACGATCGGTCGAGGCGTGCGGTGCGCCGGCCGGGAATAGGTGTAGAATTGCGTGGCCTGGGTGGCGTCATCCAGAACCAGGCCACGCTGGCGTCCACCGGTCAGCTCTACATACACCTCCGCCAGCAGCCGGCAGTCCAGCAGGGCGTTGTGTGTCGTGCGCTCCGACAGGTCGATGGCAAAACGGCTGCACAACGCGTTCAGGCTGTTCGGCATGCCCGGAAAGCGCATCTTGGCCAAAGCCAGCGTGTCGATCATGCGCGCTTCATGCAGCGGCGGCAGCGAGAGCCGGGCAAGCTCGGCGTTGACAAAGGCGAAGTCGAAGACGGCGTTGTGGGCGATCAGGGGGGCATCCCCCAAGAATGCCAGCAGATCGTCGATGATCTCGGCGAAGCGTGGCTTACCCATCAGGTGGCTACGCGCGTAGCCATGAACCCGTGTCGCCTCCTCCGGCACGTCCCGCTCCGGGTCTATCAGGCGGTGGAAGACGCGGCTGGTCGGCAGGTCGCGCACCAGTTCGATTGCCGCAAACTCCAGTATCCGATCGCCGCTGGCAGGGTCTAAGCCTGTCGTCTCAGTGTCGAACAGGACGGAGCGTTCCGCGGTTGCAGTTTGGATCAGTGCGGGCTGGCTTGGCGTCGGCATCGAAATTGGACCTGCGCTGGTAAAGTCAGGCATGTCGCATCCGATGTGCCGAGTCGGCGAGGTATGCGCCGGTTAGTCTCTCAGGCCAGCGTCCTGGACGCCAGCCAGGCCACCGGCCGCAATCTCCTGCGGCCCCGAAACCTGCCCCTGGAACGCTTCGACAAGCTGGTCGATCTGCGTCTGGGTGCGCGCAGTGTCGAACGCCCCAGCGTCGAGCGTGTAGGCCAAGCGAGTCATCGCCGGGCTTTCCTCGGTCAAGGTCACACGCAGGCGGCCGACAGAGGCTTCGTAGGCCAGCGAGTCCGGCCCAAGCTGCACGATCGTGACCCTGCCGTTGACGGGTCGACCGACCTGAAGCTCGGTCGGGGAGACGCGCTGCACCGCATGCTCCTGCTTCAGGCAAGCATCCAGCGTCTGTGCGCTCTGCAGCGCCGTCCAGACCTTGGACCGCGGCGCGTTGATGAAGCGTTGACCTGACAATTCCAAACTGATCACCTCGAAGACGTCATCCCAACGTCGCTGCGCCGGGCTGGGTTCTACGGCCGGCGGGGCAAGCGCTCAGCCAGCGCCTGATCGCCCGCACGGCGTGGAAGCGGGACAGCCCTGTTCGGACCACGACGTCGGCGCGGCGAACCCGCTCGGCATCCGGCAACTGAAGTGCGATGACGCGCTCTATCTCCGCATCGGCCATCGTGCGGCGCCGGCGGACACGGGCGCGCTGTATGGCCCGCGGCGCGGACACCGCGATCACCTGATCCACCAGCCGCTCGCCGCCGGTCTCAAACAGCAGCGGTATGTCGAGCACCGCGAGGCTGGCGCCCGACCGCCGGGCGCGCGCCAGGAAATGCCGTTGCGCATCGCGCACCAGCGGGTGGAGTATCGCCTCCAGCCGGCGCAGCTGAGCCGGCGCAGTCAGCACGGCCGCGCGCAGAGCGGCCCGATCCAGCACGCTGTCCCGCACAGTTCCGGGGAATGCCGCATCTATGGCCGGCAAGGCGCGCCCGCCGGGGGCTTGCAGCCGGCGGACGGCCACGTCGGCGTCGAACACCGGGATGCGGGCGCGGCGCAACACGCCGGCGGCGGTGGATTTGCCCATCCCAATCCCGCCGGTCAGGCCAATCACCTTCATAGAAGCCGGATGTCGGCTGCGATCAGATCGTAGGTCGCCTGGTCCACGGCCGGGCTTACGCCGAACCAGGCTGCAAATCCCGGCACAGCCTGATGCAACAGCATTCCCAAGCCGGGTATGATGCGAAGCCCCAGGCGCTGAGCCTGCGCCAGCAACGGCGTTCGCTGGGGGACATACACCACGTCCGCCACGACGAGGGTTCTTGACGCGGCCGACAGGTCGATCTCTAGCGGCGGCTGTCCTTCCATGCCGAGGGAGGTCGTGTTGACCAGCAGGTCGTAGGCGGCCAGCGCCCGGCTGCGCTGCGCCCAGTCGATGCTGGCCAGCGCGGGCAGCGCCGCCTGCATCGCATGCGCACGGTCCCGCGTTCGGTTGGCGACCGTGACGTTCGCACCTGCGTCGAGCAGCGCTGCGGCCACGGCCCGGGCAGCGCCGCCGGCGCCCAGCACCAGCGCCGGGCCGCCCGTCGGTATGCCTGCCGCGGCCAGGCTGGCCAAAAATCCGGCCCCATCGGTGTTGCTGCCATGGATGCCCCCACTGCCGAACGTCAGGGTGTTGACCGCACCCGACCGCCGCGCCGCATCGTCCAGGGTGCTGCACAGGGCGAGCATCGCTTCTTTGTGCGGTATCGTCACGTTCGCACCGGCAAGACCCGCCGCGCGCAAGCCGGCTAACGCCGTCGGCAGGTCGGCAGGTGCGACCGGCAGGGGAACGTAGGCGCCGTCCAGCCCATAGTGCTCGAGCCAGTGGTTGTGCAGCCGTGGCGAGCGTGAATGGGCGACCGGGTAGCCGATGATTCCGGCGACCCGTGCCCGCGCCGTGATCACCCGGGCAGGCCCAATTCCAGTGCCGGCGCCCAGGCCCGGCACATCGTCGCAAGCCGGGCCGCCACCTGCCGCGGCTGCGTGTTGACCTGCGGTAACCCCATCAGCTCGCCGAACGTGCCGCGTGCCAGCGGCCCGGCCACAAACAGGTTGGACCAGGCCGACCCGTCGGCCCTTAGCACGCGGTTGTCCTGATCCACCCAGATGCCAAGCTCCGCCGGGTCGGCCTGCAGGCCGCCACGCTCCGCCAGACGCCGCAACACGGGGTGAGACGCCGTGACCGAGCGGTGGCCAGGGCCCGTGCAATTGACCACGACATCGGCGGCGATGGTTTCGGGCTGCTCGGCATGCCGGGGCATGACGGTCAAGGTGATGCCGCTTGTGCCCTCGTTGGCCGCGAGCAGGTGCGCCGCTCGAACCTGCACGGCGCCAGAGGCCCGCGCCCGGGTAACAGCGCAGTCGATCTGGGGGGCGCATTGGAAGCGGTGCACGTCCCAGTAAGTGCGCAGGTGGCGGAGCACGCGACGCCGCTCCGTCCAATCCAGCGCACCCCAGGCCGCCTCAGCCTGTTGCCGAAGCGCGTCGATGATGTTTTCCCACGGGCGTCCCTCACGGACGGCCGTGTCGACCGCTTTGCGGACCCGGCGCAACAACAAGCTAGCCTTCGCCTCGGGATTTACGGAGAACTCGCCCTCCGCCTGGACCGGCAGCATGGTTCGCGGCTTGGGCAGCAGGCCGTGACGCGAGACGGCGGTGATCTGCCCATGATGACCACGCGCCAGCAGCGAAGCGATCACGTCGCAGGCGGTCAGGCCTGTGCCCACAAGAACCACGCGCGCGCCGGCCGGTATGGCTGCCATCGCCGTCATGCACCAGGGATCGGCGACCACGGCCCGGCAACAGCGCAGCACAGAGGGCACGTCTGGTGCCGAGTGACTGACCGCAAGCACGACAGCGTCCGCGTGAACAGCCTGGCCATCCTCGAGCCGGATGTCGAACCGCCCGCCGGTGGGGCAAACGGCTTGCGCCCTGATGGAAACGTGGCGAAACGCTACCCTCCGACTTCTCGTCACCTCCGCCCGTAGCGTTTCATCTACATATTGTCCGAACAGGGCACGCGCGGCATACAGCCGGCCGTCCGGCGTGGCGCAGTCGGGATCGCGCGCCGGCACGTCGCGGTCCTGCAGCCAGCGGTGAAAATTGTCGGGGTCGTCGGGCAGCAAAGACATGCGCCCAGCCGGCACGTTGGTGCGATGCTCGGGTGCCGGTGTAGAGTAGGCCAGCCCGGCGCCAAGCGCGGCGCGTGGCTCGATGATCGTGAGCGCGGCGTGCAGCCCAGGGTGGTCGCGCATCAAATGCAACGCGCAGGCCGCACCCGCAAAGCCGCCGCCGATGATGCCGATATGCATACCGCAACCTCGCCGCCACGGCGCGCCTGCGTCAAGGCTGGCCCTCGAAACGCGCGCTCATCACCGCCTCCCAAGGCCCTCCGCGGTAACGCCACAATGCCAAGCCGGTCGCCTCGATCGGACTAGGCGTTGCCTGCCCGGCAAGCATCGCCATCGTCTGCCGCGCCACCTCCGCCGACACTTTGTTCTGCACGGTCACATGCGGCGACCATCGATTGGCGTCCTGCCGCGTAAGATCACCCGCGTACGCGGCGGCGAGCTTGGCACGCAGGGCAAGTGCCGGCCGGGCGCTGAGCGCGTAGGCCACGCCACGTCCCAAGAAGCGCAGCCCGCTCACCGACACCGCGAATGGTGGCTCCGATGCGCACAGGCTCCTGATCGCAGCCGCCACCCGCGCCTCCAAGCCACCGGGCAGCGCATGAAACATCGTGACATGAGCGCCTACGGCCAACCGCTCCGGTGGGAAGTGGGCCGTTCGGCAGGCATCGAACCAGGCTTGCGCAGCTGCGTCCAACGTCAGCGTCACGATCAATGGGGGCAGCGGTGGATCGTGCATGGCTTGTGGCGAGATGGCTCGAACTGACACGCCGACAACTGCCGGCGGCAGCTGCGGCCCAGCAATGGCCGATCCGGCTCGACCACTGCTTCATGCGCGTCTGCCTCGACTGTGCCTGCGGCCGGCCCTGTCACGAGGTGATTCGGCGGCCAGCCTTCCGTCATGCCGCCGATGGCGACCTCGTGCGCGCGGTGGCCGTGGCCGAAAGCATCCTAGCCGAACCGGACAAGCTGCCTGGCCTGAACGACGCCAGCCTGCGGATGCGCGGCTTCAGCCCGCGCCGGGGACGGAGGAAGCCGTCTTGACCAGGCTGCCATCGCGTGTCCCGAGCACCGGAAGCGGGCGCTCCTGTCCGGACGCGCTGCACGCGGCATACAGCCACAGGCCGCTGCCTATTCCTACGACCACGTTGGATATGCAGATGCCCAGGAAGATGCCCGTCACACCGAACAGCCGGCCACCGACCCAGGCGACCGGCACGTTGACCAGAAGGGTGCGTGCGACCGAAACGACAACCGCCGAAAAGGGACGGTTCAAGCCGTTGAACGCCGCGTTCGCAATCGCGATCACGCCCGCCGGCCCGTAGCTGAGCGGTACGAGCGTGAAATACAGGACGGCCGCGTGAAGGGTGAGCGGGTCGCCGGTAAAACGGCTGGCCACCCAGAATCGGGCGGCGTACAGCCCAAGTGCAAGCACCCCACCGAAAGCCGCGCAGAACACCGCCACCACCCGCATGGCTTCACGCACCCGCCATGGACAGCCTGCGCCTGCGTTCTGGCCGGCAAACGGATTCATCACCGCCGACAGCGCGAAGAACGGCACCATGGCAACCGACTCCACCCGGCTGCCGAGGCCGAAACCTGCCACCACTTGATGGCCGTATGGCGCCAGCAACCAAGTGACGATGCCGGCGGCGATTGGAATGACCGTGTTGGTGGCCGCGGCCGGTAAACCCACGCGCAGGATGCGCCGGGCCGAGCACTGAAACGCGGCTAACTCCAGGTGGTCGAAGGACAGCAGATGCAGGTAGCGCAACCGCCATACCGTAGCCGCTAGCAAAGGAAGCCAGGCCAGCAAGCTGGCCACCGGTGCACCGATCAAGCCCAGTCCGTGATGGCCGAAGCCGCCCAGGATGGCCAGCGGTGCCAGGCCGAGGTTCAGCAACGACGATGCCACCATGGCCAAGCCCTGGAACGTCGAGTCCCCGGCGGCCCGAGCTGCACTCAAGCCGACTGACGCCACGAGGATGAGGACCGAAGCCGGAAACCAGACACGGAAATAGCCGGCGATGAGCGGTGCCAAATCCGCCCCCGCTCCAAGCAGGCGGGCAAGCCATCCCGCCTCCACCACGCCGAGCGCCGCGCAGACAGACCCAAGCACTACTGTAAGCAGCAAGGCATCGGCGACCAGGCGAGGGACCCCTTCCTCGCAAGCACCCAGGGCCCGGGCAATGACGGAGGATGCGCCCGCGCCCAGCCCGATGGACAGGCTGAGCACGACCATCGTGACCGGAAAAGCAAAGCTGATCGCGGCCAGGGAATCCGGCCCGAGCCGGCCCACGAACCATGCCTCGGCCAGCCGGTAGCCGAGAAGGGAGAGCACGCCCCAGCCGACCGGGACGGTAAGACGAAACAGCAACGGGCCTACCGGCCCCTGCGTCATCGGCTGCCGCGCGGGCGGCCCCGGCCTGTTCTGAAGTCGCAGCAATTCGGTCCGTCCGGCCCTGTTGACGCCTGGGTGCGCGCCCCGCATGGGGCGGTAATGCACGCCCTCGCCGCCCATGGCTACCACCTGCTGCTCCGGGCGGCGCATGTGGCAGCGCTGCCTTCGTCGCGTTCCCTGCTGGCAGCCTTCACCATGGCCCTCGCTGCCCGGATGCTCGGTGGCGCCCGCCTGGCCGGCCCTGGGGCGGCAGTGGCGGTTCTGACGGGCTGGCTGGTCCTGGCGCCCTTATCGTCCTGGCCGCCACCACCGGTCTCGCGGCTGTCCGGGTTGGCTGCATTAATCGTTGCATGGGCAGCACTCCCTGCATGTTTTCAGGCGTCCAGACTTGCCGCCCCGGCAATCGCAGCCTCGGCGGCCTGGTGGCTGTGCGGCATGCCCGCCGACCCGGCGCGGCTCGCCTGCTGCCTTCCGGTCTTCCTAGGCCTGCTGGCCGGCCTCGCGCTCGCACGCGGACTCGCACGGAACGACGCCGGATGGGCCACCCTTGCCGCGGCACTCACACTGGCGGGATCGCTCAGAGTAGCCGGCGCATCGCCGCACTGGGCCGTGGCCGCACTCGCCCCCGCAGCCGCCGCACTCGCCTTTATGGGTGCCTTCAGCGCCATGACCGCCCTCTCGGGCCTGTTGGTATGCGTAGCAGGGACTGCCCTGGTCGCCTCGGACCGTGGACGGTTGGTTGTGGTGGACGTGGCCTGCCTGCTTCCGCTGCTGGCATGGCTCCTGGTCAGACGCCTTGCAACGGGATCAGGCCCGGTGCGCTCGGCCGCAGCCAGCGCTTTTGCGGCACTGTCATGCGTGTTGCTGGCGTGGGCCACCACACGCATTTAGGCAAACGCCTCGAGAATGCGCTAAAGCCTCATGCCAACGGAATGATGCACGAATGAAAACCGGCCCATGGCCCTCATAGAAACGCTGCGGCTGGTGTTATCGCGCCCGCACCGCGCCGGCCACCCCTTCATCGCTGCCGGCGTGGCCGTCATGGCAATAGGGCTGTTCACCGGCTACGGCGTGTTCTGGGCCGGGTCGATCTTCGCGGTATTTTGTTTGTACTTCTTTCGTGACCCTGACCGCGTTGCGCCGACCAGACCCGATCTGGTGGTTTCGGCAGCCGATGGGCGCGTCGTATCCGTGCAGCGCGCCGTTCCTCCGGCTGAGTTGGATCTTGGGTCCGAACCGCGCTGGCGCGTGGCGACCTTCCTTTCGGTGTTGAACGTGCACGTCAACCGCGCGCCGGCTTCCGGAACGATAACCCGCATCGCCTACCACCGCGGCGCCTACCTTAATGCCAGCCTGGACAAGGCGAGCGAGGCAAACGAACGTAACGCCCTGTCGATCCGCCTGGCCGATGGGCGCGACGTGGCCGTGGTGCAGATCGCCGGCCTGATCGCCCGACGAATTCTGTGCGAGGTGCGCGCCGGCGACACGCTATGCGCCGGCGAACGTTTCGGCATCATCCGGTTCGGCAGCCGAACCGACATATATCTGCCACCGGGGGTCCGCCCCCTGGTGCAGGTGGGCCAAACGATGATCGGCGGGGAAACCGTCCTCGCCAGTCTTGCACCCTCTTCGGCCGACTGAGATGGATCTGGGACCCATTCCCGGGGGGCAGCGCACCAAGCGGCGCCGTGTGCGGCGGCGGCCCCGCTACAAGGGCCCGTCGTTCAACCGCATGGTTCCCAACATCATGACCCTGCTAGGGCTGTGCGCAGGACTCACCTCCATACGCTATGCGCTGGATGCACGCTGGCAGGCGGCTGCCTTGGCCATCGTGATAGCCGCCCTGATCGACGGACTCGACGGCCGCTTGGCGCGTCTGCTGCACGCCGAATCGCGCTTCGGCGCCGAGTTCGACAGCCTCGCCGATTTCTGCAGTTTCGGGGTCGCCCCTGCTTTCATTCTCTACATCTGGAGCCTGCACGGCACCAATCGCTTCGCCTTCATGCCGTGCCTGATGTTTGCGGTCTGCATGGCGCTTCGCCTGGCCCGCTTCAACGCGGCGCTGGAAACCTCGCCCAAGCCCGCCTACGCGCAAAGCTTCTTCACCGGCGTGCCGGCGCCGGCCGGAGCGGGCGTGGTGCTGCTGCCGCTGTTTTTATGGCTGGAAGCCGTCGACCAGGGCTGGGTACGCATGGGCGAATTGGCGCAGCACCCCGGCCTGGTCGCATTCATGCTGATCGGCACGTCGGTGCTGCTCGTCTCCACCCTGCCGGTCTGGAGCTTCAAGAACTTCAAGGTTCCGGCGGAGTATGTATTGGGGCTGCTGCTGGGCGTGGGGTTCTTTGCGGCGCTGCTGGTTGCCGATCCCTGGCTGGCGCTGGCGGCGGCTGGCCTTATCTATGTGGCGATGCTGCCGTTCAGCGTGCGCAGCTTCCGTCGGCTGCGTGCCGAGGCCGAAGACTATCTGGGAGAACAACCATGACCTGGCTCGACCCGCTGGCGCTGGAAGGCCAGCTTTCCGCCGAAGAGATCGCGGTGCGCGACGCCGCCCGCGACTACTGCCAGGGCCGCCTGATGCCGGGCATCCTGGAGGCCAACCGGCACGAAACGTTCGACCGCGAGATCTTCCGCGAGATGGGCGGGCTGGGCCTGCTCGGCCCCACCATCGAGGGCTATGGCTGCGCCGGCGTGAACCACGTCAGCTACGGCCTGATCGCCCGCGAGGTGGAGCGGGTGGACAGCGCCTACCGCTCGGCGATGAGCGTGCAATCCAGCCTGGTGATGCACCCGATCCACGCTTTCGGCACCGAGGCACAGCGCGAGAAATACCTTCCCGGGCTGGCCAGCGGCGACCTGGTCGGCTGCTTCGGCCTGACCGAGCCGGATCACGGCTCGGACCCCGGCAGCATGATCACCCGCGCCCGTACCGCGCCTGGCGGCTATCGTCTGTCGGGCGCCAAGACCTGGATCACCAACGCGCCGATCGCCGATGTGGCGGTTGTCTGGGCCAAGACCGACGACGGTGTGATACGGGGCTTCATCCTCGAACGCGGCATGGAAGGCCTCGTCTTCCCGCGCATCGAAGGCAAGTTCTCGCTGCGCGCGTCCGCCACCGGCTCCATCATGATGGACGGCGTGTTCGTGCCGGAGGCCAACATCCTGCCCGGCGTGCGCGGGCTGAAAGGGCCGTTCAGCTGCCTCAACAAGGCGCGCTACGGCATCTCCTGGGGTGCGATGGGTGCGGCCGAGTTCTGTTGGGAAGCCGCCCGCCAGTATACGCTCGACCGTCGCCAGTTCGGCCGCCCGCTGGCCGCCAACCAACTCATCCAGCTCAAGCTCGCCGACATGCAAACAGAAATCGCACTCGGCTTGCAGGGCTCGCTGCGCCTGGGCCGGCTGATGGACGAACACGTGTCGGTTCCCGAGATGGTCAGCCTGATGAAGCGCAACAATTGCGGTAAGGCGCTGGCCATCGCCCGCGTGTCGCGCGACATGCACGGCGGCAACGGCATTTCCGACGAGTATCACGTCATCCGTCACGTGATGAACCTGGAAGCGGTCAACACCTACGAGGGCACGCACGACATCCATGCCCTCATCCTGGGCCGTTGGCAGACCGGCATACAGGCGTTCCAGGCCGAGGCGGCGGTCGCAGGCCCAATCAGGCAGGCAGCAGAGTAGGCCGTACGCAAGTCCCTAGTTCGTGGCGACATCCACGGAGCGGCTCAGCTCGACGTGACCAAGGCCGGCGAACGACGTCCGCCCCCGGACCGTTCCGTTACCTCAGGCTCAAGGGCTGCCGCATCAGTTCGGCCCACTTCCAGAAATGGCCTTTGGTCACGACCACGTAGGTCAACACGTACTGCTCCGCCCCACCTGCCGGGTGGATCGCGCTGATCTTGGGATACAGCGCCAACTCCTCGTCACCGTTGGGCGTAGTCTCCTTCGGTTTCTCGACCAGCGTCTGCGGAGCGCTCCACTTGAAGCCGTCCGTCGAATACCGAACGTCCACGCCACCCTGGTAAAGGCGCGGCATCACGTACAGCCGGGCTGACGGCAGGTACGTGACGGTGCCACCGAACTCGCCGGGCAGCGCCTGCGGGATCAGCGGCGTGAACGCGCCCCCCGAGCCGTAGCCGTTGGGCGAGCGTTCGCCCGCCACGGCCGGCTGGGTCCAGCCGCCGTGGTAGTAGTTCACCCACCTGACCGGCGAACTCGTCTTCACGCTGCCGCAGAAAGCGGCAATCGGGGCCCGGCTGACGCTCAGGCAGCCTGGGCGGCAGGCCGACGGGTTGTACTCCGGGTCCAACGTGGCGTTGCCGGTGTAGAGATACAGGTAGCCGTCCGAGCCGGCGATGGCGCTCGGCACGCCGTTGAAGGGATGCTCCTGCGGCGGGGCATAGCTTCCGGCAGCACCGCGCCAGGCCGTGCCCATGTTCATGCCGATGTTCTGCGCACTGATGTTGCCGCCAGCCGCCGGCAGCTCGGCCGCCCGCGTCACCTGTGTCTCGGCCGCGTTGAAGTAGCCGACACCCAGGCCGAACCAGCCGCCCTTGCCGCCCTTGCCGTCGGGCGACGTGTGATTCTCGCCGTGGTAGAAATACACGCTCGTCGCGTTGTCGGGGCACCGATAGTAGGTGCCGCCGCCGGCATAGTCGCGGTCGAAATACTGGTTGCAGGCGGCTCCGGCCGGTCCATCGGCACTCAGCCGCTGCTGTCCCACGCCGCACTCGGCTGCGTGGTCCGTCATGATCGTCTGCACGTCGTAAGGTCCGCTCGCAGGCGCGTCCGAGTTCAGCGCCAACACCCGGCTGAGCTGGCTGTCGACGTGCAGGTTCCACGCAGCCATCCGGCCGCGCCCCTGCACGGGGCCGAGCGACCCGGCCGAGTTCAGGTAGTAGCGGCCGTTTCTGGCCTGGAAGAAGTCGATCGGCGCGTCGGGGCCGAATTTCAGGCCCAGCATGGCCCTGTCCTCGTCGGTGATCAGCGCCGTGGGAGCGCCCGAGAGGCTGAGTTGCAGGTTTTCAGCCGCGGCAGCGCATGCGGGACCGATCTGGACCGACCAGAGAATTGCCGGCAGAATCGCAAGCATGCTGCAACGGTGCGAGACGACCCTCGGGCAAGACCAGTCCATCTGAACCTCGTTTGGCTGCACGAGACGTAGTCTCGCCGGGTACAAAGCGTCAAACCTGCGACCAAGGAGCCTATCCATGCGCGTGCGTCTTGCCGTCCTGCTGCTGACCCTCGCACATCCCGCCCTGGCCCAGTCGCTGAGCGAACGGCTGGCCCAGCAACATCCCGCGGCTTCACAGGTGACCCTGCGGGTTGCAGCCGGCGTGAAGACCAAGGGCAACTACTCGCAAATCGTGCCGATCATCGCCGAGCAACTGTCCACTACTGGCATTGCCGTCACGCCGGACGAGAGCACCGGCTCGTTCATGTCGGCCACCGGCGTGTGCCTCGGCCTCGACGAAGCGGCGATCGTGCAGCGCGACGCGGCCAGCGAGCGGGCGCACACGTCCGACAGCAATGCCGCCAGTTGCACGGGCAAATACGTCTCCCTCGGCCGCCCGCTCTATCCCTATTACGGTTTTTGGGTGGTGCGCGCCGATAGCGCGTTCAGCCGCGTCTCCGGGCAGATTGCCAACGTGCCTACCGGCCAGGCGTTGAACGTGGCCGCTGGCGAGGACGGCTCCGGCGGGCAGATTACGCTCCGCCAACTGCTCGGCTCGGACCCGCGCTGGCACAGCGCCGTGCACGCCACCACCGATGGCGGGGAGGCCGCCTTGCGTCTGCTGCGCGACAAGAACGTCGACGCGTTCTTCCTGATGGACGACCGCAGCTCGGCAATGATCGAGAAATCCATCAAGGGCGAGGTGGACGAGCGCGGACGCCCGATCTTCAAGTTCCTGGCGATCAACCCGCCCAACGCCTTCTTCCAGATGAAGGACTGGACCGGGCGGACGATGTATCAGCCGGAAAACCTCACCAGCGGCTGGTTCGGCGGCGTGCGCACCATCTCGGTCGATGCGGTATTCATCGTGAGCAAGGCATGGTGGCGGCACGACAGCGCCAGCCAGTCAGCCGTGGCCCAGCTCGGACGCGCGCTCGATAGTGCCGGGCCGGCAATACGCGCAGCCACGCAGACGCCGCGCGATTGGGTGCCCGCCTCCGAAGGCAAATGAGGTCAGTCCTGCTCCGGCCGCCGCCGCATCGCCTTGGTGCCCGAACGCGCACCTTTGGACTCCAACCGCCGCTGCTGCGAGCCGTAGGTGGGCCGGGTTGCGCGCCGCCGTTTCGGCGCCGCCTCCGCTTCTCGGATCAATGCGAACAGGCGCGCCACGGCGTCCTCGCGGTTGCGCATCTGCGAGCGGAAACGCTGGGCCTCGATCACCAGCACACCCTCCTGCGTCATCCGGCCGCCTGCCAAGCGCGCCAGCCGCGACTTCACCCCGTCCGGCAGCGAGGGTGAGGCCCGAACGTCAAACCGGAGCTCGACCGCGGTCGAGACCTTGTTGACGTTTTGGCCGCCCGGGCCGGACGCGAGCACGAAGCGCTCGCCGAGCTCGGTCTCGTCGATGGACAGTCCGTCGCTGACCGGCAGCCTGGCCAATCAGCTTACCGGTTTGCGGAACTTCAGGATGAAGTTGTCGCCCTCGCCGATGGCCGCATATTTCGCATGGTCGGTTGCCCCCAGCGCAAAGGTGGGCGGCAGGGTCCATACGCCTTGCGGGTAATTCTTGGTGTCGCGCGGGTTGGCATCCAGCTCGGAGGAGCCGACCAGCTCGAAGCCGGCCTTCTTCGCCAAAGCCACCGTGTAATCCTGGCGCACGTAGCCGTTATCCGCCTTGGGATCCTGCGGCACTGTGTCGAGCGCGCGGTGCTCCTCCACGCCCAGTATGCCGCCTGGCTTAAGTGCCGCATAGAAGGCGGCAAAAGCCTGGTCGGCGAAACCGCTGCGCATCCAGTTGTGCACGTTGCGAAAGGTGAGAACGAAATCGGCCGAGCCAGGCGGGGCGATCTGCATGTGGCCCGGGCTCATCAGCGAAACCTGCATGGCCGTGAAGCCTGGTTTGCCCACGAATTTCTGTCGAAAACGCGCCACGGTGCGCTCGTCGTCGTCGCCGTTGGGCAGGGCGACGGTGTAGTGCCCCGAAGCCGACAGGTACGGCGCCAGCATCTCGGTCCAGTAGCCGCCGCCCGGCCATATCTCGACCACGCTGGACGAGGGCGTCAGCCCGAAAAAGGCGAGCTCCTCGGCCGGGTGCCGGACAGGGTCGCGCGCGACCAGGCTCGGGCTGCGTGTGCCGCTGTGTACGGCCGCCAGCAGGGCCGGGTCCGGCTGCGTGGCCGCCCAGCCGGCGGCAGACGAGGTCAGCAGCAGTCCGGTTGTCAGAAGGGCCGCACGGATGTTCATTGTTCAAATCCCTTAAGGTTCGCACGTCCATACGCTCGCAAAAGGGCGTTGCCCACGGCCCCGGGCACACCTGACACGCATGTCACCGCGTGTTAAGCGCCCGCCCATGACGGCCACCTACACGCAAGCAGCCCTGGCGCCCGATGCGCAGCTACCACTCGTGCTGGCCCTGCCCAAGGGCCGCATCCTGGCCGAGTGCGGCCCCCTGCTGGACCGCGCAGGCATTCTGCCCGCAGCCGACTACACTGACGAGGATAGCCGCCGCCTTCGCTTCCCCACAAGCGATCCGATGCTGGACGTGGTGCGCGTCCGTCCCTTCGATGTCGCCACCTTCGTGGCCTACGGCGCAGCCCAGATCGGCATTTGCGGCGCCGATGTGCTGGGCGAGTTCGACTACCCGGAGATCTACGCGCCGCTCGATTTAGGGATAGGCGCCTGCCGCGTGTCGGTGGCTGGGCCGCTTGATGCCGAGACGGACGACCCGGCGCGCTGGTCCACCGTGCGGGTAGCCACCAAATACCCGAACACGGCGCGCCGCCACTACGCAGCCCGTGGCATCCATGCCGACGTGGTGCACCTGAATGGCGCCATGGAGCTGGCGCCCGGGCTGGGCCTGTGCCGCCTCATCGTCGACCTGGTGCAAACCGGCTCCACGCTGAAGGCCAACGGCTTGTGCGAGACCGAAGTGATCGCCGAGGTGACCAGTCGACTGATCGTAAACCGCACGGCGTTGAAGACGCGCCCGGAGGAGATCGGCGTCTGGATCGCCCGCTTTCGCGCCGCCGTGACGGCGTGAACCGCCTCTCCACAACCGACGTGGATTTCGAAGCCGCCTTTGCGATCCTGCTCGATCAAGCGCGCGAGACCACGGACAGCGTCGAGGCCGCCGTCTCGGCGATCATTGCAGACATGCGCGCCAACGGCGACCAGGCGCTATGCCGCTATACCGAGCGCTTCGATCGGCTGGCATTGACGCCCGACAGGCTGCGTGTCGGCCAGGCCGAGATCGAAGACGCAGCGGGCCAGGTCGCCCCGGAGCTTGTAGCCGCCCTCGATGTGGCCGCCACGCGGATCGAGGCGTTCCATCGCGCCCAGTCGCCGATCGACATGCAGATGCACGACGATGCCGGGCTGACCATGGGCTTGCGCTGGACGCCGCTGGACAGCGCCGGCCTGTATGTGCCGGGCGGCAAGGCGGCCTATCCCTCATCGGTGCTGATGAACGCCATACCGGCACGCGTGGCCGGCGTCGCACGCATTGCCATGTGCGTGCCAACCCCCGGCGGCGTGCTGAACCCGCTGGTGCTGGCCGCCGCCCACCGCGCCGGGGTGACCGAGATCTTCCGTGTCGGCGGCGCCCAAGCCATCGCGGCACTCGCCTATGGCACCGCCACGATCACCCCGGTTGATCGTATCGTGGGCCCCGGCAACGCCTATGTCGCCGAGGCCAAGCGCCAGGTGTTCGGCCGCGTCGGCATAGACGGCGTGGCCGGTCCGTCCGAAGTCCTGATCCTGGCGGATGCCGGCCAAGATCCGCGCCATGTGGCCATCGACCTGCTGGCGCAGGCCGAGCACGACGAGACGGCACAATCCATCCTGATCACCGACGACGACGCTTTTGCCGACGCCGTTGCCAAGGCCGTTGAAGCCGAGCTGCCGAGCCTGCCGCGCGCAGCCATTGCAGGCGCGAGCTGGGCTTCCCACGGCGCGCTCATCGTGGTGCGTGACTGGGCCGAGGGCGCTGCCCTGTCCGACCGCCTGGCACCCGAACACGTGCAGATCATGGTCGCCGACCCGCACGCCTTGTTCGCCCGCATCCGCCATGCTGGCAGCGTGTTCCTGGGCCGCTTCGCGCCCGAGGCGCTGGGCGACTACATCGCCGGCCCCAACCACGTGCTGCCAACCGGCCGCACCGCCCGTTTCGCCTCGGGGCTGTCCACCTTCGACTTCCTGAAACGGACGACTTGGATCGATGCCGATGCTGCGGCCCTCTCGCAAATCGGCCCCCAGGGTGCGTTGCTCGCCGCGGCTGAGGGGTTGCAGGCCCATGCACGAAGCCTGACCGTGCGGTTGGACTCTCTATGAGACGGGCGCCGAGGGTTGACCCGCGACTGGCCGGTCACCACAACGCGCCCATGCACAAATGTAAAGAGGCCTGATGTCCAAAGAAGACATGATCGAGTTCAGCGGTATCGTGACCGAACTGCTGCCAAACGCGATGTTTCGCGTAAAGCTGGACACCAACGAACACTCCATTCTCGCCCAGGTCAGCGGCAAGATGCGCAAGAACCGGATACGCGTGCTGGCCGGCGACCGGGTGAACGTGGAAATGACACCCTACGACCTCAGCAAGGGCCGAATTACGTTCCGCTTCAAGTAACCTGGCCGCTCGACGTAGATTTGCTCGGCGCGCCGGCCACACTCCCGCCAAGGCTGATACTGGCCTCGGCCAGCCCGCGGCGCCTGGAGCTACTGGCACAGATCGGCGTCATCCCGGACCACGTCGCACCCGCCGGCATCGACGAAACGCCGCAGCGCGACGAACTGCCGCGCCTTTATGCCCAACGCATGGCGCGGGAGAAATCCAAGGCTGCTGCTACGCCAGACGCGTTCGTGCTGGCTGCCGACACCGTGGTTGCCGTCGGGCGGCGCATCTTGCCTAAGGCCCAGACTGTGGCCCAGGCACGAGCCTGCCTGGATTTGCTGTCCGGCCGCCGGCATCATGTCTTCACCGCCCTGGTTCTGACAGCACCCGACGGCAGCAGCGCGGCGCGCCTGTCGGAGAGCACGGTCATCGTCGCACGTCTGACGAACGCCCAGAAGGAAGCCTACCTCGACGGCGGTGAATGGATCGGCAAGGCCGGCGGCTACGCCATCCAGGGCGCAGCCGCGGCCTTTATCCGCGCCTTGCAGGGCAGCTACTCCGGGGTGGTCGGGCTGCCGCTGTTCGAGACGGCCCAGCTTCTGCGCGGCCGCGGCTACCTGCGGCCATGACGCGCATCCTGGCCGCCTCCAGCCCCGGCGAGGTTCGCATCGCCGTGCTGGAAGGCGACCAGATGGTCCAATACGCTCTGTGGCGTCCCGGAGCCCCGGACGGACTGGGCGATCTCCATGCCGGCCGGATCACCGCGCACGTGCCAGCCATGGCGGGCGCCTTTGCCGAGATCGGCGCCGGCGTGGTAGGGTTCCTGCCCGACACCGAGGGCGCCGCCGGCCGGCCGGAAGGAACCTACCTCACCGTTCGGGTCACCCGCAGTGCGCAGGGCGGCAAGGGTCCGCGCCTTGCCGCCCTCGCGGAACGGCCCGATCCTGGCCCGCCGCGCCTGCTTCGCTCTGGGCCCAGCGCGTTGCACCGTCTGGCCGAACAGCATCCAGAGGCGTCGGTCGCGGTGGACGACCCTGCGCTCTCGGCCCAGCTTCGCCCCGGTCTTGGCCAACGCCTGCGCCTCGTCCCGAACGCGTTCGACGATGTGCTGGAGGGCGAAACCGAGGCGTTGTCTCTACCCGAAGCATTGCTGCCCGGCGGTCTGCGGGCCAGCATCAGCCCGACGCCGGCATTGACGGCGATCGACATCGATGGTGGTTCGGCCACCGCGGCGCGTGGGCAGAAGGCGGTCAGCCAGATGCAGGCCAATCGCGCCGCCCTGCCCGCTCTGGTGCGGCAGATCGTGTTGCGCAACCTGTCCGGTGCCATACTGATCGACTTTGCCGGCATTCCTCCCAGGCGCCGGCAGGCCCTGGCGGCCGATCTGCAGGGCGCTCTGGCCGGCGACCCGGCCCGCACACGCCTGTTGGGCTTCAGTCATCTGGGCATGGCCGAGCTGCTGCGTCCGCGCAGCTCGCCGCCGTTGCACGAGCGGCTTGCGGGCCCGCACGCGGCCGGTCTTGCCGCCCTTCGCCGACTCGCCGCCGAGCCGGCCCGCAAAAATCCACGTCTGCGCGCGGCGCCCCCTGTCGTGGCCGCGCTGCAAGCCGACCAGGCAGCGCTGCGCGACCTTGCGCGCCGCCTCACCCATCCCTTGATTTTGCAGTCGGACCCGTCGCTTGCCCAGGCAAGCTGGACCATTGAGGACGAAGCGTGACATCACCCTGCCCGATTTGCGGCAAGCCGGACGGCCCACTCACGCGCCCGTTCTGCTCGAAGCGCTGCGCCGACATCGACCTCGGCCGCTGGCTGACCGCGCAGTACGTCGTGGTGGGTGCCGATAACGATGCGTCAAGGGACACGCAAACGCTTGATCCAGACGATCCCGTAGGTTAAGGCTCCCGCCTCCAACGGCGCCCAGGTAGCTCAGTTGGTAGAGCATGCGACTGAAAATCGCAGTGTCAGTGGTTCAATTCCACTCCTGGGCACCATGACGAGCCCAACCCCGATGCGTGCATGAGAGCTTTACTACGCCAATACGCGAAGCCGGACAGGCTGTGGCGTGAACTGGTTGGTCATCACGCCAGCGCGCAAGCTTAGGCAATCTGCGAGTGACCTTGCTCGGTCGTCGGGTTGCCAACGAGTCCGGGCGCGCTGCCGGTCACGTCTTAGCCGATCAAGTTGGCGCGTGTTGTGGCGAACCTGACCACGTCTGAGCAGAACACAACACTGTCGCTTCAACAGCTGCCTTGATACGCCCGGCAATCTATAGGCGGTTGTTGGCACAGGTGTTGCAACTGTCCACACCACATGGCCGCTTGAGGTAGAACAGCCGATGACGCTTTCGCTCGAGATACTGAAAAACACGCCTGCATGGGTTTTTGTTTTGTTTGCATTCCTCGTTTGGCAAGGAATGCAAGCGACACGAACCCGCATTACGCGTGTCTGGCGCTTGATGATCATTCCTATCGCTTTCATCGCCCTGGGCTTGTCGAAGGTTGTACTGGCACGAGCCGATGGATTTTGGCCGCCTGTCGCGTGGCTGGCTGCAGCCTGTGTTCTCGCCGGCTTTGGTTTTGCGACCGGGCCCAGGCTGCTTGCCGTGGATCGTGTGCACAGACGAGTGACGCGTCCGGGAAGCATCGTGCCGCTATTGCGCAACCTGCTGGTCTTTGGGCTGCAGTACGGCGTGGCAATCCAGACGGCTCTGCATCCCGACATCCATAGCGCAGCGGCTGCGGTCGGCTGCGCTATTTCTGGCGCCACTGCCGGTTATTTCGTTGGATGGGCCTTGGCCCTTCGGCAGCAATACCATGCGGCCGCTACCCAGGGATCGCAGCGGGATCAAGTCGGATACGCCCTCTGAGATCGGCGGCCCCTCCTCGACGCACCGCGATACTGCTCACCGAACACTCTCTGCTGAGTTCACGATCCTGGACGGAACACTCCGATGACATCGTTCGACCCCGCTGCCGCTACCGCCACATACATGGCATCGCTCTCGCCGGAGGCGCACGCCAAGGCCGCGGCCTACACGCACGGGTCCGAATGGCTGCTGTTGTGGAGTTGGCTCGTCACCGTTGTCGTGGCGCTGCTGATCCTCCGCTCCGGCGTGCTGCCGCGCCTACGCGACCGTATCGAGCGCCACCGGTCGCGTCGCAATCTGGCGGTCGTGGCCTGTGCCACCGCGTTTACCGCCCTTAGCTGGCTGCTGACGCTCCCCTGGGACGTCTACGCCCATTGGTGGCGCGAAACACGTTACGGCTTGTCAAGCCAAACCCTGGCCGGCTGGTTCGGCGACGCCCTGATCCAGACGGCCTGTCCGTCGTCATCAGCGCGCTGTTTTACGTCGTGCTGTATGCGGCCATGCGCCGTGCGCCGCGGCGCTGGTGGGCCTGGGCCGGCGGCGTCACGGCCATCTTCGTGGTCTGTCTCGTGGTCATCGGGCCGGTCGTTATCGAGCCGTTGTTCAACACATACACGCCCGCCCCGCCGGGCGAGGTCCGGGACACCGTGGTCGCTCTGGCCCGAAAAGTCGGTGTGCCTTCAGACAAGATCTACGTCTATAACGGCTCGAAACAATCCAACCGTTACACCGCCAACGTCTCGGGTCTGTTCGGCTCGGCGCGGATCGCCATGAGCGACACCATGTTCATGCAGGGTGCGGACATTGCCGAGGTCATGGGTGTCGTCGGCCACGAGATGGGCCATTACGTCCTGCACCATGTGCTATGGTTCGCTGGATTTCTGGCAATCGCTTCGCTGGCGGCCTTCTGGCTGGTCGATCGCCTGTTCGGCCACTTTGCGCGTTGGATGCGAGCCGATCGCGTGCGTGGCCTAGCCGATCCTGCGGGCTTACCCGTGTTGACGGTGGTCCTCTCGACACTGGCGTTGCTGGCCACACCCCTGCTGAACGCGTCCACCCGGATCCAGGAATCCCAGGCCGATCACTTCAGCCTGATACACGCGCACGAACCCGATGGGCTTGCAAAGGCGCTCGTCAAGACGATTGCCTACCGCGCCAGTTCGCCCTCCGCACTGGAGGAGTTCGTCTTCTACGACCACCCTAGCGTCATGCGCAGGGTCCGCCGCTGCATGGCGTGGAAAGCGGCCAACCTGCAGCTTGTCGGCAAGCCTTGATGGCCGATTGTCAGTTCGTGCCGCGCGAGCACACAGCACCCGGCCCCTCGATGTGGCAGTCCAGCGGCGCAAAGCTGTTGTCGGCCGGTGGAAACGACGAGCGCAACGGCGTCGGACCGACATAGGGCCGTCCGGACGGGTTGAGGTCGTCGACTGCCGCCGCTCGCTGCTCGGGCGAAGGCGGCGGCCCGCCCGCACAAGACGCCAGGGCGATCGAACTCAGCGCTACGATCAAGGCACAGGCGCGCATGGCATGATCTCCTCTGCACAGGCGATAACCGCTAAACTTTGGCATCCGGCTCCCGCAAGACCCAGGCGCCGCGCCGCTTCAGCACGATAGTGTAGTACGAGGCCGATATTGCCACGATGGCGGCCGTGGCAATCAGGCTCGGCCGCCCCGTCGTGGGATCGAGCAGGTTGGTATAGACGACGTAGGCCAGAACCAGCAAAGCCAGAACCGGCGGCCAGGGAAAGAACGGCATGTGGTAGAACGCATGCGCGGTGCTGCCGGTGCGCCGCCCGGCGATGACGGCCACGCAGAGTGCGCCGTACACGACGACGATGGCGGTCCCGGTTATAACCAGCAGCAAGTCCAGGCTCACGAAGCACAGTAGGCAGGCGAGGGCTCCGGTGACCAGAGTCGCGGCCCAGGGCGAACCGAACCGCGCGTGCACCAGCATCAGCGCGCGGTTGACAGGAGCCGCCCAGACCTCGTCGCGCCCGCTGCTGAACAGCATGCGTGACACCAGCACCACCACCGCGATGTCGGCGTTGACGATGGCCAGTGCCACGGACAGGTTGATGGCGACACCCAGGCCCGGGCCGCCGCGCACGCGCACGAAATCGCCGAACATCGTATCGGACCCGAACATTGCGGCCAGGCTGGGCGCCCCGTGCAGCGCGGCCGCCAGCGGCAGCATCTGGCTAACCACGCTGATCACCAGCGCCCACAGCACTGCACGCGCCACGTGGCGCGGCGCGTCGGCGATCTCCTCGCCCAGATAGACGGCATTACCGTAGCCGTAGAAGGCGAATATGGCGACCGAGGTTGCCAGTCCCATGGCGGCCAGCGAGGCCGGCGCCAGGTGGCCTGCCTGCAGGAACACCGGGTGCGCCACGAGCGAGACCCAGCTGCGCGCGGGATGGAGGAAGCCCAGCACGGTCACGACCGTGAGCGCCAGCAGTTCCAGCCCTAGGAAGGCGCCGGTGATGAGCGCGTTGGTCCGCACGTTCAGGATGGCGCACAGCGTGGTGAACGCCAGGCAGAGCAGCGCGTCGCCCACCGGCGGCGTGCCTGGGAACACGGCGTTTATGTAGTTGCCGAGCCCCAATGCCACGACAGAGATGTTGAGCAACAGCACCACCAGGTTCACACCCAGGATGATGAAGCCTGCGAGCGGCCCCAGCGTACGGCCGACGATGGCATACTCACCGCCCGTCAGCGGGAAAGCCGACGCCAACTCAGCGTATACATAGGCGGTCAGCAGGCTGACAACGGCGGCAGCCGCGAAGCTGTAAAGGGCGCCGCTACCCGCCTGCTCCACCACGCCCGGCACGACGATGAAGATCGAAGAGGCGGGCGTGACCGACGACAGCGTGATCAGCAGGCAGCCGATCATCCTCATGTTGCGGTTGAAGGCTGGAGCAACCGGCTGCATCGGCGTGGCGCACTCGACCAGAGTTGTGCCCGCATCCCCCACAGCGGCCGGCCCGTTGTCAACCTCAAGGCCGATCCGCCGACTAGGTATGAAATTTGCTTAATAAGAACGGCAACAGGCGGGTCGCTAGTCAGCCGGAATAAGCGCTTGCGGAACGGCCCGGTTTCATACGGAATTATCTGGGATACTCTGGGGGGAGAACCACTGTGCGCTGTCACCTGCGTCGCCGCGCCGTCGTCTTGGTCATGTGGGTGGGGCTTGCTGCACCGGGGCTGGCACAACCGCAGGATCCCGCTTTGCAAACCGTGACGCCCAAAGGACAGGCCCGGCAAGACAAGCAGAGCAGCACGGCGGGCGTGCAAAACGGCAAGATCGAGGAGATCACCGTCACATCCCAGAAACGGTCCGAGAACGTGCGCAAGGTGCCGCTGAGCGTGACCGTATTGAGCGGGGCCCAGATACGGGCCGCGCATATCGAGAATTTTGCCGACCTGACGCGGTCCGTGCCCAACTTGTCTTTCTCCAGCCAGGCTGGCGAGGGCTTGTCCAACCTGGAGATTCGCGGCATCTCCAGCTCCGCTGGAACTGCGACGGTCGCGATCTACCTGGACGACGTTTCGCTGACCACGCGCAACCTGCCGACCGAAGGCGCCTCCGAACCGCGCTTCCTCGACATATCACGCATCGAGGTGCTGCGTGGCCCGCAGAGCACGCTGTACGGCGCGAGCGCCTTGGGCGGCACGCTGCGCTACATCAGCAACCAGCCCAAGCTCGACGTGTTCGAGGGCAACGTCTTCACCGAACTGTCCGGCACCTACCACGGCGGCGGCCCCAATTACGACGAGCAGGGCGTCATCAACATACCGCTTGTCGAGCACCAACTGGTGCTGCGGCTGGCCGGGGAGACCGGCTCGGATGCCGGCTACATCAACCATGTCGATCCCGCCACGGGCGCCACCATCAAGAACGGAGTCAACTCCACCGGCTTCAACGTCGTCCGCGGTACTCTGCTCTGGACGCCGACCGATTGGCTGACGGTCACGCCATCGGTGTTCTTCCAGAACTTCGACCAGCGCGACTCAGACGCGCAGTACACGACCCTGCCGCACGATCAGACGCCCAAGCTGGTGGCCGAGCCAGGCCGCGACAAGCTGATCGTGCCGTCCTTGACCGCCAACGCCGACGTTGGTTTCGCCAACCTGATTGCGGTGACCGGCAACTACGAGCGTCAGTTTCACCGCACACTGGACAGCTCGATCTACGACAACCTGGCCGTCTACCTTTGTGATCCGAATACCGACACGCCAGGCCCGCCTGGCCAGCCGCCGATCGGGTTCTGCGGCAACGATGCGAATGGCAACCCAATTCACGGCGCCCCGCCCGGCCTGTTCGACGCGCTGAACAATCGGCCGAGCGAAACCTACTTCAGCAACACGGTCCGGCAATGGTCCGAGGAAATACGGCTGGTTTCTAAACCCTACGTGCCCGGCGAGAGCGCCCTTCCCTTTACCTGGATCGCCGGCTTGTACTACTCGGACGAACATACGACCTCCACGGACACGGAGTTCGTCAACGGCGCGACCCAGACGTTCAACCAGTTTGGCGCAAGCCCGGCCGACCCGACGGTGCTGGGTGGCGGCTTCCCAGGTGCCATCGTCAACGATGAGGTGTTCCAGGGCATCACCTCCTACGACACGGCGCAGTATGCCGTGTTTGGCGAGGGCACCTACTACCCGTTGCCAAACCTGCGGCTTACGGCCGGCGCACGCTACCAATTCTCCCGCGACGGCGAGAGTACCTATCAAAACTTCTTCTATGACTACGGCGACCCCGGCCTGGTCACCTCGGTGGGCCGGTTCTGGACGTTCCTGCCGAAGTTTGCGGTCAGCTACGACGTCACGTCCACCAACACGATCTACGCCAACGCGTCCAAGGGCTTCCGTCTCGGCAGCGAGAACCGTCGCATACCGTTCATCCCGTCGAGCGCGAACGCGGCGGGTACGCCAAGCTACGACCTGGCGCAACTCGGCTTGTCGTCGAACTCGCCGAGTAATTTCGGACCCGACAAGCTGTGGAACTTCGAGATCGGCGACAAGGGGCGGATGCTCAACGGCCGGCTTACGTTCAGCGGAGACTTCTTCTACATTCTCTGGAAAGACATCCAGACGGAAATACCCCTGGTTACGTCGGGCGATGAGTTCCAGACCAACGCCGGCTCGGCCACCAGCTATGGCGGTGAGTTCGAGGTGCGGGGCCAGGTTACCGACACGTTGACGATGGCGCTGTCGGGCAGCGTTATCAACGCAACGCTGGATCACGGGGTGATCGTCAACAACACCCTGATTGCAGGCACGTTCCCTGGCGAGAAGATCCCGGGCGTTCCCGATTTCAACCTGAGCTACAATGCACGACAGAATTTTCAGGTCAGCGACCGGGTGAACGGGTTCGTTTCCATTGCCCCCAATTGGGTAGGCGAGAGCCATGGAGTCGTCATCAACACCAATCCGGACTATAAACGGCCCTCCTATGTCACATTGGACGCCTCGGCGGGGATCGATGTGGGCCGCTGGGAGGTTACGCTGTTCGGCCGTAACCTCACCAACAACAACAAGATCATCCAGCGGCCCGACATCGAGGGCTCAGCCTCGCCCATTTACGAGTTCAACTACCTCGGCACGCCCACGCGCAACCTGCAGGGCTTTACCTTGCGGCCGCTGACCATTGGAATGAACGCCAGCTTGCGGTTTTGATGCGGACCATCCAACTGCATTGCTGCCCTGCAGCAAAGAGTTTGACAGGCAGGTTTATTAGTACTGGCGTATGTTGTAATAAAGCGTGTACAGCGGGCTGATTGCGCCGTTCAGCCTTGCACGAACTTCCCACAATGCCACTTTGGTTACGGATGCGTGTCGGGCGCTTGAGACGAGGATGGTTACGATCTGATGGATGATTTTACAGAGATGGACGCGACGCCATTTGAAGTGGTTACCCCCGCAAACGCGCCGCGCCAAGGCCGCAGGCTGTCGGACAAGATATTGGTTGCTTTCCATCATGCTTGTGACGCTCAGGACCTGACGGTAGCCGAGCAACTGCTCAAGACGCTCGAGATCATGCTGACCCGACGAGGCGTGCCGGCGGAGCAAAACCGCCGCAAGTCGCTGGAAAGCTTGGTTGCAGCGCACGAACGGCTTTGGCACCTTCGTCATCGAGAACACCGGTAACGTTCCCTACAGGTGGACCAAGCGCTACAAACACACGGCTTCGCCGGATCGTAGAACCCGGTTCGCCTCGGCGGTGTAGCTTCCATCTGGGTTGTGAAGAACCAGGCCAGCCGACAGCCTGTTCGGCCCTTGTCCCGCGCGCACCCCCCTCAGCACGATCAGACGCGCCGCCTCCCCGGCACGGGGCCAGAAAGGCATCACAGTCGTCTCCGCACACTCTGCCAAGGTCAACGCCGCAATCCCCTGCGGCAACAGAGTGGCCGGCAAGATCAACGTGAGCGTGCCGCGCCGGCGCAGGGCCCGCGCCAGCGACACCGCCCAGCGCGCCAGAAGATCATGCCCGGCGAACTTGGCTTGCCGCCGTCCGGCATCGGGCGAAGCGGTGCCCGCCTCGCTGTGCCACGGCGGATTGGCGAACGCGTGATCGTAGGCGGCATCGGTATGCCACTCCGTCACGTCTTGCGACAATACGGTCAACCCGCCTTGGTCGTTGGCCGTCAGGTTTGCGAGCGCCAAGGCGGCCATGGCCGGATCGCGTTCGACCCCAAGGCCGCTGATACGAGCGACCCGCGCGCCCAAGCACAGCAACCCCGCCCCGGCGCCGGTTCCCGCCTCGACCACGCGGTCACCCTGCTGCGCCGGTATGCTGGCCGCCAGCAGAACCGGCTCGATCCCCGTCCGGTATCCGCGCACGGGTTGCCGGTAGCTCACTCGCCCCCCGAGCAGGGTGTCCAGCGACCAAGGAGCCTCCGTCACGCCTCTCCCGCATCGGCCAGCACGCGCAGAGCCTGAACCCGGTCGCGCGCCGAGACCGCAAGACGGCGTGGGATGGCGCCGATGCTGCCTTCGACGGCACTGACCTGCCCGTCCAGGACGATCGGCACGACACCCGCGTCGCGCAGCAGGCAGGTCAGAAAACTGAGGCGGACCAGATCGTTGGTCGCCAGCAACACATGCATCCGGGGCTCCATTGCTTCAGGCCGCAGTATGGCTGCGATCGCATGCCGCCTCCAGCCCGCAGACTATCGGGCGCGCTCGCCTTGACCCTGATTTACCCCCGCCGATATGGTGGCCACCATCGTGGTGGGCGGGCTCGTCCGCGTTCGGCTATCCTGAAGCATCCGGGGTCACAGGATCAGGTGATCGGGCCTGCCTTGGATGATTGGGAGAATTGTTTGGCCCTAGCTGGCAGCGCGTCGAGTGGGGAGGCGCCACACGCGCAATACCGATCCGGCGCGACAGCGGCATCGGCCGAAGATGCGCTGACCGCGTTGGCGGAGTTGGTGCGCGCGGATTTGGCAGCCTGCAACCGCGTGATCGTGCAAAATATGCAAAGCCAGGTGGAGCTGATACCGCAACTCGCGGCACACCTGGTCGCAGCCGGCGGCAAGCGGCTGCGCCCCATGCTGACGCTCGCCTGCGCACGTCTATGCGGGTATCCGGGTCCCTCCGGCGGCCAGCGCCACGTGCACCTGGCCGCCTGCGTGGAATTTATCCACACGGCAACCCTGCTGCACGACGACGTGGTCGATGAAAGCCGACTGCGCCGGGGTTTGGCCACCGCCAATGCCGTGTTCGGCAACAAGGCAAGCGTGCTGGTGGGCGATTTCCTGTTCTCGCGCAGCTTCCAGCTCATGACGCAAGACGGCAGCCTGCCGGTGCTGCACATACTGTCCCATGCGGCCGCCACCATCGCCGAGGGCGAGGTGCTGCAGCTCGTTACCCAGAACGACCTGTCGACGCGCGACGAGCGCTATTTGGACGTGATCCAGGGCAAGACCGCCGCCCTGTTCGCCGCCGCCTGCCAGATTGGCGCTGTCGTGGCCGGCCGCAACCGGGCGGAGGAGGCCTCTCTGGCCGATTTCGGCCTGGCGCTGGGCACCGCGTTCCAGCTGGTCGACGACGCGCTGGACTACGCGGCTGACCAGGCCAAGCTGGGCAAGACCGTGGGTGATGATTTCCGCGAGGGCAAGATCACCGGCCCGGTGCTGATCGCCTACAAGGCCGGCAGCGAGGCGGATCGGGCGTTCTGGCGGCGCACGATCGAGGCGAGCGAGCAGACCGATGCCGACCTCGATCACGCGCTGGCGTTGATGGAGCATACCGGCGCTATCGAGGCGACGCTGCAGCGCGCGGTGGGCTTTGCCGACCGGGCAAAAGCGGCATTGGCAATCTTTCCGGACAGCACGGTCAAGGCTAGGCTGGCCGACGTGGCTGACTACACCGTCCGGCGAGGCCGCTGACTATCCCAGCTTGATCATCACATGGCGCGCGACCGTGTAATCCTCCAGCGACAGCATGCTGAGGTCCTTGCCATAGCCCGAGCTTTTCAGACCGCCATGCGGCATCTCGCTCGCCAGCATGAAGTGGCAGTTCACCCACGTGCACCCATAGCGAAGGCGCGCGGCCGTCTCCATCGCGCGGCCGACATCGCGTGACCAGACGGAGGACGCAAGGCCGTACTCGGACGCGTTCGCCCAGCCGACGGCTTCCTCCACGTTGCTGAACCGGGTGACGGAGACGACAGGGCCGAACACTTCGCGCTGCACGATCTCGTCGTCCTGCCGCGCGCCTGCCACCACCGTGGGCCGGTAGTAGAAGCCGCTGCCGGAACCGGCCCCGCCGCCAGTGACCACTTCCATATGGGCGGCGCCTGCGGCACGCTCCACGAAGCCGGCCACGCGCGCGCGCTGACGCTGCGAGATCAGCGGCGGCACCTCGTTCAGGCTGTCGTCGTCCAGCCCCCAGCGCAGCGAGGCGGCCGCACTGCCCAGATCGGCCACGAGCTTTTCGTAAACGCGCGGTCCGGCATAGACGCGGCAGGCCGCCGTGCAGTCCTGCCCAGCGTTGTAGAACCCGAAGGTGCGAAGTCCGGCCACCACCTCGTCCAGGTCGGCGTCGTCGAACACCAACACGGGCGCCTTGCCGCCCAGCTCCAGATGCGTGCGCTTGACCGAGGCTGCCGCCGCGGCGATCACGCGGCGTCCGGTGGCGATGTCGCCGGTCAGCGACACCATGTCGATGCCGGGATGGTCGATCATGTGCTGGCCGGTGGTGGCGCCCGTGCCGAGCACGACGTTGACCACGCCCGGCGGCAGGATGGCCGCCAGGTGACGCGCGAAGGCGAGCAGCGTCAGCGGCGTGTTTTCCGACGGCTTGATAACCACCGTGTTGCCGCCCGCCAGGGCGGGGCCGAGCTTCCAGGCCGCCATCATCAGCGGGTAGTTCCACGGCGCGATTGACCCTATCACGCCGACTGCGTCGCGCCGCACCATGCTGGTGTAGCCGGCCAGATACTCGCCGGCGGCCATCGCGGGCATCGTGCGCGCGGCAGCCGCGAAGTAGCGAAAACAGTCCGCAATGGCCGGGATCTCGTCAGCCAGCACGGCATGCAACGGCTTGCCGGTGTTGCGCGCTTCCAGCCGAGCCAGCGTATGGGCATTCTGCTCGACCGCATCGCCGATCTTGACCAGCAGCGCGCTGCGTTCGGCCGGGGTTGTGCGGGACCAGCGGCCGAAAGCGGCACGCGCCGCCGATACGGCGGCGTCGATCTGCGCCGGAGACGCCTGCGCAATACGGGCGATGGCGGCGCCGGTTCGCGGATCGACGATCGTCTCGTCTGCACCCTCGCCGGCGAGAAAATCGCCGCCGATCAGCATGGCGGTCTCCATGTCAGATCGACAGCAGTTCGGTGACCGCCCGGTGCGCCTGATCGATCGCCGAATCGGTATAGGCCGCAGCACCCGAATCAGAGTTGGCAATGGTGACACGGCCGAACCGGGCGCGCCCGACCTCATGCGGCGCCTGGCCCGGCGCCCAATCCGGATCGAACAACGGGTTGTATTCGTAGGCGTAGCCGTGCGGCCACCGATTGACGGTGATAGCCGTGATGTCGCGCGCCGGATCGAAGCCGCTCGGCCCGAGGATGCGGCCGAGCTGATCGCGTATCTTCTGCTCGAAGGTGGAGAACGGCGTCGCCAGCAGCTCCGCATGGCCCAGGCGGTGCTGCGTACGCTCGTCGAGCCCCGGCGAGCACGGCACCCTGGTCAAGCGCAGCAGAACCGGCTCGTCCGGCGAGCGGACCGAGCTGTAGCCGCCGATGTCGACGACGGGGTTGAGGCGCAGCGAGGTGTGATAGCTGCCGGGGGCATACACGTCATAGACGCCGAGCGTCTGGAACGCGCGCCAGTTGGTCAGCGCCACGGTGGTATAAACCAGCGGTATTTTCACCAGGTAATGCAGCCCCTCCTTCTGCGCCTTTGGCATCTCGGGGCACAGATACGGGATCATCATGTTGTAGCCGGCCAGTACGCAGTCCCTCGCGCGCACCCGAAACACTTGGCCGGCCCGCGCATAGGCGATCTCGACACCTTGCGAGGCCTCCGGTGCGCCGACGTTGCGCACCCCCACAGCGATACTGCTCAGCCGTATGCGGACGGCCTGGTTTGGCCGGTCGAGCGCCGCATAATCCACCCTGCTGGTGACCACGTCGGCGGCATCGCGGCCCGGAACCGCGGCCGGGATCAGGTCGCGCACCAGCAGGCGGGCGATGGTGGCGTTGCCGTCCGGGAAGTGGAACACGTAAGAGCCGCCATCGGCATAGCCGGCCGCCGTGTTGCCCATATGCGGTGCCGATCCCGGCTCCAGCCCCAAGCCCTGAAAGCCCGGGAAATCGAAGGTCCATACGTCGAGGGCTGTCACGGCATCTGCGCCGACTCCCCATTCGTCCAGACTCATGGCCTGGAAATACGGCAGCGCCGCCGGACCGGCATGGGCGATCTTAGCCAGGTAGTCACGGTAGCTCATGCGCGACAGCCGCGCCTTTTTTTCCGGCGACGGCAGGCCGGGCATGTAGTCGATCCGGGCCTCGTGGATGCGGATGATGTCAGCACGGGCACCTTCATTGAGGGGTGTCGCGGCCAGCACGTCGCGCCAGGGCCTGGTGCCCGCTCCCACCGCGAGCGCGTCGCCCCCGAAGGTCTCGCGGTCGAAGAACACGCCGCGGCCAAGACCCTGTTTCTTGTAGAAATCGGGCTTGGCGCAGGTCTTCGCTAGGCGCTCGGGATAGACGCCCAGCAGCTTGAGCAATCCGTCCGACACGGCGCTGTATGGGCGCGGCGAGTCGATTTCCAGCGTACCGCCGTTGATCAGCTCGGTCCGGCCGCCCAGCGCCATCTCGTTGCGCTTGGCGTGGCCGCCAAAATCGTCGTGGTTGTCCAGGATCAGGATACGGGCGCCGGGTTTTGCCGCACGGTAGAAATGCGCAGCCGCCATCCCGCTGATGCCGCCGCCCACCACGATTAAGTCGTAGCTGTCCTCGCCGGGTTGCGGCGCCGGAGCCGTTCGCCAAAAACTGCCGTCGCGCAGGCTGTGCGCCACCTCGAACGAGCCAGGGTGGCTGCCGCGCATGCCCGTCAGCGCCGGAGGGTAGTAGCCGGGCGTATCCTGCGGCGCCGACGCGATGGCGGCTTCAGCCCGGGCCGAAGCCAAGCCCAGGGCAGTGACGGCCACGCCGTTGAGAAAGTCGCGTCGCTGGATTGGACGGTCCATTCCAAGCCGATCTCCGTCTGACATATGCACCCACCTTCGCCGCAGGCCGGATATAGCAACGGCAACGCGCAGCAGGAAGGCTGGAGCCGGTCGTAAAGACGACTTCGAATCGGCTTAGGCCGTGTCGCGACGGCTTGGCCCGTCCAGAGCGTTCCTTGCTGAGTACAACAAGCCCTGGTCTAAACGCCATAGGCTACGTCAAGGCGCCGCGCTATGAAACGGTTTCTGGAACACCGTCCACACGGTTCCACACATCCTCCCACGTGCCGCCGGTAGAGGCCTTGCTGTACTCCGTGGAACGATTTTCGAAAAAGTTCACGTGCTCGGGCGCGTTCAGCATGTCGTCCAGCCAGGGCAGCGGGTTGCGTGCAACATGGAACAGCGGGTTCAGGCCCAGCTGCATCAGCCGGCGGTCGGCGATGAAGCGTATGTACTCCTTCACCTCGGCCGCGGTCAGCCCCTCTACCGGCCCGAGCTCGAAGGCGAGGTCGATGAACGCGTCCTCGTGGTCCACGATGGTGGCACAGATGAGGTAGAGCTCACGCCTGAGCTCCTCCGTCCAGATTTCCGGGTTCTCCTGCACGAACGTGCGGAACAGCTTGATCACCGACAGACAGTGCAACGTCTCGTCACGCACCGACCACGATACGATCTGGCCCATGCCCTTCAGCTTGTTGAACCGCGGAAAGTTCAGCAGGATCGCGAAGCTCGCAAACAGCTGCAAGCCCTCGGTGAACGCGCCAAAGGCCGCCAGCGTCTTGGCGATCTCGTGACGGCTGCTCACCGTGAAAGACTGCATGTAGTCGAACTTGTCCTTCATCTCCTTGATGCGCCGGAACGCCTGATACTCGATCTCGGGCATGCCGATGGTGTCCAGCAAATGACTGTAGGCGGCGATGTGAACCGTCTCGATGTTCGAAAACGCCGAGAGCATCATCAGCACTTCGGTGGGTTTGAACACCTGGCTGTAATGCTTCATGTAGCAGTTGTTCACTTCAACGTCGGACTGCGTGAAGAACCGGAAAATCTGGGTGACTAGGTTGCGCTCGCCCTCACTCAGGTTGCGGTGCCAATCCTTCACGTCATCGGCCAACGGAACCTCTTCCGGCAACCAGTGCACGCGCTGCTGGGTCAGCCACGCATCGTAGGCCCAAGGATAACGGAACGGCTTGTACACCGGGTTTTCGGTTAGCAGGTCGAAGCGGACAGGAGAATCGTCCATGATGCGCGGCGCTGGGCTATGCTGGTCCATTGTCGTCCTGTCCGTTGGCCTTACTCGGCCTGCAACATGACCGCCAGTAACGCAAAACACAAGATAAGGTAGATCGGCCGCGGCCTTCTACCTTATCTTGTTCAAGGCTCCGCGCGCGGGAACACCAGCCGTATCGTCGTGCCCTCCCCGACCGCCGTCTCCACAAGCATTCTTCCGCCGGATTGCCGCATGAAGCCCGAAACCATCGACAGGCCCAGGCCTGTTCCCTTGCCGGGATCCTTGGTGGTGAAGAACGGCTCGGTCGCACGGGCTGCGACATGCGGCGGCATGCCGCTCCCCCGATCGGCCACGGCCACGGCAACGGCCCCGGCTCCATCGAGCTGCGCCGCGCTCGTCGAGACAAGTATGGTGCCGGTGTCCCTCGAAGCGTCCGAGGCGTTACGAACCAGGTTGATCAGCGCCAACTCCAGCTGCCCGATGTCCACCCGCGCGGGCAAGGACTCGTCTGCCAATGCCACTTGAACCAGCCTGCCGGCGTTTGCAGCCTGGGCCAGCAGACGGTCAAAATCGCCCAGCGCCACGTTCAGGTCGATCGTCACGGCCTGCAAGCTCTGGCGGCCGGCAAACGACAGCATCTGCTGGGTAAGCCGGCCGGCTGCACGCGCTGCCCAAGTGATACGGTCAAGCCGTTCAACTTGACGCACATGCAGATTGTCGGCGCGAACCCCTTCGGCGTTGGCCAATACCACTGTCATCAGGTTGTTGAACTCATGGGCGATCCCGGCAGCCATGAAACCGAGCGTGTCCATTCGCTGCGCCCGGGCGCGCGCCTCCTCCACCTCAAGCCGCGCGGTCGTATCAAGTTGGCTGCCGAACCAGCACAGAAGCTTGCCCCCTTCGTCAAAAACCGGGGCGACAAACATCGAGCACCAGAAGCGCGATCCGTCCTTCCGGTAATTCCAAAGCTCCACCTGCGACTGCCGAGTATCCGCAATGGCGACCCGAAGCGTGTCCAAGGCTGCGTCGTCGGTCAGTTCGCCTTGCAGGAAGCGGCAATTCCGCCCCAGCACCTCGTGCTCCTCGTACTGCGTCAGCACGGTGAAGGCCCGATTGCAGAAGGTGACGGGGCAATCCGGCTGGAAGGGATCGACGATCACGATCGGCAGCGGGCTCATCATGGCGATGGCGCGCAGAGTTCCCCGCGTATCCGGGCTGAGTGAGGCCAGCATGGTATCCAACACGTCACTCATCCAATCGGCACCAACATCGCCGTAAACCCTTCGCCGACATCTCGCCACGCCGTGAGTTCTCCTACGTCGCGGCCTTTTGAGGGTTCCGCAGCGATCCTCCTTACGCAGCGCGGGAACAATACCGGCCCGGCGTGGTTACAATCGTCTCGCGCGTCGCTTAGACGATCGATCGATATGGAGGTCAGGCGTGGGCCGAACACGCATCCTCCTCGTCGAGGATCAGGCGCTTATACGAGTGATCGTCGCCGAAACCCTGGCCGATGCCGGTTTCGATGTCATCCAGGCCGAAAACGGCGACGCGGCAATTACGCTGCTGACCGGACTCGATCACTTGGATCTGCTGATGACCGACATACAAATGCCTGGTTCCACCGATGGGAACGACGTGGCGCAAGCAGCCAAGACCCGTCACCCCGGCCTGCCCGTCATCTACGTGACCGGCCGGCCGGATACTCTGCACAACAGCATGGGCCAGAACGATGCGTTCATCCGCAAGCCGTTCGGCCCTAACGAAGTGTTGACCTTGATCCGCAAGCTGCTCGCAAACCGTCCAGGCATGCCGTCAGCGGCGCGAGAGACCAACCATGCGGCCAGTTACAGGTAAGGCAGCAGCAACCGCGTTGCCGCATCTCGAAGCTGCCGGGGAAGGGAGCGAGCCCGCAAGGCGTCAGGCGTGATGGGCGACCCACGGCAGCCGTGCATAAACACGCTCAGCGCCTCGGCCAACTCGCTATCATAAAATTCCACGCAGAGTTCGAAATTCAGCCGGAACGAACGTATATCCCAATTGCAACTGCCGATCAGGCACCAAATCCCGTCTACCACCATCGCCTTTGAGTGGCGGAAGGGCGGCGGGCAGCGCCAGATGCGCACGCCATCGAGCAGGAGCGGCCCGACGTTGGCGCAGGTCGCCCAATCAACCAGCCTATGGTCGCTGCGCGCCGGAACCACCACGTCCACCGCCACACCGCGCATGGCCGCCATCGAGAGCGCAGTGACCAGCCGGTCGTCCGGCAGGAAATAGGGCG
Source organism: uncultured Acetobacteraceae bacterium (assembly GCA_964250925.1). GTDB lineage: Bacteria > Pseudomonadota > Alphaproteobacteria > Acetobacterales > Acetobacteraceae > BOG-908. The sequence goes on from CAXUHU010000001.1 coordinate 90,028, forward strand.
TCATGATGCCGATGCTGGTGCGCGCACACGCGACGGCTTGCAGCATAGCGAACTCCAGCTTTTCGATGTCCTCATCAGGACCGGAGCTGATCACCCTGGCTGGAACGGCACCGCAGGCGGGCGTAGGCGGAAACCAGGCGTTGCCCCGCAGCTCTTCATCTGCAGCGAACGACCAGTCCTGCACGAAGGCCTCGGTCAGTTGGCGGACCACCGGACCGTCGAGCCGGAAATGCGTGTCCTGCACCGGGTTGCGCGTGCCCGCTGCCATCACGTTCTGCCCGGCAATGTTCATTCCGCCGGTAAAACCAGAATGTCCGTCGATGACGAGCACCTTTCGGTGCGATCGCAGGTTCAGGAACGGCATACGCCAGGGTAGCGGCGAATGCAGGAATCGCACGGCCGGAACGCCTCGCCGGCGTAGATGGTGATAGGCCGGCGAGTGCCACCAGCCGCCGCCGATGCCATCAATCAGCACGCGCACCGCAACACCGCGCGACTGCGCTGCGGCCAGCGCATCGACGAAGCGGCCGCCCCATTGGTCGTCGTGAAAAATGTAGGACGACAGGCCAACGCTGCGCTGCGCCGCGGCAATAGCCGCCAGCATCGGCGGATAGGCCTGGTCGCCATTCTGGTACATGACGACGGCATTGCCGTCCAGCACGGCCCGGCCGGTCAAGCGATCGATGCCGCGTTGCAACACGACGAGATGGTGGTCGCCGTTTGTCTCAACGTGCGGCGTGGGCGGGCCGTCCAGCCGGCGCGCGTCGGGACGCAGCCGCCGCGCGCGGCGCTGGACGCGATTTACGCCGAGGACGAAATAGCTGACGGCACCGGTGACCGGGGCAAACCATGCCAGCCCGATCCAAGCGGCGGCCGACGCCACGTCGCGCTTGCGCAACAGGACATGCAGCGTGACGGGTATGGCTAGAACCAGGGCCGAAAGCGCGTAGCCCAGGTGCGGGAGTGTCATGGAAGCCGTTCTTTTTCGAGAAAAAGAACCAAGAACCTCTTACTCGCAGGCCTCGTTACGCGCGTCACTCTCTAACTGCATTTTGACCAACCGCAATGCATGCACGTCAGGCACCCCGCCTCCTTGAGCAATCCGGGCTGGCTGCATTTCGGGCAAAGCGGGCCGACATGGGTTCCGCCAATCGCATCCGTGGCAGGAATCGCCACCCTGCCCACCACCGGCTCCGGCACGACGAAGCCGGTTTCGATCATGTGCCGCTCGATGATGTCGCCAATCGCGGCCACCAGCGACGGCACGTAATGGCCACGCGACCATTGCCCGCCCCGCGGATCGAAAACCTGCTTGAGTTCCTCGGCCACGAACGCCACCTCGCCGCCACGGCGGAACACCGCGCTGATCATCCGCGTCAGCGCCACCACCCAGGCGTAATGCTCGAGGTTCTTCGAGTTCACGAAGATCTCGAACGGAACACGGCGGCCATGCTCCTCGATGTCGTTGATCGTCACGTACATAGCATGCTCGCTATCGGGCCAGCGCAGCTTGTAAGTGGCGCCTGTCAGCTTTTCGGAGCGTGCTGCCAGGTCGAGGGCGGACGCTGCGGCGGGCGCGGGCGTTGCCGGCTTGATCTCCAGCACGGAACCGGTGATCGCGTTCGGGCGGTACGTCGTACAGCCTTTGCACCCGCTGCGGTAGGCGTCGAGATAGACCTCCTGGAAAGACTCGAAACCGATGTCCTCCGGCACGTTCACCGTCTTGGATATTGCGCTGTCCACGTGACGCTGCACAGCGGCCTGCATGCGGACATGTTCGGCGGGCGTCAGGTCCTGAGCGGTCACGAAATGGTCCGGCAGCTTGGCCGCTGGCCCGTACGACGCTCGAAAACGGCGCAACGCGTAGTCCGACACCTCCTCTTCCACGCGCGTGCCGTCCGCCTGCAACACCTTGCGCGTGTAGGCGAGCGCGAACACCGGCTCGATGCCGCTGGAGACGTTGTCGGCAACGAGCGAGATGGTGCCGGTGGGCGCGATCGAGGTCAGCAACGCGTTGCGTATGCCGTGCCGTTCGATCTGCGCGCGCACGTCCTCGTCGAGTTCGCTGACCGTTTGGCCAGCCAGATAGGCGTCGCGATCGTACAGCGGAAAGGCGCCCTTCTCGCGGGCCAGCTCGGCGGAAGCCAGATAGGCTGCGCGGTTGACCTGGCGCGCCCAGTCGCCGGCAAGCGTTGCCGCCTGCTCGGTGCCGTAACGCGCGCCACACATCATCAGCGCGTCGGCCAGGCCCGTCATGCCCAGGCCGATCCGGCGCTTGGCAACGGCCTCCTGCCGCTGTGCCTCCAGCGGGAAGCCCGAGACGTCGATGGTGTTGTCCATCATGCGGATGGCCGTTGCCACCAGGCGCGCCAGCACGCCTTCGTCCAAATGAGCCTGCTGCGTGAAAGGCTGCTGCACCAGCCTGGCCAGGTTGACGGAGCCGAGCAGACACGCGCCGTATGGCGGCAGCGGCTGTTCGGCGCAGGGATTGGTCGAGCGTATGGTTTCGCAATAGGCCAGGTTGTTGCGCGCGTTGATGCGGTCGATGAACAGCACGCCAGGCTCGGCATAGTCGTAGGTGGCTCGCGTGATGCTGTCGAACAGGGCACGCGCACGCAGGGTCTTGTATGTGCGTCCGCCAAATACCAGCGGCCAGTCCGCATCCGCCTGCACCGCCGCCATGAACGGATCGGTCGCCAGCACGGACAGGTTGAAATTGCGCAGCCGGCCCGGCTGGCGTTTGGCGGCGATGAAATCCTCGATATCCGGGTGGTCGCAGCGCATCGTCGCCATCATCGCGCCGCGCCGCGCGCCGGCCGACATGATGGTGCGGCACATGCTGTCCCACACATCCATGAAGGACAGCGGGCCCGACGCGTCCGCACCCACGCCCTTTACCGCCGCACCTTTCGGCCGCAGCGACGAGAAGTCGTAGCCGATGCCGCCGCCCTGCTGCATGGTCAGCGCCGCCTCGCGCAGATGTGCGAAGATGCTGGCCAGGTCGTCTTCGACGTCGCCCATGACGAAGCAATTGAACAGCGTCACCCGTCGGTCGCTGCCGGCGCCGGACAGGATGCGGCCGGCCGGCAGGAAGCGGAAATCCTGCAACGCCTCGTAGAATACGGGTTCCCACGTCGCGGGCTCGGCTTCGGCGGCAGCCAAGGCGCGGGCGACACGGCGCCAGCTACCCTCGATGGTGCGGTCGACCGGCGTGCCGTCGGCGGCTTTCAGGCGGTATTTTGCATCCCAGATCTGGCGCGAGATGGAAGCGATGCCGTCCATGGCAGAGCTGACGGCGTCGATGTTCATGTCCATGGGAGGATCCTAAGTGAAGCAAGCCGTTGTTTTTTGAAAGTTCTGTGCTGCTTTGAAGAAAGTAGGCCTTTCCTCCTCACTGGCAGGCCAAGCACTCCTCGTATTTCGCCGCCGGCAACTCCTGCCTGGCAGGAACCAATTCGATCAGAGAAGACACCGGCACATCGCTGACGCCCTCGGCGCGCTGGATCGACAACGACCGGCAATAGTACAGCGATTTCATCCCGCGCTTCCACGCCAGCATGTGTATCTCATGCAGGTCGCGCTTGTGCACGTTGGCGGGCAGGAACACGTTCACCGATTGGCTCTGGCAGACATACGGCGTGCGGTCGGCCGCATGTTCGATCACCCAGCGCTGGTCCAGCTCGAACGCCGTCTTGTACACCGCGCGCTCCTGCTCGGTCAGGAAGTCCAGGTGCTGCACGCTGCCGGCGCGCAAGGTGATCGACGACCACACCGCATCGGTGTCCATGCCGCGCTCCTCCAGCAATTGCTGCAGATGCCTGTTGCGCACGGTGAAGCTGCCCGACAGCGTCTTCTGCAGAAACACGTTGGCCGCAATCGGCTCGATACCCGGGCTGGCGTTGCCGGCGATGATCGAGATGCTGGCCGTGGGTGCAATCGCCATCTTGTTGGAAAAACGTTCCATCACGCCGTAATCGGCAGCATCGGGGCAGGCGCCGCGCTCTTCGGCCAGCAGGCGAGATGCCGCATCGGCTTGCTCACGGATGTGCTTGTGCATCCGCTTGTTCCACACCTTCGCGATCACGCCCTCGAACGGCACGTTCTGCGATTGCAGGAACGAGTGGAAACCCATCACACCCAGCCCCACCGAACGCTCACGCGCGGCCGCGTATTTCGCGCGCTCCATCTCGTCCGGCGCGCGGTCGATGAAGTCCTGCAGCACGTTGTCCAGGAACCGCATCGTGTCTTCGATGAACAACGGATGGTCCTTCCAGTCGAACCACGTCTCGAGGTTCAAGGAGGACAGGCAGCACACGGCGGTCCGCTGGCGGCCGTATTGATCGAGACCTGTCGGCAGCGTGATCTCGCTGCACAGGTTGGATGTTTTCACCTCCAGCCCGGCCAGCTTGTGAAAGTCCGGCCGCGCGTTGTTCACGTGGTCGGAGAACACCAGGTAGGGTTCGCCGGTCTCCACCCGCGCAATCAGGATACGTATCCATAGCGATCGCGCCGAGATCTGTCGCACGATGCTGTTGTCCTTGGGCGAGCGCAGCGACCACATCTCGTCGGCTTCCACCGCGCGCATGAAATCGTCGGGCACCAGGATGCCGTGGTGCAGGTTGGGCGCCTTGCGGTTGGGGTCGCCGCCGGTCGGCCGGCGGATCTCGATGAACTCCTCGATCTCGGGGTGCTGCACCGGCAGGTACACCGCCGCCGAACCGCGCCGCAGCGAGCCCTGGCTGATCGCAAGCGTGAGCGAATCCATCACGCGGATGAACGGGATCACCCCGCTGGTCTTGCCGTTCTGGCCCACCTTCTCGCCGATCGAGCGCAGGTTGCCCCAGTAGCTGCCGATGCCGCCGCCCTTGCTGGCCAGCCACACGTTCTCGTTCCACAACCCCACGATGCCGTCCAGGCTGTCGGACGCCTCGTTGAGAAAGCAGGAAATCGGCAGCCCGCGCTGGGTGCCGCCGTTGGACAGCACCGGCGTGGCGGGCATCAGCCACAGCCGGCTGATGTAGTCGTACAGCCGCTGCGCGTGGGCCGCGTCGTCGCCGTAGTAGCTTGCCACCCGGGCGAACAGGTCCTGGTAGGACTCGCCGGGCAGCAGGTAGCGGTCGTCCAGCGTGGCGCGGCCGAAATCGGTCAGCAACGCGTCGCGGGACCGGTCCACGCGGACCTGGTGCCGGCCCCGCATCTGGACCGCCTCGCCCAGCATCACCGATTCAAGGTCGCGATTCATCAAACCGTCCATCAATTCCCTCGTCTCCTGGCGACTCGCGGCAAACCAGCCACCACTAAATCTAGGCCGATTTTGTCTACTGGCCACCACATATGCTAAGAACACGGATTGGTTTGCGGTGGCGGCATGCTATCACCACCTGCCAAAGTGCTCCACAACAAGGATCGGGCATGACCAGCTTCGAGGGCCGCACGGCCGACCATCCCATCGAGAAACTTTTTCTGGAGCGCTGGTCGCCCAGGGCCTTCACCGGCGCGCCGATTGACCAGGAGACGCTGTTGACCATCTTCGAGGCAGCTCGCTGGGCGCCGAGCAGCTACAACTCGCAGCCATGGCGCTACGTCTATGCCCTGCGCGATACGCCGGCCTGGGCAACTTTCCTTGCGCTGCTGGTGGAGGGCAACCAGGGCTGGGCGAAGAACGCTGCGGCCCTGATCGTCGCCGTATCGAAATCCACCATGGCGCCGCGTGGCGAGGAAATGCACAGCCACAGCCACAGTTTCGATGCCGGCGCCGGGTGGCAGAACCTGGCGTTGCAGGCCACGGCGCTCGGCTGGCACGCCCACGCCATGGTGGGCTTCGACATGGCCCGCGCCGCGGCCGAGTTGCACATCCCCGAAGGATACCGCGTGGAATCCGCCATCGCCATCGGCAAGCGCGGCGACAAGGCGACGCTGCCCGAGCATTTTCAAGGCATGGAAACGCCGAACGCGCGCAATCCCGTGACGAGCTTCGCGTTCGAGGGCGTGTTCCCGGCGGTTTGACAGCCAGCAAGGCCAGGGGGCTTTGCCCCCTGGACCACCTCCAGGGCGGGCCTTGGATGCCGTTAGAGCACGACGCACCCTGCTGTCCGGGTGACACGCCAGGCACGGTCGGTTAAACCGCGCGCACCGTCCGCCGGAGATCCGATCGATGACCCTGACCCCCGAAATCCGCAAGATCATCGATTGCTACGAAAGCGACAACCCCGGCAGCAAGGCCAGCCTGGTGCGCATGCTGAACCATGGCAAGCTGGCCGGCACGGGCAAGCTGGTGATCCTGCCGGTGGACCAGGGCTTCGAGCACGGCCCGGCGCGCAGCTTCGCGCCTAACCCGCCGGCCTACGATCCGCACTACCATTTCCAGCTCGCCATCGACGCCGGCCTGAACGCCTACGCCGCCCCGCTCGGCATGATCGAAGCCGGCGCCGGCACGTTCGCCGGCCAGATTCCGCTGATCCTGAAGCTGAACTCGTCCAATTCGCTGGCTACCGAGAAGGACCAGGCGGTCACCGGCTCGGTGTCGGATGCGCTGCGCCTGGGCTGCACGGCTATCGGCTTTACCATCTATCCCGGCAGCGAATACGCCTTCAAGCAGATGAACGAGTTGCGCGAGCTTGCCGAGGAGGCCAAGTCGGCCGGCCTGGCCGTGGTGGTGTGGAGCTACCCGCGCGGCCCGATGCTGGACAAGGCGGGAGAGACCGCGCTCGACATCTGCGCCTACGCAGCCCACATGGCCGCGCTGATGGGGGCGCACATCATCAAGGTAAAGCCGCCCACCGACCACCTGAGCCTGCCAGCGGCAGCCAAGGTGTATGAGGAAGAAAAGATACCCCGCGCCACGATGGCCGAGCGGGTGCGCAACGTGGTTCAGTCCTGCTTCGCCGGCCGGCGCATCGTGGTGTTCTCCGGCGGGGAGAACGTGAAGAGCGCACCCGATCTGCTGAAGACGATCCAGGGCATACGCGATGGCGGCGCCAACGGCGCGATCATCGGCCGCAACACCTTCCAGCGTCCGCGCGACGAGGCCCTGGACTTGCTCGCGAAGGTGATCGACATCTACGCCAAGCCCGCAAGCAGCTAGCCAACCGGCCACCCGCGATGATGACCTACGATTGCCGGCTGTACCTCATCACGCCGCCCATTCTGCCGGACGGCTTCGCAGCCACGCTGGCCGAGACGTTGGACGCCGGCGACGTGGCCGCCCTGCAACTGCGCCTGCCGCACGCCGACGAGGACGCGTTGCGGCGCGCCATCGACCTGGTCCGCCCTGTCGCCCATGCGCGCGGGGTGGCGTTGATCCTGGATCGCCGCCCGGACCTGGCCGTGCAGACCGGCTGCGACGGCGCCCATGTCGGCACGGGCGACATGGCTGCGGCCGACGCGCGCAAGCTGCTCGGCAAGCTGCAGTTGGGCGTGGCCTGCGGCGACAGCCGCGACGCGGCCCTGCGCGCCGGCGAGGCGGATGCCGACTACGTCTCCTTCGGCGCCTTTTTCAACAGCACCAGCATCGAGACCACGCGCCGCGCCGACACCGACCTGCTCGCCTGGTGGGCCGAGCTGATGGAGCTGCCGGTCGTGGCCGTCGGCGGCATCACGGCGGAGAACTGCGCGCCGCTGGTGCAAGCGGGCGCCAACTTCCTGGCAGTAATCGGAGCGGTCTGGAGCTATCCAGATGGTCCGGTCTGTGGAGTCAAGGCGATAAACAAGGCCATCGAGGCTGCCTGAATACTTCTGTACCCTACGACAAGTGTAAGCTACAAGATTATCTCGTAGCACTTCTGCTGTAGTCTTCTATGGTGCTCCTTGGCTGGCAGGCTACGACCCTGGCTGGGAGGTTGTCATGACGGTTCAGAGCGTAACTGGTGCGGCCGGCACCATGGGCGCCAGCGGCGCCAACCCGAACGGTAACGGCGTGGCCGGCGGCAACGGCAGCATCGGCCAGCCCGAGACAGTCTCGCTTGTCCATCCCGATTCGGCCGGCAACACGCTGACGGTTACAGGGGGCGCCGGTGGCGCGGGCGGCGGCGGCGGCGCCATCTACATGGATGGCAACCCGCTGGAACCGCAAATCGGGCAGCAGCCTGGCGGCAACGGCGCTGCCGGCGGCGCCGCGCAGGCGACGGTCAAGAACAGCGTCAACACCACAGGCTTTGTCTACGCGGTGGCCACCAGCCAGGGCGGCGCGGGCGGCAGCGGCGGGGACGGCGATACCAGCGGTGCGGGCGCGGCTGGCGGCACGGCCTCCGCCCACGCCACGGCCCTCAACGCCATGGGCAATGCCAACGCCAGCGCAACGGCCACCGGCGGCCATGCCGGCGATGTCGGGGGCGAAGGTTTCGGTGAAAGCACCTCGTCCGGGTCGGCCGGCGTCGCCGGCGCCGACGTGAGCGGGACGATGGCCACGGCCCAGGGCCTGGAAGCCGTGGCAACGGCCAATTCGTTCGGCGGCGGCGGCGGCGCGGGCGGCGGCGGCAAGCTGGATGGCAATGGCGGCACCGCCTCGGGCACCAAGGCCAGTGCCGTCGGCGTAACCACGGCCTCGGCCCAGGTTCTGCAATATGGTGGCGAAGGCGGCGGTGGACCGTCAGGGAATTGGGGTCGTGGCGGCAACGGCGCCGCCAGCACGCTGACCAACGCGGTCACCGGCTCGACGCAAGGCGGCCAGCTCACGCTGAGCGAGAATGCCGAAGGCGGCAGCGGCGGCGACAGCTATGCCGACATGGCGGGATCCGGCGGCGACGGAACGGCCAAGCTGACGACGAACGATGACGGCAGTGCCGTGCTGAACCAGTATGTCACGGCTGGCGGGGGCAATGCCGGCGATGCGGCCAGTGCGGGTGCCGGCGGCGGCGGCTCGGCCACCGCGCTGCTCACCAGCACGCGGGCGGCCGCAGACATAACGTCCAATGCACAGGCGCGAGGCGGATCGGGCGGGGTGATCTCGGCCGCCGGCGACGGCGGACAGGCTGGCAGCGCGAGCGCCACTGCATCGGCCACCGCGCATGGTGGCCAAGCCCAGGCGTTTGCGGGCGCGACCGGCGGTTCCGGCGGCTCCGGCTTCGGGACCGGCCACGTCGGCGGCAAGGGAGGGACCGTCTCCGGTACAGCACGCGCGGCGGGGGACAGTGCCGCGCAGGCAATGCTGGTTCTCACCGGCGGCAACGGCGGAGGCAGTATCGGCGGCAACAACAGCGAAAACGGCGGGATAGGCGCATCCGTCACAGCGAAGGACGATGTCACCGGCATCACCAATGGCGGCGTCCTCACGCTCGCACAGGCCGCCAATGGCGGCCAGGGCGGCGATAGCGACAACGGCGCCGGAGGCGCTGCTGGCGCTGCGACGTCATCTTTGACGTTCGACGACCTGACTGCCAATGCCACCCAGAGCAACGACGTATCGGTCCGGGTGACGGCGACTGGCGGTAACGGCGGGCATGGCGGAGCCGGGTTCGCATCCGGGGGCGCCGCCAACGCGTCCGCCACCATCACCGGGGCTGGCGCCGTAACCGGCGAGGCCGATGCCGCCGGCGGCTCGGATGATGGTGCCGCCGCAGCCGGCGCCAACGCCAGTGCGGTGTCGGACGCGACGGGTGCCACAGCGAACGCTTCAACGATGGCTAGCGGGGGGCAGGGCGGGTCGCGCGGCGGCAACGCGTCGTCGCTGTCCACCGGCCACGGCATCGGCGGCACTGTCACCGCCACGGCCCAAACCTCGGTAATCATCTCCTCCATGCATCCGGCCGACGCAATCGACACCGCCGATGCAAGCGCCAGCGCCGCGGTGGCAACCAGAGCGGTTGCCGGCGCCGACCTGCAATACGGCACCGCCGTCGCCTTCATCACCAACCAGCAAGCGGTGGCCAATGCAGACCTGGCACCCTCCGCTGGATCGAGCGCCGTCAAGGGCGTTCTCGGCGCCGACCCGGCGATCAAGACGGCGTTCGGTGCCAAACCGGTTTTCTATGCGGTGGGCGAGCTGGGCGGGGGCCATGCGACCGGCGGCACTGCACAGCAAACATCCACCGCGTACGTCTCGGTCGGCATCGATCGGACCGAGGTGCCGGCCGGGGGCAATTTGATTGTGGGGCTTTATGGCGGTCAGACCGAGGGCAGCGGCGTCACCTCGGTCAGCCTGGCCGTCTCCGTCGACGGCACGAACGAGAGCGCTCTCTCGTTCACCGGCGACACCGCCTCCCAGGCCCGCGCGGCGTTTAGCGACATGGCATTCAACCTCGGCTCGCTCGCCGGCACCGGCACGCTCGACCTGTCGTTTGCGCTCAGCGTGACCAGCAACGCGGCAGGTTCCGGCTTCTACGGCGGCTTCATCGTGGGCGACCCACCGCAACACGGCGTCGGCGCGCAGGACACGCATGACCCGTTCTGGCTGCGGGAAGCAATGGCGGGTCTGCACAGGATGGCGGGCTGATCATGCCATCCCCGTCTTGACAGCGTCCGCGGCCTGACCGAGTGGGGCTGCGATGTCCCGCTTCGACGCAGACCTCACCGAAGCACTCGGCACCCTGTCCGGACGTGGCCTGTTGCGCGCCGCCCGCGTAAAGCCGGACGGGCTGCTCAACGTGTCCGGCAACGACTATCTCGGCCTGTCGCGCCATCCTTTGCTGGTGCAGCGCGCCTGCGAATGGGCGGCCGGCCACGGCACCGGGGCCGGTGCGTCGCGACTGGTCACCGGCACCCTGGCGCTGCACGAGCAGGTCGAGCGCAAGCTGGCGGCGCTCAAGGGCACCGAGGCGGCGCTCCTGTTCGCCTCAGGCTGGCAGGCCAACGCCTCCGTTCTCGCCTCCCTGCTGCGGCTTCCTGGCGGCAGGCCGCTGGTCTTCTTCGACGCGCTCAACCACGCCAGCTTGCACCACGCATGCTGGGCGGCCGGGGCGGCACAGATACGCTACTCCCATAACGACCTGACGCACCTCTCTGATCTTCTGGAGCAGCATGCGTGCCGGGCCGGGCGGCGCTTCATCGTCACCGAAAGCGTGTTCTCCATGGACGGCGACCGGGCCGATTTGCCAGCCTTGCGCGCACTGGCCGACCGGCACGACGCGTTCCTCTACCTCGACGAGGCGCATGCCACCGGCGTGCTCGGCCCGCGCGGCATGGGCCTGTCCGGCACCGTGCCCGGCGGCGTCGACCTCGCGATGGGCACGTTCAGCAAGGCGCTGGGCGGGTTCGGCGCCTACGTCGCCGGCAGCCGGGTGCTGTGCGACTGGCTGGTCAACCGCGCCTCCGGCTTCATACACACCACCGCACTGCCGCCGTCGGTGCTGGGCGCCATTGATGCGGCGCTCGAACTGGTGCCGCACCTGGATGCCGAACGCGCCCGCCTGTCTGCGCACGCCGCCAGGGTGCGCGCCGCCCTGCGCCGAATGGGCATCGACCATGGCCCTTCCACCACACAGATTGTACCGGCCATGGTGGGTGGAGAGCAGGCGGCGCTGACCCTGGCCGCCGACTTGCGGGCGCGGCATGTACTGGCCGTCGCGATCCGACCGCCCACGGTGCCGCCCGGCACCAGCCGGCTGCGCCTGGCATTGTCGGCCGCGCACACGGACGAGGATATCAACAGGTTGATCGCCGCCCTGGCCGACACCTGGCCGGCGCGCGCGCAAGCCGCCTGATGCAACGTCGCGGCGTGTTCGTCACCGGCACCGACACCGCCGTAGGAAAGACGTTCGTATCGGCCTGCCTGGTGCAGCGCTGGTCGGCCGAGTACTGGAAACCGGTGCAAACCGGGCTGGCCCAGGATGTCGGGGACAGCCAGACGGTCGCCACCCTGGCCGGAGCGGCTGCGCATCGCATCCATCCGCCGCGGCACGCGTTCGCCGCCCCGCTCTCACCGGAAGCAGCGGCCGAGCGGGAGGACCAAAGCATCGATCTTGGCGACTTTCGCCTCCCCCAGGGGAAACTTCCCCTCGTGGTGGAAGGTGCGGGCGGCGTTCTGGTCCCGCTGGGCGGCGGCGCCACGATGGCAGAGCTGATGCAGCGGCTCGGCCTGCCGGTGCTGCTGGTGGCGCGTGGCAGCCTCGGCACGATCAACCACAGCCTGCTCTCGCTGGAAGCGCTGCGCCGCCGCGGCCTCGCGGTCTGGGGCGTGGTGATCGTAGGTGAGAACCTGGACGGCAATGCGGAAACCATCGCCCGTTTGGGAGAGGTGGACGTACTGGCCACCCTGCCCCGCCTGGCCGAGCTGACCCCGGCTTCGGTCGCATCGGCCGCGGCTGTCCTGCCAGCCTGCCCAGGCATGGAACGGTGACCGACGAGGAGGTGAGACAGCTCTACCGCGGCGTGCTCGGCCGCGAGCCGAACGATGCCGACATCGCCGATTTCAAGCGCTACTACCCCACCGTCGAGCGCGGCCGGCGCGCCATGTTTCTCTCCAACGAGTTCGAGGCCTCGTTCGGTCGCGCCACCGGCAGAACGCCGCAAACACGCGACCATCTGGCCGCATCGCTCGCACTATTGCTGCTGGCGCGTGCGGCATCGGCCATTCCGTTGCCCGTCCAGCCAATGCACGACCCTGAACTGCAAAACGGCATGCGCCTGGTCTTCCCGCGGGCGGCAGGCCTGCGCTTCGGCGTGGTGGTGGGCGAGGCGAGCGGCGTGGCCTTGGACGACCTGCTGCCCTTCGCACACCCTGAATCGGTCATCCTCCACGTAGCGCCCGGCTTCCCGCCAGCCGTGCCACTGGCGAGCGCCCTGGCCGACGGCACAGCCCTGTTCAGGCTCGGCTGCGATACGGGTTCGATTGCGGAAATCCTGCGCCAGTTCGGCCGGCCGATCGATGCGCTGTGCCTGCTGGCGCCACCGGCCAGCCCCGACTGGATGCACGCTCTAAGGCCATTCTTGGCGTCCCGCGCGCTGGTCGTCACCGGCGGGCCGAAGGCGGACGTCATCAGTGCCGCCATTGATGCTGCGCGCATCGCCGAGCCAATGCAGGTTTGGCACGGCCTTCACCTGCACCATGTAGGTGCCTGGCTTCTGCCTGTCTCCTACGCGCCGCCCGACAGCCCGGTGGCCCCGCCCAGCCTGTCGGCGTACGAAACCCTCGCCATTGCCGCCATCGTGCGCAACGAGGCGGTATGCGTGCAGAACATGCTGCGCAGCGCTCAGCCAGTCGCCAGCTTCTACGCCGTGCTGGATACCGGGTCGGACGATGCGACGCCGGCATTGGCGCAGTCGTTCCTGGCCGGATGCGGCGTGCCCTTCGCCTTCGCCCAGCACGATCACGCCGGGTTCGCCGACGATTTCGGAGCCATGCGCAACGCTGCCTTGGCCATGGTGCCGGACGAGATCGGGTGGGTGCTGATGCTGGACGCCGACGAGGAGCTGGTGCCGGAGGATTTCACCACCCTGCTCGCGCTGATCGCCAGCGGCACGCACGAGGCTTACGCCCTGCCGCGCTATAATTTTCCGGGGTCCGACAAGCAGGGCCCCATGCTGTCCTATCCGGACCGCCAGGTGAGGCTGCTGCGGCACACGCCGGACGGCCGCATCGGCTTCAGCGGCGCGGTGCACGAGACGGTGCGCGGCGTGGAGGCCGGCCAGCCGCCGCTGGACGCCTCGGCCATGGGCGGCGCGCGCGGCGGCCCGCACATCCACCACCTGGTGCGCCGCTTTCGCACGCCGGAGCAGGAAGAGCGCAAGCAGGCTTTCTACCGCGCCATCGCGAGGCGCAAGGAAGGCTGAACCGCCGAGCGGGCCGTTTGGCAGCCGCGCCGGACCCCAGCTAGGGTGAGCCGACAGCAAGAGGCATACGATGCGATCTCGTACTCACCGGGCGGGCTGCGCCGGCATGGCCGCATTGGCCGCGGCCCTGTCCGCATCCGCTGCGTGCGCCGGCGAGCCTCAGGTCACGGCACTGGTAGGCGGTACCGTGATCGACGTCTCGCACGGCGGCAGCAGCACGCGCGACGTTGCCGGTGCGGTGATCCTGTTGCAGGGCGCGCGCATTGCGGCCGTGGGCAGCAGCAGCACCGTCGCCGTACCGCCTGGTGCCACGGTGGTTCATATCGACGGCAAGTTCGTCATCCCCGGCCTGGTCGACGGCTTCGCGGGCATGCGCAACCAGGCCGAAGCCAACGCCGAGTTGTACGAAGGCGTGACCACCATCGGCGCCACCGGCGACGACCGGCGCGGCACGCTGTTCCTGGCCGCCGATCCCAGCCCGCACGTCTATCCGGTCGATAGCGCCGGCACCACCGACGATTGGAGCCTGCTTCGCAACGACCCCGCCTGGCGCGAAATCCTGGCCGACGGCAGCGACACCCATGAGCTCTCGCCGGAGGAGACAGCGGACCAGATCGAGGAGACCCTGCGCCGCGGCACGCGCGTGATCTGGATCGGCCACAACATCACCACCGAGGGCACGGCCGCCATCATCGCGCAGGCCAGCCGCCACCACGTGGTCACCTACGGCGAGTTCGTGGCCACGCCCTACCAGGCGGGTATCGCCGACGGGGTGACGGTGCTGCTGCACATGAGCCGGCTGGAGCTGGGCCTGGCGCCGCTACCCTTCCAGCGCGAGGCGGCGGCCGACCCGGAGGGGCGCGGTGCCGCACCCGCCTACAGCGCGGTCGATGGGATCGACCCGCACGACCCGGTCGTGGGCCAATATGCCGACATGATCGCATCCAACCACGTGGCGATCATGCCGACCTTCAGCCTGTTCTATGCCCTGCTGCCTGGCCACCGGAACCTGTGGCGCGAGCCGGCCGCCGCCGTCCTGGACCCGAAATCGATGGGCCGGCCATCCGATCCGGCGACGGGCGACGTGCCGTTCGCTCCCGACGTGCGCGCATCGATGCAGACCTTCGCCGAACATAGTTTCGCACTCGACCGGGTGCTGATCGCGCACCACGTGCCGGTTCTGGCCGCCAGCGGTGCAGCGTGGCAGGGCACGCTCCCCGGCATCTCGCTGCACACCGAGCTGGAGCTGCTGGTGCGCGGCGGTCTGACGCCCCGCGCGGCGCTGGCCGCCGCCACCGGCAACTACGCCGAAATCCTCGGCTGGTCGGAACTGGGCAAGGTGGCAGCCGGCCGGCGCGCGGATCTGCTGGTGCTTGACGCCGACCCGACGCAGGACGTGGCGAACGCGGACAAGATAGACAGCGTGTACCTGTCCGGTGATAAGCTCAACCGCGCCGTTTTACTGAAGCCCACGCCATAGGTTCGGCTTTGGCATGTCGACTGACGTCGGGAAGTTCGAAGGCGATCCCTTCTCCGATCGATGAAAGCCGCGGCAAATCTGAACCTGTTGACATGATGCTCGGGGTAACGCTCGGTCGGCGGCGATCGAGTTTCAGGCTGGTGCGCAGACCACGACCTACACGTGTCGTGCAGGTCTTGCTGCGACGTTGCAGGAACGCGACGTGCATCGCCGATCCAGCCTCCGTATCCGCGCTCCTCGGAGGATTGACGAGTTACAACCGAGCGGCATTTTGAGTCTCGTTCCGTTCTGATGAGCGACATCAGGCGGTAAACGCCGCCCAACTCTCCGCCGTGCGTCCCCCGCGCACCTTGCGCATCCGTTCCACCTGACGGCTGAAGCGCGGCCCGTAAACACGCAGGCAACTGAACACGATCCGCACCCCATGCGGCAGCGTGCGGGCCAACGCCTCCATGCCGGCCGGCACGCCGGGATGTGGCACAACCTGGCTGTCCTCGGACGGATAGGCGACCGGTTCAGCCAGTGCGTGGCTCAGGTGCGGGCAGAGTTTCCGCGCCCGGCGCCCGCAGGCCAAGTGCACCGGCGGCACGGTACCGGCGTAGCGCATAGTCTCGCCCACCGCCACGAACCCGCCGGATTCCACCGGGAAGATGTGCCGGTCGCGCGCCAGCGTGCGCCGGCCGCAGACGTGGCACAGCTGACCCAGCATCCCCAGCCGCTGCCGTGTGACGTGCACGGCCGCGAATTTCGGCGACCCCTCGCCTGGCCGCTGCACCTGCACCAGGTCGGCCATGCCGGGAAAGTTCTGCGAGGCGTGCAGGTCGTACGAATCCTCGGCCGTCCAGGAAACCGACCAGGGGACGTTCTCGCCGATGACCCAGCGGCCGAACGGCGCAGCATGTTTTGCCGGAACGGTCATCTGTGGAGCGCCTGCCCGTCGAAGCAGGCCGCAAAAGGCACAGTGCGTATCGGGAGGTGCCGAAACTCACCAGAGTAGCGCGCAGCATCCATTGACCGCTTCAAGCCTCACCTAGCATCGAGGCCAGAAGGTCCGACCGAGGATGCAATACACGGCAGCCATGGGGATTACACCGGCGGGGCCGCTCACCGCCTCCGTTCCGAGGGCGCCTTCAACGTGCGATCGTCCTGGCCGGGCTTCCCCAACTGCTGCCCCTGACCTACTCAACGTAGTGCGATAGGATCGCCGCACCCCACCCCGGAGTTCTGCGCCTTGAAAGCCGCCATCCTGATTTTCCCCGGCACCAACCGCGAGCGCGACGTGGCCATTGCCCTTCGCCAGGCGACAGGCCAGGCGCCGTCCCAGGTGTGGCACCGCGAAACCACCCTGCCCGACCACCTGGACCTGGCCGTTCTGCCCGGCGGTTTCAGCCACGGCGACTACCTGCGCTGCGGCGCCATGGCGGCCCGATCGCCGATCATGCCCGCCCTGCACGCCTTTGCCGCGCGCGGCGGCCACATCCTGGGGATCTGCAACGGGTTCCAGATACTGACCGAGGCCGGCCTGCTGCCCGGTGTCCTGCTGCGCAACGCCGCTCTGCGCTTCATCAGCCGCAACTGCCACCTGCGCGTGGAACGGGCCGATACGGCGTTCACCCGCCACTACCAGCACGGCCAGGTGTTCCGCGCGCCCATGGCGCATGGCGACGGCAACTACTACGCCGACGCCGAGACGGTGGCGATGCTGGAAGACGAAGGCCGCGTGGTGTTCCGCTATGCGGCGCCGGATGGCCGCATCACGCAAGCCGCCAACCCCAACGGCAGCATCAACGCGATCGCCGGGGTCGCCAGCGCAAATCTACGCGTTCTGGGGCTGATGCCGCACCCGGAAAACCTGGTGGATGCGGTGATGGGCGGCACGGACGGCAAGCCGCTCTTCGACGGTCTGGCCGAAGCGCTGGCGGCATGAACGCGGCCATCGACGCCTCGCTCGCCCGATCCTTCGGCCTGAACGCCGAGGAGTATGCGCGCGTGCTGGCCATCATGGGCCGCACCCCCACCTTCACCGAGCTCGGCATCTTCTCGGTAATGTGGTCCGAGCATTGCAGCTACAAATCCAGCCGCGTGCACCTGCGCACCCTGCCCACCGCCGCCCCCTGGGTGATCCACGGCCCGGGCGAGAACGCCGGCGTCGTTGATATCGGCGAGGGGCTGGCCGCCATCTTCAAGATGGAATCGCATAACCACCCGAGCTTCATCGAACCCTACCAGGGGGCGGCCACCGGCGTAGGCGGCATCCTGCGCGACGTGTTCACCATGGGCGCGCGGCCGGTCGCCAACCTCAACGCGCTGCGCTTCGGCTCGCCCGACAACGCGAACACGAAACGGATCGTCGATGGCGTGGTGCGGGGCATTGGCGGCTACGGCAATTGCGTGGGCGTGCCGACCGTGGGCGGCGAGGTGAATTTCCACCCGGCCTACGACGGCAACCCGCTGGTCAACGCCATGACGGTGGGCATCGCGCGTCAGGACCGGATCTTTCTCAGCGCGGCGGCCGGGGTGGGCAATCCGGTGGTCTATGTCGGGTCCAAGACGGGGCGGGACGGTATCCACGGCGCCACCATGGCCTCGGCCGAGTTCGACGCGAATTCGGACGCCAAGCGGCCGACCGTGCAGGTGGGCGATCCCTACGTGGAAAAACTGCTGATCGAGGCCTGCCTGGAGCTGATGGCCACCGACGCCATCGTCGCCATCCAGGACATGGGGGCGGCAGGGCTGACCAGCTCGTCCGTCGAGATGGCCGGCAAAGGCGACGTCGGCATCGAGCTGGACCTCGATGCCTGCCCGCAGCGCGAGACCGGCATGACGGCCTACGAGATGATGCTGTCAGAGAGCCAGGAGCGCATGCTGATGGTGCTGCGC
>CAXUHU010000002.1:0-56936 GCA_964250925.1 uncultured Acetobacteraceae bacterium
CGGGGGCGGCGGGGGACATGGCGGGCGCTGACGTTTTCGGTCCAGCTAACTAGGCTGCGAGCTGGCGCAAATGACGTCTTGTTCGGTCACGATAAGCGGTAGCCGGTAGTCGAGCACGGTTGCCGGCACGCGCTCAACCTCCTGCGCGGCATAGCCGAACCCGACCGCTTGAGCGTTTGGCAGGGCTGCCAGGGTGCGGTCGTAATAGCCGCCGCCGTAACCCAGCCTCGCCCCACTCCGGTCGAAGGCGAGCAGGGGGACAAAAAGCACATCGGGCACGGCGGCGTCGCCTGTCGGGCGAAAGGTGCCGAACCGCTCGCGCACCATCGGGCAGCCCGGCGACCACGTTCGGAATGTGAGCGGCCGGCCCAACGGCGGTGTCTCGGGCAACACGACCCGGTGGCCGATGCCGGCAAGCGCGTGGAGCAAGGGGCGCAAATCCATCTCACCCGGCAGCGGCCAGACGCCGGCGACGACGCTGCCGGGTGCGAGCGGCACGCGGCATAGGACCAAGTCTGCAAGCTGCTCGCCTGCGGCGGGGTCGAACGCAGTGCGCAAGCGCAACGCCCGCTCGCGCAACGCGGCTTTCTGCTCGGCGATCGTCGTGGGCGGGTTCGTCACGGGGGCGCGATCGTCATGGCGTACGATCGCCATTATTGATCTTGATGTGGTGTACGGAGCCGCCAAAGCCGTTGACGTCTCACCCCCCAGAGCCTGCGTGTGCAGGTGGGAACCAGATATCGCGACCAGGATCGCGACAGCGCCAGCCCCCGAGGGGTTGCTTATCGGCCCCGGGGATGAATTGCCTGACGCACCCAGCAGCTCCGCCCATCGTATCTAGGTCTGCTCGAGCCCCTGCGCAATCTCTTCCGCCCGGTCGGCCAGGCGGGCCAGGCGTCGGCGGGCATCCGCCTCGGCCTGCGGCAGGCGGGCCAGCTCGTGCTGCAGGTTGGACAGCGTCGAGCGTGTGTCGTGCAACTCGTCGGCCATCAGCAAGGCGGCTAGCACCAGCAGCCGGCTCTCCCCGCTCTGGCCGCCCAGCGCCTTTATGCTGTCGATGCGGCTTTCGACCTCGGAAGCCATCTGCATCAGGTGGCCCTCCTGCCCGTCGTCGCAGCCTACGGTATAGGCATAGCCGTTGATCTTGATGGTAAGCTGGGCCACGGCGGTCCTTCTTCGTTTGTGCGGCGCCCGGTGCGCGGCGTGGATGGTCAGTCTGCGGAGCGGAGGCCGAGCACGGAACGCAGGTCGGCGATCAGCGCGTCCAGCCGGCGCGCCAAATCGGCCGTGTCGGCGGCGGACGCCGTTGTCTGGCCGGTCGCGGCAGTTGGCCGGCTGCGGGCGATCCGTTCGAGTGCGGCTTCCAAACGCCCGGCCTCATCGGCCCTGGTCTTGCCGGCCTCATCCATCGACGATCCCTGAGATCCGCACAGCGCCAGGAAGGCTGCCTGGCTTCCAACAGGCTTGCAGACAAAGCGTGCAACGGCTTGAACGTCAAGCATGAAGCTGGCACCGGCCGTCATCGTGCACGGGCTCGGCATGGCCCAACTGGCGCTGCGGACGGCGCAGACCTGCCTGTGCCCAACGATCCTGCTGTCTGGTCCTGGGGCGGGGGCCTATGCTGGGGTTGGATGGTGGCGCGCGATGATGCAGCAAGCGGGCGCCGATGCCCACATCCTCGACTGCGGGGAGGCGCCAGGCCGCGCGCTGGAGGCGCTGCGCGCGGGACAGATGCTGATCGTGTTGCGGGCCGACCCGCGTATCTGGGCCGACATTGCCGAACGCGCGGCTGCCTGCGGCGGCACTCTCTTCGCCCAGGCCCCGCCGGCGCTCGATCTGGCGAAACCGAATGCTGCAAGGCGACTGGCCGCCTGGCTGCAAGCGCCTCGATAGTGCTGCGGCCGGCCTTGCCATCGGCCCCCTTTCTTCCGAGAACCCGCGCATGGCGCCGCCTCTACTCTCCCTGCAGGACACCCACCTCACGCTGGGCGGCGGCGGCCCGTTGCTGGACGGGGCCGAGCTCTCGGTTGCGGCCGGCGAGCGTATCTGCCTGGTAGGGCGAAATGGCTCGGGGAAATCGACCTTGCTGAAGGTGGCGGCCGGGTTGCTGGCCGCCGACGGCACGCGCTTCCTGCAACCCGGCGCCACCATACGTTACATGCACCAGGAGCCCGATTTTGGCGACGCGGCCACCGTGCTCGCCTACGTGGAGGCGGGCTTGGGACCCGGCGACGACCCGTATCGCGGCCGCGCGCTGCTGGAGCAGGTGGGCCTGACCGGCGACGAAGCGCCTGTCCGCCTGTCCGGCGGCGAGGCGCGGCGCGCGGCGCTGGTGCGCGCTCTGGCGCCCAGCCCCGACCTGCTGCTGCTCGACGAGCCGACCAATCATCTGGACCTGCCGGCTATCGAATGGCTGGAAGCCGAGCTCGCCTCGCTGCGGGCCGGCATCGTGCTGATCAGCCACGACCGGCGGCTGCTGGAAAGCGTGTCGCGCAGCATCGTCTGGCTGGACCGCGGGCGCACGAAGCGCGTGGACCGCGGCTTCACCCATTTCGAGGAATGGCGCGACGAGGTGCTGGAGCAGGAGGAGCGCGACCAGCACAAGCTGGGCCGCGAGATCAAGCGCGAGGAGGACTGGATGCGCTACGGCGTCACCGCCCGGCGCAAGCGCAACGTGCGCCGCGTGGCCGAACTGGCCGGGCTGCGGGCGCAAAAGCGCGAGCATGTGGGCCCCGCCGGCGGCGTGCGCATGGCGGCAAGCGAGGCCGACGGCTCGGGCAAGCTGGTCTCGGTGGCCGAAGACGTGTGGAAATCCTACGGCGAGCAGACCGTGGTGCGCGATTTTTCGGCCCGCATCATACGCGGCGACCGAGTGGGCATCGTGGGGCCGAACGGGGCCGGAAAATCCACCCTGCTGAAGCTGGCGACCGGCGTGCTCCAGCCCGATCGAGGCCAGATCAAGCTGGGCACCAACCTGGCCGCCGTCACTCTGGACCAGACGCGCGAGAGCCTGAACCCGCAGGCCACGTTGTCCGAGACGCTGACCGGCGGGTCGGGCGACCAGGTGCTGGTCAACGGTGCCAAACGCCATGTGATCGGCTACATGAAGGATTTCCTGTTCCGCCCCGAACAGGCGCGCACCGCGGTCGGCGTACTGTCTGGCGGGGAGCGTGGTCGGCTGATGCTGGCGGTGGCTTTGGCGCGGCCCAGCAACCTGATGATCCTGGACGAGCCCACCAACGACCTCGACCTTGAAACGCTGGACCTGCTGCAGGAGATGCTGGCCGACTACCAGGGCACCGTGCTGCTGGTCAGTCACGACCGTGATTTCCTCGACCGCGTGGTGACCTCAACGCTGGCGGCCGAGGGCGACGGGCGCTGGGTGGAGTATGCCGGTGGCTACTCGGACATGCTGGCGCAACGCGGCACTCCGTCGCTCGCGCCGCGCAATGAGGCGAAGCGGCGCCAGGCGGGTGCCGCGAATGATGCGAAACCTGCGCCGGCGAAAAGGCTGTCGTTCAAAGAGCGGCACGAGCTGGAAAAGGTGCTGCCGGAATCGATTGCCAAGCTGCAGGCCGATATCGCCCGCCATCAGCGCATGTTACAGGACCCAAATCTATTCACCCGCGACCCGAAAAAATTCAACGCGACGAGCGGGGCGCTGGCACAGGCGGAAGCCGACCTGGCGAAAGGCGAGGAGCGTTGGTTGCAGCTGGAAATGAAGAGGGAGGGCGACAGCGCAGCATAAAGAGCTGCCGGGCTGACTGCTCTCGCCTAGACGTCGGCGTATCGTTTTCAGCCAAAGATGATCCGCTATCGGTCAGCCGGATCGCGCGACACATCGTCACCTTGTGGAAGGGAGCAGACCGCATGCCATGGCGTGTCGGCAGATGCCGACTTACCGCACGCGTCACCAGCGCTTCCAGACAGCGGCTTCAACCAGCTGACCGCACATCTTCGAGCCTTGCCCGCCGGCCGGCATCATACGCTCGCCGAGTTCTCTGCGACAGCCGTGACGAAAGGTGATTTCATCGTCGTTCCCCGTGCATGGAATGCAGACGGGTATGCACCAACAAAAAGGACAGGATCATGAACGCGTCTGTTAACCGCCAATGGACTTTGACATCGCGGCCGCAAGGCCTGCCCAAGCGCAGCGATTTCACCTTCGCCGAACTGGCCGCGCCGCAGCCCCAGGACGGCCAGATCGTGGTGCGCACGCATTACATCTCGCTCGATCCGGCCATGCGCGGCTGGATGAACGATGCGCGCAGCTACATCCCGCCGATCAAGCTGGGTGAGGTGATGCGCGCCGGCGCCGTGGGCGAGGTGGTGGCCTCCAAGCACCCAGGTTTTCGCGAGGGCGAGGCGGTGGTCGGCATGTTCGGCATGCAGGATTATGCGGCCTCCGACGGCAGCGGCGTGCAGAAGGTGGATGCCAAGATGGCGCCGCTGCCCGTGTTCCTCAGCGCGCTGGGCATGCCCGGCATGACCGCCTATTTCGGCCTGCTGGACGTGGGCGCGCCGCAAGCTGGGCAGACGGTTGTGGTCTCTGCGGCGTCCGGCGCCGTCGGCGCGCTGGTGGGGCAGATCGCGCGGATCAAAGGATGCCGCGTGGTGGGCCTGGCGGGCGGCGCGGAAAAATGCGCCTACGTACGCGACACACTCGGCTTCGATGCGGTCGTCGACTACAAGAACGAAGACGTGGGCGGCGGTTTGTCGAAGCACTGTCCGAAGGGCATCGACGTGTATTTCGACAACGTCGGGGGCACCATACTGGACGAAGCGATGGCGCGCCTGGCACGCCACGCACGCGTGGTAATCTGCGGCGCCATTTCCCAGTACAACAGCAACGCGGTGGCCGGCCCAAAGAATTACCTGATGCTGCTCGTGCAGCATGCCCGCATGGAAGGGTTCGTCGTATTCGATTACGCGGCCCGCTACGCCGAGGGAATGGCGGCGATGGGCGGGTGGCTGCACGATGGATCGCTGAAATCCAAGGAGGACATCGTGGACGGGCTGGAGACGTTCCCGGAAACGCTGCTGAAGCTGTTCAGCGGCGAAAATTTCGGCAAGCTCGCCATCAAGTCTGTTTGACCCGTCATCGTTTCTTGCTGCCCTTCGTTGGCCGTGCCAAACGCACAATAATGAATGGAGAGGCCCCATGCCGATCAGCATGCCGAAACGACTGACGGCGGAGTTCCTTGGGACGTTCTGGCTGGTATTCGG
Organism: uncultured Acetobacteraceae bacterium; assembly: GCA_964250925.1. Classification (GTDB taxonomy): domain Bacteria; phylum Pseudomonadota; class Alphaproteobacteria; order Acetobacterales; family Acetobacteraceae; genus BOG-908. The sequence continues at coordinate 5,227 of CAXUHU010000002.1, forward strand.
CGGTTGCGGCAGCGCCGTGCTGGCCGCAGCGTTCCCGGCGCTGGGCATCGGGTTCGTGGGCGTGTCGCTCGCCTTCGGACTGACTGTTTTGACCATGGCCTACGGCGTGGGCTATTTGTCCGGTGCACATTTCAATCCGGCCATCACCATCGGCTTGGCCGCGGCCGGGCGGTTTCCGGCGCGTGACGTGGCGTTCTACGTCGTGACACAGGTGATCGCCGCGATAGCCGCGGCTACGGTGCTGTATGTGATCGCCTCGGGCAAGCCTGGCTTTGCGCTGGGCGGGTTCGCGTCCAACGGCTACGGCGACCTCAGCCCCGGCAAGTTCGGGCTGCTGTCCTGCCTGGTGTGCGAAATGGTGTGCACGTTCTTCTTCCTGATGGTGATCTTCGGCGTGAAGTCCTCGCGCGTGCCGGACGGTTTCGGCCCGATCCCGATCGGTTTGGCACTCACGCTGATCCATCTGATCTCGATCCCGGTCACCAACACCTCGGTCAACCCGGCTCGCAGCACCGGGCAGGCAGTATTCGCCGGCGGCGGCTACCTGACCCAATTATGGCTGTTCTGGCTGGCGCCGATTTTGGGTGCAGTCCTGGCCGCCCTGGTCACCCGGGTGCTGCACCGCCCGGAAGACCCGCCGGCAGTCATGCCTGAAAAGCTGTTCGATGCCGGGATGCCGGTCACTTGATGGATCGTAGCGATTGCTAAGCCGGCAGAGTTACCGCCGCACGCGCGCCGCCGCCCGGGCGGTTGCCCAGCACCACATCGCCCCCATGCGCGCGCAGAATGTTGCGGGCAATCGGCAGGCCCAGTCCCGTGCCGCCCGTCTCGCGGTTGCGGCTGTCCTCCACGCGGTAGAACGGCTCGAAAATGCGCTCCAGCTCGTCGGGCGGCAGGCCGGGGCCGTCATCCTCGATCGTGACGGTGGCCAAGCCCGGGCCGGGAACGAGCGCAACGCGCGCCGCGCCGCCATACTTCACCGCGTTGCCGACCAAGTTCGCAAAACTTCGCTTCAGCGCCAGGATGCGGCCGGTCACCGTCAGGTGGGCCGGGCCGGTGAGCGACAGATGATAGGCGGCCTCGGGCCGGGCATCGGCCGCGTCGTCCAGCACGGTGCGCAGCAGGGCCACTAGGTCGAACGCCACGGCCGGTTCGGTATCGGCGGTGTCGCGGCCGAACACCAGGGTGGCGGCGACCATGGTGTCCAGCTCGTCGAGGTCGGCGATGAATTTCTGGCGCTGCTCGTCGTCCTCGATGAATTCGGCGCGCAGCTTCAGGCGGGTGATCGGCGTGCGCAGATCGTGGCCGATCGCGGTCAGCAGGAAGGTGCGGTCCTGCACGAAGCGGCGGATGCGGCCGGCCATCGTGTTGAACGCTATGGCCGCACGGACCACCTCTTCTGGGCCACGCTCGGGCAGCGGCGGGGCGTTAACGTCGCGGCCCAGCCGTTCCGCCGCCTCGGCCAGCAACCCCACCGGCCCGGTCAGCCGGCGCACTGCCCAGAACGAGAGTGCCGCTGCCGCCGCCGTCATCAACACGAAGGCGAGCAGGAAGGTGGGCGAGTGCCACGGCCGCGGGCGCGGCTGTACGGCGTGCAGGATCAGCCACGCTCCTTCGGGGAACTTCATCGCGATGGTGATGCTGGGCGACCAGGGCGCCCCGCGGATCACCACGTCGCGCGGCCGGTTGACCGGGCGCACCGGCACCAGGCCCATGTTCACCCGTATCTGCCCGTTATAGGGTGGCGGGGTCGCCTCGGGTGCGACCGGCGGTCCGTCGGCCAGCGTTGCGGTCATCGCCGGGCCCAGATCCATCTCCCGCAGCGCCGCAACCCGCTCCTCCGGTGCTGTGGCCACCAGCGACTTGTAGATGCTCATAGAGCGTATGCCGAGGTCGCGCAGCTCGGCGAAGCGCTGCAGCTCGATGCGGTCGAAGGCGTGTATGGTCAGCCCGGCCGCCTGCACCACCACCAGGCCCAGCAGCAGCGTCAGCAGCGTGCGGTTGGCCAGGCTGCGAGGAAAAACCCACCCGTCCAGCGCGCGCTTAGCTGCGTTCAATGTCGGCGGCTAACACGTAACCGCCGCCGCGGACGGTTTTTATTAGCTGCGCGTGCCGGCCGTCATCTTCCAGCTTGCGGCGCAGGCGGCTGATTGCAACGTCGATGGCGCGGTCGAACGGGCCGGCCTGGCGGCCGCGCAGCAGGTCGAGCAGCATGTCGCGGGTCAGCACGCGGTTGGCGCGTTCCACCAGCGCCACCAGCAGGTCGTACTCCCCGCCGGTCAGCGCCACCTCCACGCCGTCCGGGTTCAACAGACGGCGGCGCGCGGGTTCCAAGGTCCAGCCGCTGAAGCGGACGGCGCGGGCGGCGGGTTCAACCAGCTTCTCGGCGCGCTCGGAGGTACGGCGCAGCACGGCGCGTATGCGCGCCAGCAGCTCGCGCGGGTTGAACGGCTTGGGCACGTAGTCGTCGGCCCCGAGTTCCAAGCCGATGATCCGGTCCGTCTCCTCCCCCATCGCGGTCAGCATCACGATTGGAACGTCAGATTGCGTTCGCAGCCACCGCGCGACGTCGAGCCCGCTTTCGCCGGGCAACATCAGATCCAGTACCACGAGTTGGTAGTGCCCCAGGGGCCAATGGCGGCGTGCCTCGCGTCCGTCGCGCACGGCGGTCACGCGGAAGCGGTTGCGCTCCAGAAAGCGCGCCAGCAGCTCCCGTATCTCCCGGTCGTCGTCGACGACCAGGATGTGCGGCATGGTCTCCATGGCTGACTGTCATACGCGTTTTGCGCTGGTCAGCTACCCCACCGTTGCACTCCGTTTCAGTTGTGCGCCATCAGCATGCATACCTGGAGAGAACGTTGCTATGGCCGATCCGCCGGTGCCGCCCGAAGCACGCCATGGCCTCGATCGGCTGGCGCGGATCGACCCGGGGCTGGCACGGGTTGAGGCGGAAGCGGGGCCGCTGCCTTGGCGGGTGCGTGAAGCAGGATTTACCGGGTTGTTGAACGCGATCGTGGGCCAGCAGATCAGCAACCAAGCGGCAGCCGCCATCTGGCGACGCTGCTGCGCCCTGCCCGACAGCTGCACACCGGCCGGGTTTCTAGCATTGGAAGAGGACGCGTTGCGGGGGGCCGGCCTGTCGCGGCCCAAAATCGGTCATGGGCGGGCGGTGGCGCAAGCCTTTCTCTCCGGCCAGTTGGCCACCGAAACGCTCGCCGGCATGGGCGACGAGGAGGCGGTGCGCACGCTATCGGCCGTGCGCGGCCTGGGCGTGTGGTCGGCGGAGATCTACCTGCTGTTCGCGTTGCAACGACCGGATGTATTTCCGGCCGGCGACCTGGCGTTGCAGGCCGCCACGGCAGACCTGCACGGCTTGCCGGCACGGCCCACCCCCGCCGTGCTGCGCGGCGTGGCCCAGGCTTGGCAGCCGCACCGCGCGCTGGCGGCCCGGCTGCTCTGGCACTGGTGGCGGCATGTGACAGGGCGGCCCAGCATGGACGACCCGCCGGCATAGTCTGCGTCGTGGAACGATGAACGCGGCAAACGCGTTTGCACACCACCCACGAAAAGGAACGACCCCATGATTCGACACCTGAAAGCGTCGTACGCTTCCCTGATCATCGCTGGCCTGGCAGCGCCGATGGCGGCCCAGGCCGGTTGCGTGACGGGCGCCGCGGTCGGCGGCGTCGCGGGGCACGTGGCCGGCCATCACGGCGTGGTCGGCGCTGCAGCCGGTTGCGCCATAGGCCATCACGAGGCCAAGGAGAAGGCAAAGGCTCAGGCAGCCGCCACAGCCCAGCCGGCTGCTGCACCGGCGCCAGCCGCACCGCACGGCTAGCGCGATCTCACGCAAGATACGACAGTCGCTGCCGGAAACTTGCTCTCTCAAACAGAAGCCTAGCGCGCTGACCGTCTAAGGTCGGCTTGACAAGGCTGCAATGCGGCCGCGGGGTGGGGAGCTCTCGCGAGCCGCTCAGTCCCCGACGGTCACCGAACCCATGCCGCTCACCTCCTTCTGGACGGCGCCTGTCACGTGGGAGAGGTGAACGGATCCGATGCCGGACAGGTTGGCTGTTACGTCGCCCACCGTTGCCCCGATTTGGACCGTGCCAGCGCCGCTGTTGTCCAGGGTGGCCTTGCTGATCGATCCGGACATGATGACGAACGAGCCCATGCCACTCAGGCTGAGCGACAACACCGGGGCCGTCGCCCGGCCGATGCGAACCATGCCATGACCGGACATCTCGGCGCTTGCCGGGCCGTCGATAACTGACGCGGTCAGGCTGCCCGATCCGCTCAGGTCGGCCCGCAACGTGGTGATACGCCCAGTTTGGACCTGGGCTGCGCCGGACAAGTTCAGGCTGAACGGGCCGCCGACGTCGCCTATCGTGTAATGGCCAACCGCGCTCTCGTCGATGGAGAGCGGCGTGCCGACCGGAACCTTCACCCTCAGGCTCAGCGTCGGCCTGAACACGACATTCGACTCCGGCCGCCAGCACTCGCGCCGGCCGGTGCTGACGCTTGGGCTGGGTTCGGTGTCGAGCACCAGCCGGTCCAGTTCCTCTGGGTGATCGGCCGTCGCTGTCACGACGGAACGCCCCTGCAGGTTGGGATCGGGCTGGACAACGACTTGGGCCGCGCAGGGCGTGACGATTGCCAGACCTGCACCGGCCAGAGTGGTGGTTTTCTCGGCCGCCAACGCTGGCGCACACGGGACGATGACAATGCCAAGCAAGGCGGCTTGAACGAGAGAACACTGCTTCATTGGACCTCCACGAGCGCCGGCGATGTGCCGCCTGTGTGCTGTGCAGGCCGTGTGCCACGGTTTCGGTCCAGTCGAGCGCAATGACGTGGTGAGCTACGCCATATGTTAGGCCGCATTGCCGAATAGCGTCGCTACTGGCCTGCCTGTGCGAACATCCGGCTGGCGCGGTCCAGCACCAGCGCTTGATAGGACAGGTTCAGCGGGCCGGTGTGGGAATGATAGTCGCCGATCGCGCGCATCAAGTCGCCGCCGGTCTCACGCAGAAAGGCGCGCAGGATGGCACCGGAGGCGGCGATCGAGAAACACGCGTCGTTGGTCAGCCGCACGCGCGTGGAGGCGGCGTCGGCGCCGACGACTTGGGCCACGAGCGGCACCCAAAGCGTGTTGATCTGCATCAGGCCCAGATCGGCGGAGCCGTCGGTGTTGGCATGCACCAGGCCCGGCCGGCCACCCTCCACCGCCTGGATCGAGGGCAGCACGCGTGGGGGCAGCGCGTAAAAATGCGCGGTGGCCAGCATGCAGGCCAGAAACGGCACCGCCATCGGCAAGGTCACCCCAGTTAGGCGCGTGCAATCGCATTTTCGTGTGCCGTTGGGAAGTGGCCGTGGCATGTCGCGATCTTCATGCGCCGCTCCTTGCGAGCCGCGCAGCCAAGCCGCAGAAAGACGGCCATGCGCACCATAACCTCAATCGTGACCCCGCCGCCTCTCCACGCCGAAACACCCCGCCGCGAGGCCGGCTTCACGCTGCTGGAGTTGCTCGTCGTCATCGCCATCCTGGGCCTGCTGGTGGCCTTTGTGGCGCCGGCTGCCCTCAAGCAGTTGGGCGGGGCGAAGAACTCGGTGGCCAAACAGCAGATCGAGCGGCTCGGCTCGGTGCTGGACCTCTACAAGCTCGACGTCGGCGGCTACCCCACGACCGAGCAGGGCCTCGTTTCGCTGGTCGCAAAACCGTCCGATGTCGAGAACTGGAACGGGCCGTATCTGAAGGGCGAGCAGGACCCGCGTGATCCGTGGAACCACCCTTGGAAATACACCAGCCCGTCCACCCGGCAGAACCGCGACTACGACCTTTGTTCGGCCGGGTCCAGCAACCGTGGCAACGGGCCGGGTGACGGCGAGGCGATCTGCAACCCCTAGGCCGATTGCAGGGCGACCGGTTTGGACGTCAGGGTACCAGCCATTGTGCCGCGCGCCCTGCCGGCGTCCAGCCGAACCGGGCCCGCCGGTGGCCGTCCTTGCCCAGGTGAAGGTATTCGAGCCGGTCGAACGCGAAGATCACCACGCAGAACACCGCGTATGCTGCGTCCTCGCCCGACTTGCCCGTATCGTCGGGCGCCGCAATCATGGTGCCCGGCCCTGGGGTGACCGCGTAGGTCTCCCGGGTTTGCGGGCGCAGCGAAGCCCACGCCGTGTCGGCCACCAAATCGGCCACGTGCAGTGTTACCGATCCCGTAATCCTCAGCTGCACGTGCCGTGCCGCGTCCCAGCCGTGCAGGCTGGCTGCGGGGTGGACCTGCAGCTCGCCGTATTTCGCCGAGCGGGTGTCAGTATGGGTCTCGATCTGCCGACGGGCGAGGTCGAAGCGGCGCAGGACCACGGTTCGGGCCTGCGGCGTGCCGTCGGGCCCCAGCGTGATCAGGGTCGGGTTGCGCCATGGGCTTGCGCGGTCCGCCTCACCCTCTGCCAGCAGCGCGGCGCTCTCGGCAAGTATGTCGTCAAGACCCCACTCATGCTCCGCCATCGCAACCTCTCCTGACTGCTCAGCAAGCGCCCGGAGGCGGCTTGCGTTCATCCCGCGGCACGCCTTGCGCGGCGGCGGGGGTTGCGCCGCGGCGCGTGCGCAGCAAAACAGCGGCTTAGCCCGAGCACAGGACAGTCGAATGGATCGCGTTGAAGCCGGTGGACTGAAGATTGCCCGCGTGTTGCACGACTTCGTCTGCGACGAAGCGGCCCACGGCACCGGCCTGACCGGAGCGCAGTTCTGGACCGGCCTGGCCGGCGTGCTGGGCGACCTGGCGCCGCGCAACCGTGCCCTGCTCGATCATCGTGATGCACTGCAGGCCAAGATCGACGCCTGGCACGTGGCCCACCGCGCCCAGGCTTTCGACCAAGCTGCCTACGAGGCGTTCCTGCGCGCGATCGGCTACCTTCAGCCGGAACCCCTAGCGTTCACTGTGACCACCGCCAACGTGGACACCGAAATCGCGCAGATCGCCGGACCGCAGCTCGTGGTGCCGATTTCCAACGCACGCTATGCGCTGAACGCGGCGAATGCGCGCTGGGGCAGCTTGTACGACGCGCTGTACGGCACCGACGCGCTGCCCGAGACGCCGGGCGCCGAGCGCGGCCGCGGCTACAATGCGCAGCGTGGTGGTCAGGTAATCGCTTTCGCGCGGAGCTTTCTCGACGCGACCGTGCCGCTGGACGGCGGCAGCTACGCCGACGCCACCGGCTACGCGGTGGCCGACGGCAAGCTCGCCGTGCAGGCCGGCGGCCGCCTTCTGACCTTGGCCGACGCCGCTCAATTCGTAGGTTACCAGGGCGAACCCGGCGCACCCAGCGCGATCCTGTTGAAGCAGAACGGCCTGCACATTTTGGTGAAGATCAACCGCAGCCAGATCATCGGCGCCAGCGATCCCGCCGGTGTGACCGACGTAGTTCTCGAGTCGGCCGTGAGCACCATCATGGATTGCGAGGACAGCGTAGCGGCCGTCGATGCGGCCGACAAGGTTGAGGTCTATCGCAACTGGCTGGGCCTGACACAGGGTACGCTCTCGGCCGATGTCCAGAAGGGCGGCCAGACGCAGCAGCGGCGTCTTAAGGCCGACTTGGCGTTCACCGTGCCCGGCGGCGGCAAGCTGACCCTGCCCGGCCGCAGCCTCATGCTGATCCGTAACGTCGGCCACCATATGTACACCGACGCGGTGCTGATGCAGGATGGCAGCGAGATCCCGGAGACGATGCTGGATTGCGCGGTGACCGCCCTGATCGCCACGCATGATTTGCGCGGCACGCCCGCGCTGCGCAACAGCCGCACGGGATCGATGTACATCGTGAAGCCCAAGATGCACGGGCCGGACGAAGTGGCTTTCGCAGCCGAGCTGTTCGGGCGCGTCGAGGACTTGCTGGCTCTGCCGAAGCGGTCGCTGAAGATGGGCATCATGGACGAGGAGCGCCGCACCAGCGCCAACCTAGCTGCCTGCATCCATGCCGCCGCCGACCGTGTGTTCTTCATCAACACCGGCTTCCTGGACCGCACCGGCGACGAGATGCACACCTCGATGGAGGCGGGCACCATGGTGCGCAAGAACGACATGAAGACCACGCGTTGGCTGCCCGCCTACGAGGACCGAAACGTCGACATCGGCCTGGCTTGCGGCCTGCGCGGCCACGCGCAGATCGGCAAGGGCATGTGGGCGGCGCCGGACCGTATGGCCGACATGCTGGCCCAGAAGATCGGCCACCCGATGGCGGGTGCCAACACCGCTTGGGTCCCCTCGCCCACCGCGGCCACGCTGCATGCGATCCACTACCATCAGGTCGATGTCGCCGCCCGGCAGGCCGAACGGGCACTCCGGCCGCGCGCCAGCCTGTCCGACCTGCTGACCATACCAAAGGAGGCGAGCAACTGGGCGCCGGACGACGTGCAGCAGGAGCTGGACAACAACGCGCAGGGCATTCTCGGTTACGTGGTGCGCTGGGTCGATCAGGGCGTCGGCTGCTCCAAGGTGCCGGACGCGCACGACGTCGGCCTGATGGAGGATCGCGCGACGTTGCGCATCAGCAGCCAGCACATCGCCAACTGGCTGCTACACGGCGTGGTCAGCGAGGCGCAGGTGACGGAGACGCTGCGCCGCATGGCGGGTGTGGTGGACCGGCAGAACGCAAGCGATTCGGCCTACAAACCGATGGCGCCCGGTTTCGACGGGCCGGCGTTCCGCGCCGCCTGCGACCTGGTGTTCCGCGGCCGCGAGCAGCCGAACGGCTACACGGAGTTCATCCTGACGGAGCGTCGGCGCGAGGCGAAGGCTGCCGCAGCTTAGAAGCCAGGGGCGATGTCACCGCGCAGCGCTGCCGCGCATGTCTTACGACCGTCGAGCTGACTGCGCCGCAACCTGCCGACCGCCGTCCGGCTCGACCCGCCAGGCGCCAGAAAACAACTCGAAGCCGTCGTTCCGCGCGACACCTACCAGCGTAATCCCTGCCGCTTCCGCCGCCCGGACGGCCAGCGCGGTGGGAGCCGAGACCGCCACAAGCATCGATGCACCCATGCGCGCCGCCTTCTGCACGAGCTCGATCGAGATACGGCTGGTCAGTAAAACTATTCCTTCTGCCGCAATGATTCCGCCGTGCGCCAGCGCCCCGCCCAGCTTGTCGAGCGCGTTGTGGCGGCCGACATCCTCGCGCACCGCCACCAGCCCCGCCTCTGGAGTCCAGAAGCCGGCGGCATGGACCGCGCGGGTAGCGTTATTCAGGAGTTGGGCGGCCGGCAGGCTGGTGGCTGCGCACGCAACCTGTTCGGCGGTGAACACCCGCCCAGTCGGCACGGCCGGCACCGGCCGCAGCGCCTCGCCCAGGCTCTCCAGACCGCACATGCCACATCCGGTGGCGCCGGCCAGCCGGCGGCGGCGTTTCTCTAGCGCCGCCATCTGTCCGGTGGGTATCCACAAGCGCAATTCGAGACCGCCTTCAGCCTCGATAATCGCCAACTCTTCGATATCGGCAACACACGTCACGATCTGCTCGGACAGGCTGAAGCCGGCAGCGAAGTCGTGCAGGTCGGCCGGTGTCGCCATCATCACGGCGTGGGTCACGCGGTTGTAGGTGATGGCAATGGCCGTTTCCTCGGCCAGACAGCGTGTGCCGTCGCTGGGTTTCCCCTGGCACCAGGCCTGACGGCCGACGGTGATTGCCGGATTGATCATGCCCGGACTGTGCGGCCAGGCTTGGGCCGATGCTAGATGGCAGCGGCCGGATCGTGCGAGAGGTGGATGCCGCATTCCGTCTTGCCGGTGCCCGCCCAGCGGCCGCTGCGCGGGTCCTCGCCGGCGGCCACCGCGCGCGTGCAGGTGGCGCAGCCGATTGAGGGATAGCCGGCCAGGCTCAACGCATGGCGCGGCAGGCGGCGGCGGACCATCTCGGCCTCAATCTGAGCAGCACTCCAGGCTGCCAGCGGGTTCAGCTTCGTCTTGCCGTCAACCTGCTCGGCCACAGGCAGGGCGGCACGGCCCGACGATTGGTAGCGCTTGCGGCCGGAGATCCAGGCGTCGAACGGCGCCAACGCACGGTCGAGCGGGGTCACCTTGCGCAGCGCACAGCAGGCATCCGGGTCGAACTGCCACAGCTCGGCCGTGGGGTCGGCGTCGGCAAGCGCCGCGTCGGTCGGTCCAACGCTGCGAAGGTCGGTCAGGCCGAGGCGGCTGGCGAGGGTGTCGCGATAGGCCAGCGTCTCTGCGAAATGCTGCCGCGTATCGACGAATATCACCGGGGTTGCCGGATCGATGTCGGCCACTAGAGCCAGCAGGACGGCAGAGTCGGCCCCGAAGGAGGAAACGACGGCGATACGGCCGGCGTGCTCGCTTAGTATCGCGCGCCGCAGGCTGCACAGGCTTTCGGAGACGTGGGTTTCGAGCCTTGGGGCGGCGATTGCCCAGGTGTCGCCGCCTGGCAGGTCGATGCAGCAATCCGGCGCGGTGCAATCGAACATCGAAACTCCTACCAGGCACATCTGATCCACAGTAGATCGCTGGGATTACTGATGTTCTACAGCGCTGGTAAGGACATGATGGGGATTGACTGGCGGCTTTGCAAACCGGGGGCAGCGTTTCCCACTATCGCGGCCCGGGCAGGCCCACGGTTTGACCGGCAAGGCGACAGCGACCTATGCCGTCCACGATGCAGGAGCACCTCCCGATCTGGCGCGTCGTCAAGGCTTACGGCCATGACGAGGGCCTGTCCTGCGCGTTCCGGCAATGGCAGGCAACCCACTCGCACTGCCGGTTCTTGCACGGCTACGCCCTGGCGTTTCGGTTCATCTTCGCCTGCCAAAGCCTGGACGACCGCGCCTGGTGCGTCGACTTCGGCAGCTTGAAGCCGCTGCGGGCCTGGCTGCACGAGACGTTCGACCATACGCTTTTGGCCGCAGCCGACGACCCGGACTTGGCGACGTGGCGCGCGTTGGGTGACGCGGGCCTGGCGCGCCTGGTGGTGCTGGACGAGATCGGGTGCGAGGCATTCGCCAGCCAGGCGCATCGCTGGGCCAGCAATTATATCGCACGTGAGACGGCGGGCCGCGTTTGGCTCGAGCGGGTAGATGTAAGCGAACACGCTGGCAATACAGCATCTTTCTCGCCAGCCGCGCGCAAGCCGTAACGGGTGCACGCAAACTGCCGCCGGAGTTGGGCGTTGCCCGCGGCATGAAACAGACTGCCGCGCCCCCCCGTCGCCGAAGCCGCCTTCGTATCAGTGCCATCCTCTTCGGCGTGCTGGCAATTGCGGTAATTGCCCTGGTTCTACTGTGGAATTGGGACTGGTTCATTCCAATTGTGCAATCGCGAGCCTCGGCCGCCATCGGCCGCAAGGTGACGATCAGCCATCTCCATGTCCGCCTCGGCCGCCAGACGACGGTGGCGGCCGATGACGTTGTGGTCGCCAACCCCGACGGCTTCGCGCAGGCGGAGCCGCTCGCCCATATCGCTCGGCTGACGGTGGTGGCCAGCGTGATGGAGTATATTCGTCACCGCGCCATCGTCCTGCCGTCGATCACTGTGGACCAGCCCGAAATCCACGCAACCGGGTTGGCAAACGGCGAGAACAACTTCGCGCTGAAGTTTCCGGCCGCTAAGCCGGGCGACGCGCCCTCGCCGCCGCCGCAGATCGGCGACCTGCAGATCAACCAGGGTATGGCCCACGTCGTCGACCCGAAGCTGCGTTCGAACTTCACCGTAGCGCTTGCCACCCGTCCGGCATCCGGCAACGCGCCCGCCGCACTCACCGCCGACGCCCATGGCACGTATGCCGGCCAGCCGGTCACCGCGCAGTTCGTGGGCGGGGCGCTGCTGTCGATCCGGGACGCGCAGCACCCCTATCCGATCGACCTGCACGTGGCCAACGGCCCCACCAAAGCCTCGCTGATCGGCACGGTGGAAAACCCAATCGACTTTGCCGGTGCACGGCTGAAATTGAGTTTTTCGGGCCCGGACATGTCGCAGCTTTACCCGCTGACCGGCATTCCCATTCCGCAAACGCCCCCGTTTGCGATCACCGGCAAGCTCGACTATCAGCCGCCGCGCATCCGCTTCACCGATTTTGCGGGACGTGTCGGTTCGTCGGACCTGGGCGGCGACATCCTGGTCGATCCACGCGCCGGCCAGCGGCCTGACGTGGTGATGAACCTCGTCTCCCACCGGGTCGATTTGGCCGACCTCGGCGGCTTCATCGGCGCACCACCCGGCCGCGCCGACAAGACGGCCGGCGAGACGGTCGTGCAGAAGCGCGAAGTTGCCCATGCCAAGACGAGCAAGGCCCTGTTCTCCAGCACGCCGTTCAACTTGCCGAAAATACGCGCGGCCGACATACACTTGAAATACCGCGCCGAGCATATCGAGAACAAATACACGCCGTTCGACAGGCTCGTGCTTGCGATGGACATCGTGGACGGGCGCATCAACCTGCATCCGCTGGATTTTGTCGTTGGCAACGGCGACATCGCCAGCACTATCTTGTTGGCGCCCGGAACAGGCGACATCCTGCACACGAACGCCGATGTCAGCTTCCGCCATATCGAACTAGCGCGCCTGATGCAGGCAACCCACAGTTTCCAGGGTAATGGCGTGATCGGCGGCCAGGCACGAATCGACACCAACGGCAACTCCGTGGCCAGCATGATGGGCCAGGGGAATGGCGAGCTGAAGCTGGTACTGGTCAGCGCCGGCGACGTATCCGCCTTGCTGGTCGACATTGCGGGCCTGGAATTCGGCAACGCGCTGCTTTCGGCCCTAGGCGTACCGAACCGCGCCAAGATCGACTGCTTCGTCACCGACCTGCCACTGAACAACGGCATCGTCAGCACCAAGGCGCTGCTGCTGGACACCAACGAGGCGCGGGTGACGGGCCAGGGCACGATCGACTTGCGCAACCAGACGATGGACTACTCACTGACGACACGGTCCAAGCATTTCTCGGTCGGATCGCTACCCGGTCCGATCGACCTGACCGGGCCGATCACCAGCCCCTCCATCCGGCCAGGGGCCGAAGTGCTGGCACGTGCCGGTGCGGCGGCTGGCTTGGGTGTTCTGCTTACGCCGTTGGGTGCGTTGCTGCCGACTATCCAGTTCGGCGTCGGCAACGACAATGCCTGTTTCAAGGCGGAGACGGCCGAGCGCCAGCCGCTGCGCGCCCCGCCACCCAGCCGGAAGCGGGCGCACAAATAGCATGGCCGTCGCCGACTTGCCGATCGGCATCGCGCTGCAGAACGCCTCGAACCTGCGCGACCTGGGCGGGTGGCCTACAAGGGGCGGCCGAAGCGTGCGCACCGGCCTGGTGTTCCGCGCCCCTGCCCTGGTCGATCTATCGACCGCCGACGAGGCGCGCATCGCAGAGCTCGGGCTGCGCACCGTCTGCGATTTCCGCGGCGTGCGCGAACGGGCCCAGGCGCCCGTCCGCGTTGCCGGCGCACGCGACCTGTCGCTGCCGATCGAGCCATCGGTGGGCGCTGGGCTGCGCGACATCCTGCGCACCGGCGAGGCCGGCGGCGAGCTTTCTCCCGGCGAGCTGATGGGCCTGTTACGGGACGCCTACTGCGCCTACGCCCTGCATAGCCATGCCCGTTACCGTGCCGTGTTCGCAGCGATTTTGGCGCCCGATGGCCTGCCGCTTCTGATGCATTGCTCCGCCGGCAAGGATCGGACCGGCTTCGGGTCGGCCCTCCTGCTGACGGCCTTGGGCGTGGCATGGGAGCACGTGCTGCAGGATTACCTGGCCACGAACCGCCTGTGGCGGCGCGAGATCGCAAACACGCTGTTCAACCTGCCACCCGCGCTGAAGGACGTGTTGCTCGGGGCGCACGCGCCGATGCTGGCTGGTGCGTTCGCGGCCATCGACGACGAATACGGCTCCATGGACGCCTACTTCACCCATGCACTCGGCCTGAACGACGCGTTACGCGCTGATTTGGCAAACCGTCTCTTGACCTGAGAGCGCCGTCACCGTCCGGGCCGAAACCTTGTCCAAAACTCGATCCCCTGGCACATGCGCCCTGCGCACTCAGGCGCCGGCGTATGCCGAGAGAGCCCTAGGCGCGTTTATGGACTTGTCGGTCACCAATCTGCTGAATATTGCGGGTCACTCCGCCGTCCTTCAGGGCTGCGCGATCATCGCCGGCACCTTTATTTTGGAAGACGCGGCAACTGCGGGGGCGGCCATCGCAGTACAGAGCGGCGCCGTGTCGATGCCGGTGGCGTTGGTGTCGCTCTATCTAGGCATCGTGCTGGGCGACATCGGCCTTTATGGGCTGGGGCGGCTGGCCGCGCACGTACCCTGGGCACTGCGGCTGATCCCGCCGCAGCGTCAGGACCACGGCCGGGCGTGGCTGGAGCGGCACGTGTTCAAGGTGGTGTTCATCAGCCGCTTCCTGCCCGGCGTGCGCCTGCCCACCTACACGGCTTGCGGCTTTCTGGGCGCAAACTTCACCAAGTTCGTGACCGCCGCTGTCGGCGCCACCCTGATATGGACGTCGGCGTTGTTCGCCCTGTCGCTGAGGGTGGGCAAGCTGCTGGTTGACGATATGGGGCAGTGGCGGTGGTTGGGGTTCGTCGCTTTCCTGGTGGCGATCGTGCTCGTCGGCCGCTTGGCCGCCCATGTACAGGAGAAAGCAGACTGACATGGACGCCATGAGTGACGCTGCGATCGACCCGGACGCGCTCGCCGAGGCGCTGAATGCGCCAATCGAGCGCGGACGGGACATTTCGCCCTTCGAGTTCCTGCCCGGCTGGCTGGCCTATGGCCCGATCGTAGCGCATTGGATCGCGCTAGGCCTGCGCTACGGCGATTTCAGCCTGCCCACAGCGGCCAATCCCCACATCACGACCGGCGGCCTCTGCGGCGAAAGCAAGACGGCCATTCTGGACCAGGTTCAGGGCGGGGCGCGCGACTGGATTGCGCCTTACACGACCCTGATTACCGGGACCGGCGATTTGCCACGCGCACTGGTGGCGATGCGCGAGGCACAGCTCGCCCTGCCGCTGGTCGTCAAGCCGGATGTCGGCTGCAACGGCGCGGGCGTTCGCCTGGTCGAGACACAGGCCGCGCTGCGGGACGTGCTGGCTGCCTTCCCACGCAACATTTGCCTGATGCTGCAGCATCTTGTGCCCTTCGAGGGTGAGGCCGGCGTTTTTTATATCCGCCGGCCGCAAGACGATGCGGGTCACTTGAGCTCGCTCACCCTGAAGCATGCGCCGGCGGTGACCGGCGACGGCCTGTCCACCCTGGCCGCGCTGATCGAGGCCGACCCGCGCCATGGCCGCTTGCGCCACCTGTATCTATCCCGTTTGGCGGGCCGGCTCGATAGCGTGCCCGGGCGAGGCGAGCGGGTTCGGCTGGTGTTTGCCGGCAACCACTGCAAGGGCTCGGTCTTTCGCAACGGTGCCGCCGACATTACCCCGGCGCTGGCCACGCGCATCGACGAGATTGCGCGCGCTATGCCGGATTTCCATTTCGGCCGAATCGACCTGCGCTACCGCAGCCTGCGCGCACTGCATCAGGGGGAGGGGTTCAGCATTATCGAGATAAACGGGGCAGGTTCGGAGGCCACACACATCTGGGATCCCGATACCAGCCTGCGCGAGGTGTATGCCGCCCAGTTCCGCCATTATGCCGCAGCGTTCGCGATCGGGCGCGAGATGCGGCGTCGCGGCGCGCGCAGCAGCGGCGTGCGCCGGATGTGGCGAGATTGGCGGGAGGAACAGCGATTGATGAAGTCGTATCCTTTGAACGATTGAAGGAAGCACTCCTTTAAAGGAAGACTTTCACTTCAAGGAATAACCGATGGACATCAACCTCCGCTCCGACACAGCCGATCTGTTCCAGCCCGTAAGCATGGGCCCGATTACGCTGGCCAACCGCATCGTCATGGCGCCGTTGACGCGCAGCA
This sequence comes from uncultured Acetobacteraceae bacterium, assembly GCA_964250925.1. Taxonomy (GTDB): domain Bacteria; phylum Pseudomonadota; class Alphaproteobacteria; order Acetobacterales; family Acetobacteraceae; genus BOG-908. The sequence continues at coordinate 21,143 of CAXUHU010000002.1, forward strand.
GGGCGGGTGCAGGCGGCGTACCGGACGCTATGAACGCAATCTATTACGCACAGCGCGCCAGCGCCGGCCTGATTGTTAGCGAGGCCACCAACATCTCGCCGCAGGGCCGCGGCTATGCGCTGACACCCGGAATCTTTACCGACGCACAAGTGGCGGGCTGGCGCCTTGCGACCGACGCGGTGCACGCCCGTGGCGGCCATATCGTTTGCCAACTCTGGCATGTCGGCCGCATCAGCCACCCCGACCTGCAGATCGGCAACGTGCTCCCCGTGGCCCCCTCCGCCATACGCCCGAACGGCAAGGCTTTCACGGAAGCGGGCCTGCAACCGATCCCAAGGCCACGTGCCCTCGCGACTTCCGAGATGCCGGGCATCGTGGCCGATTACGACCACGCCGCAAACTGCGCAAAGCGCGCCGGCTTCGACGGGGTAGAGATACACGCGGCCAATGGCTACCTGATCGACCAGTTCCTGCGCACCGGCACCAACCACCGCACCGACGCTTATGGCGGCTCGGCGGAGAACCGCAACCGCCTGCTGGTGGAAGTAGCCGAAGCAGTGGTGGGCGTTTGGGGTGCCGACCGGGTGGGCGTCCGCTTCGGCCCGACCAGCGGCGCCAACGACATCCACGACGACGACCCGCAAACCACGTTCGGCGTGGCCGTGTGGCACATGGACCGGCTCGGCCTAGCCTACATCCACCTGATCGAAGGCGAGACCCAAGGTCCACGCGACTCGATCCCCGGGTTTGACTACGGCGAACTGCGCCGCGCGTTTCGCGGCCTGACCATGAACAATAACGGCCTGGACCTGCAGATGGCGATACGCGCGCGCCACGCCAACACGGCGGACCTGCTGTGCTTCGGCCGTCCCTATCTCGCCAACCCCGACCTGGTCGAACGCTTCCGCACCGGTGCACCGCTGGCCCCCGAGGCGCCGAAGGACGTGTGGTATGGCGGGCGCGAACATGGCTATACGGACTATCCACGGACGGACGGCACGCTGTAAGCAGCGGCGGCGACGGGCGATGCCGCTCGCCTGAACGCGGGACTGCCGAATGACCTACCTGCACGCCATCCTGATCGCCATCCTGCAGGGCGCCACCGAGCTGTTTCCGGTCAGCTCGCTGGGTCATGCCGTGGTCGTGCCCGCCTTGCTCGGCTGGCACCTCGATCAGCATGCCCCGGCTTTCCTCCCCTTCCTGGTGCTGCTGCATCTCGGCACGGCGGCGGCACTGCTCGGCTACTTCTGGCGCGACTGGTGGGCGCTCGGCATCGGCGTGCTGGGGCTATCCTCTCCGCAACGCGTGCGGGAGAGCCGCTACATCCTCCTATTGCTGGTCGTCGCGACGATCCCGGCGGTGATCCTGGGCGGCCTGTTCGAGCGTCGGTTGCGCGATCTGTTCGGCTCGCCTTTGATCGTGTCTGGTTTTCTGGTGGCCAACGGCGTGCTGCTCCTGGCAGGCGAGCGCCTGCGCAGGCGCGACGGCACAGCCGCACCCCACCCCCTGGCGACGCTGACGTTGGCCGACGCCCTGATAATCGGCCTGTGGCAATGCCTGGCGTTGCTGCCGGGCCTGTCGCGCTCTGGGGCCACTATTACTGGTGGCCTGCTGCGCCGGCTGGACCATGCGGCGGCCGCCCATTTCTCCTTCCTGATCGCCACGCCGATCATCCTCGCGGCGACGGTCAAGGAAGTTCCGAAGCTGCTGCATGCCGACGTGCCGCACGGCACGTTCACCGTCGCAGCCGTAGCGTCCGTCGTAGCCGGACTGGTGGCACTGGCCAGCACGGCGATACTGATGCGCTACTTCCGCAACAACGACCGTTGGGCGCTCGATCCGTTCGCCTATTACTGCATCGCGGCGGGCCTGGTCAGTGTCGCGGTTCTCACCCTGGGGTACACGGCATGAGGCGCGGTCTGGCGGCAGCGGCAATGATGGGTTTGCTGTGCGGCGCGGCGTCTGTGCCGCCGGCGGCACAGCCTTACAGCCGGATGGACCTGCCCTGGTGGCAAGCCCGTTTCGCCGCCAAGCAAGCCCTGCTGCACGCGGGGCCGGTCGATCTGCTCTGGCTCGGCGACAGCATCACGCAGCAGTTCGAAGAGGCGGGGCCGGAGCCCTGGCGGGATTTTGCGCCCGTCTGGAACCGCTTCTACGCCCCGCGCCACGCCGTGAACCTCGGGTTCAACGGCGACGCGACGTCGCACCTGCTATGGCGCATCGAGCACGGCGAGACAGACGGCATGCATCCCCGGCTGGCCATCATCCTGATCGGCGCCAACAATTTCGGCCACCTGCACTGGCCGGCGGGGCCCACGGTGCAGGGCATCCGGACGATCGTCGAGACGCTGCATCGCCGCCTGCCCGGAACGAAGATCCTGTTGCTGAGCGTGCTGCCCAGCATACGTAGCGCGTGGGTGGATCAGAACACGGCGGCGACGAACCAATCGCTGTCGCAGCTATACGGGGCGGGCAGCGGGGTTACCTTCATCGACCTGACGTCGCTGTTCGTGAGCAACGGCCGTGTCGATCCGGCAGATTTTCTAGACCCGCATCTGACGCCGCCCAACCTGCCGTTGCACCCGACGGCGCAAACGCAGGAGAGGATGGCCGAAGCGATCGAGCCCGCGGTGAGCCGACTGATGGGGGATGCCAACCGGCTGCGTTGATCGGCGGCATCAGGCCAGGGACCATGCCCTGGCCTGATGTACACCCTACTTGGCGAGGTCCGCCGTTAGTTGGTCGACGATGAACGTGCCGAGGCCGGTTGTGAAATCGTAGCCGGGCGTAGCGCTGTATATCCCGTTGTTGCCCACCGTGATGTCGTGGAAGCCGCCATTGGGGTAGCTGCCGGTCAGTCCGCCCGTGCCGCCGGTGCCGTTGTAGAGACCGTACAGACGAGGCGGCGCAAAGCCGAGCTTGTGATTGATCGAGATCGCGCGTGCCCAGACGCCCAAGGCCAGCGGCGAAGACAGGCTGGTGCCGCCGACGCCTTCTGGGCTGCCGTTGACGTAGACCAGCGCGCCGCTATTCGGGTCTGCGTCCATCGCCACGTCGGGCACGCCGCGCAGGGCGCTCTTGGCGAGCAGCGGCACCGCCGCTTCTTGCCAATTCGGGCTGCTCTCGAACTGCGAGACGCCGCCGCCGCCGGTGTTCCAGGTGATTTCGCTGTTGTATGAGAAATCGGCGTTCGTCAGCAGCGTGGTGCCGCCGACGCCCACGACGTAAGGGCTGGCGGCCGGGTAGTTGACCAGCGGTGCGCCGGCGGGCACGCCGTTCACGCCGGCCGGCCCCAGCGGACAGAACGAGCCGGTATCGCCCGACGATGCGAAGAACGTCTGGCCTTGCGAGGCGGCTTCCAGGAAGATCATGTCGTCGACGGTCATCGAGCCGTCCAGGTATGGAAACGCCTCGCATTCACCGAGGGACGCACTGGCGGCCTTGGCCTTGTCGTCGGTAGCCCAGCGAGAGAACTCGAGCGCCAAGTCGGAATCCGACAGCGACGTTGTGGCGTAGATGTAGAGCATCTTCAGCGACTGGGCCATGCCGGACGAATACTGTGTATCCAGGTCCCATTCGTCCGCGCCCGAGACGTCCGGGCTGGCTAGCCCCACTTGCACAACCTGGACTGGTACCTGAGCCAGGCCGAACGCCGCCTCCTCGGTGCGCAGGTCCTGTATGACGCCGGTCATGTCGCCCTCGGCCATAATGGCGATGCTGGCTTTACTGGCAGGCTTCACCGTATCGGCGCTGTAAATCTTGATGAATTCCGGTGGCGTGTAGCTGACCAGGTATTGCGGCGTCGGTAGGGCGATCTGCGAGGCCATGTGACCGACCGTGTTCAGCCCGAGCACGGCGGAGACGATGCCGCCCAGCGCCGCCGGCACCTGGGCGGCGGCGGTGTTCACATAAAGCGTTTTGCCGCCGACGGAGACCTGCTCGAAGGCTGTGTTGAAGGCTGCAGCGGCCGTTGCCGCAGTACCGTCTGCGCTGATCAGCAACCGGTTCGGCTCCACGGTCACGTTTGTGAAACCAGCGCTTTTCAGGTATTTTGCCACGCTGTCGGCTTGGGCGGCGGTGGGCGCATAGCCGGACGCGAATTGCCGCGGCGTCAGGAACTGGCCGTAGCTGGTGCTGTATGGGTTGTTGGCTGCGCTGATCAGGGAGAGAAGCGCCGCTTTATTTTGCAGCTGCATGCCGACGCGTATTGTCATCGGTTGGCTGGCCGGCAATGCACCGAGGTCGGACGCCCCGGCGACGCTCGCGACGTCGATACTTCCGGTGGCTGTGGACAGCCAGCCATTGGCGTGTGCCATGGTGGGCGACAGCAGCGTCGCCGCGAGCAGGGCAGACTTGAGGGCAGGCACAGGGCCGCGCGCGATGCATCGTGTCATTTTGATCAATCTCGCTTCTGCATAGGGGCTATTCCCCTGACGCATACGTTAATCTGGTGGAACCGGATGCATGCGGCGCCAGATTTTTTCGAAGACCCGGTCACCAGGCCGGCTTATGGCCGGCAGCTGGTGGGCGCGACAGGGATTGAACCTGTGACCCCCGCCGTGTGAAGGCGATGCTCTACCGCTGAGCTACGCGCCCGGGCCTGCTTGTCGCATCCGATTACCGTCTTGGACGGATTGGTGCAACCCGGCGACCGGCTCAGGCCGATTCGGCAAACAGCTCTCGCCCGATCAACATGCGCCGTATCTCGCTGGTGCCCGCGCCGATTTCGTAAAGCTTGGCATCGCGCAACAGGCGGCCAGTTGGGTAGTCGTTGATGTAGCCGTTGCCGCCCAGGCACTGGATCGCCTCCAGCGCCATCCAGGTGGCGCGTTCGGCGGCATACAGGATCGCGCCCGCCGCATCCTTCCGGCTGGTCTGCCCACGGTCGCAGGCACGCGCAACCGCATACACGTACGCGCGGGCGGCGTTCATCGTGACGTACATGTCGGCCAGCTTGCCCTGCATAAGCTGAAACTCGCCGATCGCCTGACCGAACTGCCGGCGGTCGTGCACGTAGGGCAGCACCACATCCATGCAGGCCTGCATAATACCCAGGGGTCCGGCCGCGAGCACGGCGCGTTCGTAATCCAGCCCGCTCATCAGCACGCGTGCGCCGGCGCCCACGCCGCCAAGCGTGTTTTCGACCGGTACTTCGCAGTCGGCGAATACCAGCTCGCCGGTATTGCTGCCGCGCATGCCGAGCTTGTCCAGCTTCTGCGCCACGGAAAAGCCGGCCATGCCACGCTCCACCAGGAACGCGGTAATCCCGCGCGAGCCAGCCTGCGGATCGGTTTTGGCGTAGACGACGAGCACGTCTGCTTCCGGCCCGTTGGTGATCCACATCTTGCTGCCGTTCAGCACGTAGCGGTCACCGCGCCACTCGGCGCGCAATTGCATGCTGATCACGTCGGACCCGGCACCCGGCTCGCTCATCGCCAGAGCGCCGACATGCTCGCCGCTGATCAATTTGGGCAAGTAGTCGCGTTTTTGGTGCTCGGAGCCGTTCCGGAAAATCTGATTGACGCAAAGGTTGCTGTGCGCTCCGTAGCTGAGGCCAACCGACGCACTGGCGCGGCTGATTTCCTCCATTGCGATTACGTGCTCGAGGTAGCCCATGCCGGCGCCGCCGTACTCTTCGCCGACAGTGACGCCCAGCACGCCCAGATTGCCCATCTTGCGCCAAAGATCGGCAGGAAAGTCGTTGCTGCGGTCGATGTCGGCCGCGCGCGGCGCCACTTCGTCGTCTGCGAAGCCACGCACGGCATGCCGAAGCATGTCGGCCGTTTCGCCCAGATCAAATTCCAGCATGGGCATCGCATTGCTTGGCATGACAACTCCCTTTTGTGGTGCCTAATTCAGATAGCGTTGGGGTGAAAGACGGCAACCGCGTTGTGGACGATGATGAATGAGCCACCCTATTGTGCCGTGTGTAGAATCGGGACTACTGTGTTTCTACTAGTCTAGTGAAGAACGCCATGTCCCTCGAAGATCAAAACAAGACACTCCTTGAACTTACCGCACAGATCGTGTCGGCCCATGCCGGCAACAACCAGGTGCCGCAAGCCGGCCTGCCCGGTTTGATCGAGCAAGTGTATAGCGCGCTGAAGACCGCCGGCCACGAACCCGCGCCGCCGCCGGCCGAAAAACCGCAGCCATTCGTGCCAGCCAAGCGCTCGGTTTTTCCCGACTACATTATTTGCCTGGAAGACGGCCGCAAGCTGAAGACGCTGAAGCGGCATCTGCGCTCGACCTTTGGATTGTCGCCGGAGCAGTACCGGGAGAAGTGGGGTCTAGCCTCAGACTACCCGATGGTGGCTCCGAACTACGCCGAACATCGTTCGCGACTTGCCAAGCAGCTCGGTCTGGGTCGGAAGCCTGCCACCGAAGACGCCGAACCGGAAGCCGAGCCGGTGATGGAAGCCGCCGCACGGCCGGCCGCCGAACCGCAACAGACACGGCGGCGTGGCGAACCCACCGCCGCCTCGGTTTTTGCGAAGTTTCCGGGCAAGTCGGCCGAAGCCGAGACGGAAGCGGAAGAGCCGACAGAAGCGCCTGCCAAGAAGAAGCGCGGACGCAAACCGTTTTCCAAGCAGATGACGCGATCGATGCCACGCTGACACGCAATGGCCGAGGCTTTTGTCTGCGACGCCGCCCGCACCCCGATCGGGCGCTTCGGCGGCGCGTTGCGCGATGTTCGAACCGATGACCTGGCTGCCATCCCGCTAAGGGCGTTGCTACAGCGCAATGGGGCGATGGATTGGGGTGCGCTGGATGATTGCTACTTCGGTTGCGCTAATCAGGCGGGCGAAGACAACCGCAACGTAGGTCGCATGGCCGTTCTGCTGGCCGGGATACCATCCTGCGTCCCAGCAGCCACGGTAAACCGGCTTTGCGGATCCGGGATGGACGCGGTTGGGCTTGCAGCCAGGTCCATACGCGCCGGCGATGCCGGGCTGGTGCTGGCTGGCGGCGTGGAGAGCATGACGCGTGCGCCGTTCGTGATGCCCAAGGCGGCGGAGGCGTTTTCGCGCCAGGCCAGTGTCGAAGACACGACGATTGGCTGGCGCTTCGTCAATCCACTGATGCGCGCGCAGTACGGCGTGGATTCCATGCCCGAAACAGCGGAGAACGTAGCCGAAGAACATAACATCTCCCGCGTCGATCAGGATGCGTTTGCGTATCGCAGCCAGAGTCGTGCCAAGGCGGCGCAGGAGAACGGCGTATTCGCGCGTGAGATCGTGCCGGTGACCGTAAGCGGCCGGCGCGGCGATATAGTGGTCGATACCGATGAGCATCCGCGCGGCGACACCACGCTGGAAGGCCTGGCGAAGCTGAAGGCGGCTTTCCGCTCGCCCGGTACCGTGACGGCCGGCAACGCATCCGGCGTGAACGACGGCGCCGCCGCGCTGATCTTGGCGTCCGAGGCGCAGGCCGCGCGCCACGGCCTCGTTCCGCGGGCCCGTGTTGTGGCAATGGCAACGGCCGGCGTGCCGCCGCGGGTGATGGGCATCGGCCCTGCGCCGGCCACGGAGAAGTTGCTGGCCCGGGCAGCACTCAAACTTGGCGACATCGACGTGTTCGAGTTGAATGAGGCTTTCGCCGCTCAGGCGCTCGCGGTGTTACGCCTGCTTGGCTTGCCGGATGATTCTGAACAGGTGAACCCGCATGGCGGCGCCATCGCACTTGGCCATCCACTCGGCATGTCGGGCGCTCGCCTGGTCATGACGACAGTGAATGCGCTGAAATTGCTGGGTGGCAGGCGTGGTATTGCTACCATGTGCATCGGCGTAGGCCAGGGCATTTCAATGCTGCTGGAGAAAGTCTGACCGTTCGCCGCTGCGCCGCATGCCTGTCTTGTCTGATCAGGCGGGTAGCAAGTCTTCCGCGATCCTGACCAGATCTGGAAAGTCGTGCGCTATCGCCTCGGCGCCACTCTCCATGCCGGGCCGGCCGTAGCCCCAGCCCGCAAAGACGGCGCGCACGCCGCTGCCTGTCGCCGCATTCACGTCGTTGCTGTGGTCGCCCACCATTAAGGCGCGGGTCGTGCTGCCGCCTGCGGCTTGGATCGTGCCGAGCAAGTGCCGCGGGTCGGGCTTCATGGCGGCAAAGCTGTCGCCGCCGCCGACGGCCGCGAAGCGGTCGGCCACGTGCAGCGCCGAGAGAAGAAGACGGGCGGCGTGCTGGGGCTTGTTGGTGCACACGGCCAACGTCCAGCCTCGCGCCAGCAATGTGTCCAGAGCGTCTTCCGCACCCGGGTACAGCTTGGTGGCTTCGGCGACACGGCTCTCGTAATCGGCTAGGTAGTCCGCGCCGGCGCGCTCGTCGGGCACGCCGCCGGCTGCCGCGAAGGCACGGTCGATCAGGGGCTGCAGGCCGTCACCCACCATGAGCGCCACCTGCGGAAGTGCCAGCGGCGGCAGGTTGCGGGCGGCCAGGGTGCGATTAACCGCACCGGCGATGTCGGGCACGGAATCCGTCAACGTGCCATCGAGATCGAAGACGAGCGTGCGCATGCTCAGGCGGCTTTGCGCGCTGGCTTGGCATAGCGGGACGCCATCGCCTCGAGCGGGACGGGCTTGATTTTGTCGGCATGGCCGGCCGAACCGAACGCCTCGAACCGCGCGCGGCACACGTCTCGGGCGGCGACGACGGCAGCGGCAAGAAACTTTCTGGGATCGAACTCTTCGGGTTTTTGGCCCATGAGTTGACGCATCGCGCCGGTCATCGACAGGCGTATGTCGGTGTCGATGTTGACCTTGCGCACGCCGTGGCGAATGCCCTCCTGGATCTCCTCGACCGGCACGCCGAACGTTTCCTTGATTTGGCCGCCGTATGTACGGATCGTGGCCAGCCATTCCTGCGGCACCGAGGAGGAGCCGTGCATGACCAAATGCGTGTTCGGAATGCGGGAATGGATCGCCCTGACCCGATCGATCGCCAATATGTCGCCGGTCGGCTTGCGCGAGAACTTGTAAGCGCCGTGACTGGTGCCGATGGCGATGGCCAAGGCATCAACCCCAGTTCGCGCGACGAAGTCGGCCGCCTGATCGGGGTCGGTCAGCATCTGGTCATGCGTGAGCTTGCCTTCGGCACCCGAGCCGTCCTCCTCGCCTGCCTCCCCGCTTTCGAGTGAACCAAGGCAGCCGAGCTCGCCTTCCACCGTCACGCCCACGTCGTGCGCCATGTCCACGACGTAACGCGTTACCTCGCAATTATAGTCGTAGCTCGCCGGAGTTTTCATATCTTCCTGCAGCGAGCCGTCCATCATGACGCTGGTGAAACCCGAGCGTATGGCGCGCAGGCACACGGCCGCGCTGGCGCCGTGATCCTGATGCATGGCGATCGGGATGTTTGGCCACGTCTCCACCGCAGCCTGCACAAGATGGCGCAGGAACGCCTCTCCGGCATATTTGCGCGCGCCTGCGGAGCCTTGCAGGATCACCGCCGAGTTGCAGGCTTCTGCGGCCTGCATGATCGCCTGTATCTGCTCCATGTTATTCACGTTGAACGCCGGCAGCCCATACGTATGCTCGGCTGCGTGATCCAGAAGCTGGCGCATTGCTACCAGGGCCATGACCGTTATCCCCTATCCTTAAACGATGGTTGAAACCGGCGCGTCTCAGAAAGCCCGCTTTTTCCGGTCCATGATTTGCCAGATCATCGGGGTGAAGATCAATTGCATGGCCAATGCCATCTTTCCGCCGGGGCAGACGATCGTGTTCGCGCGCGACATGAAGCCGTCTTTCAGCATCGACAGCAGATACGGAAAGTCGATGCCCTTCGGGTCGCGAAACCGGATCACCAGCATGCTTTCATCCGCACTCGGTATGTCGCGCGCCGTGAACGGGTTCGAGGTGTCCACGGTCGGGACACGCTGGAAGTTCACGTGCGTTTGCGAAAATTGCGGACAGATGTAATTAACATAGTCCGGCATGCGGCGAAGAATGGTATCGACCACAGCCTCGTGGCTATGGCCGCGCGTGCGCTTATCGCGATGCAGCTTCTGAATCCACTCGAGGTTCACGGTGGGCGCAACGCCGATCAATAGGTCCACCTCACCGGCGATGTTGACCGTGTCGGTCTTCACGCCGCCGTGCAGGCCTTCGTAAAATAGCAGATCAGTTCCGGCGCCGAGATCCTCCCACGGTGTGAATGTCCCAGGCTTCTGGTTGTATGGGGCAGCCTCTTCGGCATCGTGCAAATACTTGCGCGTACGGCCTACGCCCGATCGACCGTAATCACGGAACAGAGCTTCGAGCTCTTCGAACAAATTGCTGTCCGGGCCGAAATGACTGAAATGTTCGTTCCCCGCTTTCGTTTCGTCAGCCATACGCTCACGCATCTGGGCGCGGTCGAACCTATGAAAAGCGTCTCCCTCGACAATTGCAGGGTGAACGCCTTCCCGCCGGAAGATCTGCTGGAATGTCCACATAACCGTCGTCGTTCCTGCACCGGAGGAACCCGTTATGGCGACGATGGGGTGCTTTACCGACATGGTCAGGCAGTCCGGAAAATGCTGCGCTGCCTGAACAGCGGCGCCTCGAACACCATCGACTCTCCATGATCATAAGCGACGTGATAGCTTTGCAGCCGCTCAACATCGGCGCGGCCGCCCAGGATGAGCGGCACATGCTGATGTATGTGCTCCGGTTCCACATCCATAACGGCGACCCGTCCCGTGCTGGCCGCCCCTCCGGCCTGTTCGATGATCATGGCAATCGGGTTGGCTTCGGTCAGAAGATGCACGTGCCCCAGCTTGCTGGTGTCGCGCGTATCTCGCGGATGCAGGAACACGCCACCGCGCAGCAGGATACGGTGCACCTCGGCCACCAAGCTATCGATCCAGCGTATCGTGCAGTTTGATCCGTCGCGGCCGGCGCCCTGCGACGTGTATTCCTGTACGAAGCGCCGTATTGGCGTCTCCCAATGCGGCTCCAGCGCTGCGTCGATGGCCAACTCGACACCACGCTCCGGCACCTGCATGTTGGGGTGAGTCAACGTGTACGCGCCGGCCTCACGATCCAGGGTAAAGCCGTGCACGCCGGCACCCAACGTGATGACCATCATGGCAACCGGCCCGAACAGCGCATAACCCGCTGCAACCTGCTTGCGACCGGGCTGCAAGAAATCATCGGGCGTCGGGTCCACCACGCCATCGGGTGCCCGCAAAACGGAGAAGATGGTGCCAACCGTTAAATCCACGTCCAGGTTGCTGGCGCCATCCAACGGACTGAACACCAGCATGTAGCGCCCATGCGGATATTGCGCTGGAATAGCATGCGGCTTGCTAAGCGCGGACGACAACATGCCGCATAGCTGCCCGCCCCACTCGCAAGCGCTCAACATAATCAAGTTGGCGACTTCGCCAAGCTTCTTGGGTGGTTCGCCCGGCACGTTGACGCTTGTCGTCACGATCGCGCCGGGACTGTCCAATGCACCACGGGCTACCGCAGCGCCGATAAGCTTACCCGCCCGCTGCAAGTCGTTCAGCAGGGCCGCAAGTTCTGGGTCGTGCCCGCCGCCACGGCGCAAATCCTCGATGACGAACTTGCTGAACGTGGTCCGGCGATATGGCATGAGACACTTCCTGAACCCATTTTGTTATTCACTGAGCGTTCGGCGAGTGCTAAGTTGCCTCCGCAAACACGCGGCTTGCCCTGATGTCCGCACCCGTTATCGTTTGCAGGGCTTCCCGATCCATCAGCTTTGACCGTTCGGCGAAAAGGCGGTTCGCCTGACGTAGTCTCGCACGGTCCAAAGCGTTCCGGATGGAGCGCGCATTGGAAAAGCGTGGTTGCCGCATGCGCCGCTCGACGTACTCGCGCAAGACCTGCTGACCGTCCTCGCCAAGCAAATAATGCATCTTCTCCAGCATTATCGTCGCAATCGCCAGCAGTTCGTCCTCGGAGTAGTCTGGAAAATCGATGTGATGCGCGATGCGCGAGGCCATGCCAGGATTGCTACGGAAGAAAATGTCCATACGATCCTTGTAGCCGGCCAGCACGACAACCAAATCGTCCCGGCGGTCTTCCATGACTTGCAACAGAATTTCGATAGCTTCCTGTCCGTAGTCGCGTTCGTTCTCTGGGCGGTAAAGATAATAGGCTTCATCAATGAACAGGACGCCCCCCATCGCCTTTTTCAAGACTTCCTTGGTCTTGGGAGCGGTATGGCCAATATACTGGCCAACAAGGTCGTCGCGTGAGACGGTGACGACGTGGTTTCGCCTGATGTAGCCAAGCCTGTTCAGTATCTCGGCCATGCGCTGTGCCACGGTGGTTTTACCCGTGCCCGGATTGCCGGTGAAGGACATATGCAAGGACGGCGGCTCCGCCTGTAATCCCATGCTGCGGCGTGCGGATTCGACGAGCAACAGCGCAGCCACTTCGCGAATACGCGTCTTGACCGGAACCAATCCGATCAGATCGCGGTCCAGCGCGTCGATGACGTCACCGACATTGCTGCGTTGATAGAAATCTTCCAGATCGACGGTCGCCAGATCGGCTGTAATGGTCTCGCTCATGCTGCACGCCTCTGTTCTGCCGACGCTTGCAACTCGCGCCGCAATGCGCCGACGACTCCTCGATAATAACCATCCTCGTCCGGCGAGCCGAAGATCGCTGATCCCGCCACGAACGTGTCCACTCCAGACTCGGCGATCAAACGGATATTGTCCACTTTTACCCCGCCATCTATTTCAAGCCAGATTGGCTGGCCACCGGCTGCACCGTGGGCATCGATCTTGGCCCGCACAGCGCGGGCCTTGCGCAACGTTTCGGGGATGAAGGCCTGGCCGCCGAAACCGGGATTTACCGACATCAGAAGGATCAGATCGAGCCGGTCAAGAACATGATCAAGCACCGAAAGCGAAGTGGCTGGATTCAGCACCAAGCCGGCCCGGCACCCACGCTCCCTGATCAAGGATAGCGATCGATCAACGTGCTCGGTCGCCTCAGGATGAACGGAAATGATGTCCGCACCAGCCTCAGCGAACAGACCGATGAGAGCGTCAACAGGCTTTACCATCAGGTGCACGTCGAGAGGCGCTTCGACCCTGGGTCGAAGCGCCTTGCACACGATGGGGCCGAACGTCAGGTTAGGGACGTAGTGCATGTCCATCACGTCGATATGCACCACATCGGCGCCCGAAGTGATGACCCTTTCAACCTCCTCCCCCAATCGGCTGAAATCAGCCGAAAGGATCGACGGCGCAATGCGCAGCGCCGGCAACTGCTCGGCGCGCATATGTTACAGCGCCTGTTCTTGCACAGGTGCGCGAGCCATCGAGTGACTGCGCAAGGTGTATCGCACGTTGCGCCCACCTACTTCTTGCCTGATGAGCTCGAAGCCCGGCTCGAATTCCGGTCGCTGTACCATGAAACTCATACGTACGCTTTCCCAACCCTTCTTGGAGTCAAAGGCCAGGATTTTGATGTATGTGCCAGGATGTTCCCGCTTGCATGACTCAAGCTCCATCATCACGCCCGCGGGGTCGCGCAGATCGAACATCGGATTGCCAAACATCGACCAGTAGCAGTTTCGAGGATGCGGATCGGACGTGTATTCGATTGCAACAGCCCAGCCATTGTTTAGCGCATACTCAACCTGCTTCTTGATCTCGGCGTCGTTTAGATCCGGCAAGAACGAGAACTGTCCTTGAGTGACTTTCATGATACTCTCCCTGGCGCGATTCAGGACGCTGTTGGTGTTGGTACAAAATCCACCGAGTCGGTGCTGGCGTAGTTGAACGTGACATCCTTCCATGTATCCAGCGCCGCACGCAGCGGGCGGCACCACTTGGCGGCGCCTGAAAGGATTTCGGGACCCTCGTTCCAAATGTCGCGGCCTTCGTTTCGCGCCTTCACGATTGTCTCGAGTGCAACCCGGTTTGCCGTTGCACCGGCCTGTATGCCGTCAGGGTGGCCGATCGTGCCGCCGCCGAACTGCAAAACGACGTCCTCGCCGAGATACGTGAGCAGTTGATGCATTTGGCCGGCGTGGATGCCGCCCGATGCCACAGGCATCATCTTCTTCAAGCTGGCCCAAGGTTGATCGAAGAATATGCCGTGCCGCAAATCTTTTGCCACATGGCTCTCGCGACACGTATCGTATATGCCGCTGATCACGGCAGGATCGCCTTCGAGCTTGCCGACGACAGTTCCCGCGTGGATATGGTCCACGCCGGCCATGCGCATCCATTTGGCAATGACTCGGAACGAGATGCCATGATTCTTCTGCCGTGTGTAGGTGCCGTGGCCTGCACGGTGCAAGTGCAGGATCATGTCATTGCGGCGCGCCCACTTCGCCATGCTCTGTATGGCCGTGTAGCCGACGACGAGGTCGATCATGATGATTACGCTGCCGAGTTCACGAGCGAATTCGGCACGCTCGTACATCTCCTCCATCGTGCCAGCCGTCACGTTCAGGTAGGTGCCTTTGGTCTCGCCGCTTTCGGCTGAAGCCTTGTTCACCCCCTCCATGCAATAGAGAAAGCGGTCGCGCCAATGCATAAACGGCTGCGAATTGATGTTCTCGTCGTCCTTGGTGAAATCCAGTCCGCCTTTCAAGGCCTCGTAGACGACACGCCCGTAGTTCCGGCCCGACAAGCCGAGTTTCGGCTTCATCGTGGCTCCCAAGAGCGGCCTGCCAAAGCAGTTCAGGCGTTCGCGTTCGACGACTATGCCTGTCGCTGGGCCTTGAAAGGTCTTCAGATAATGAGCCGAGATCCGCATGTCTTCGAGGCGAAGCGCTTTCAGCGGTTTGAAGCCGAATACATTGCCTATGATCGAGGCGGTCAGGTTGGCGATCGATCCCTCCTCAAACAAGTCGAGATCGTAGGCGATGTAGGCGAACCATTGGCCGGGTTGGCCCGGAACGGGCTCCACCTTGTAGGCTTTCGCCCTGTAATACTCGCTGTCGGTCAACCGGTCGGTCCAAACCACAGTCCAGGTGGCGGTGGACGACTCGCCAGCTACGGCCGCTGCGGCTTCTTCAGGGTCAACACCGTCCTGAGGCGAAATCCGGAAGACGGCCAATATGTCGGTGTCCTTCGGCTCGTAATCGGGCTCCCAATAGCCCATCTGCCGATACTTCAGCACGCCCGAGCGATACCGCTCCTTCATATCGGTGATCTTGACGTCGGCGACTTGGTCCATCGTGAGCCTCCCGTTACGCACAATCGCGATGCTGGCGTTGACGAGACCCTAGCCGGATGGACGCGGTATAGGGAAACAAATTAATCTGTCCTGGACCACAAGGTATCCCTTGTCGAACCGATGCTGAGCCTGACGACCCGCCAGTTGCAGATATTCGTGGCTGCCGCCGATGCGCGATCGTTTGCACGTGCGGCAGAGACGCTTCATGTCTCGCCAGCCGCAATATCCTTTCAAATCAAGCAGATCGAGGACGGCAGCGGTTTCGCCGTTTTTGAACGTATCGGCCGGGCGGTGGCGCTTACGGACGCGGGCACCTGCCTGCTCGGCTACGCGAGGCTGGTTCTACAGGCTCTGCAAGACGCGGATCAGGCTTTGCTGGCGTTGAAAGGCGTGATCGGAGGAACGGTACGGCTGGGCGCTGTGTCCACGGCGAAGTACATCATCCCTCACGTGTTGGCACGCTTTCAGGCCGAACATCCGGGTGTGGTGATCAACCTTCGGTTTGGCAATCGGCAGCAGATCGCCGATGCGCTCGACCTAGGCGAGATCGATCTTGCAGTCATGGGCCGCCCAACTGACAAGGCGGACGTGTTGGCCACTCCTTTTGCCACCCACCCTTCGGTTGTCATCGCAGCGGCGCGTCACCGATTTGCCGAAGCTGAAAGCGTGACACTTCTAGATCTTGTGGGAGAGCGGCTGATCACGCGTGAAGACGGCTCGGGTACACGCTTGCTGACTGAAGACGCCTATCGCGCCGCTGGCGTGACACCGCGTATCGGGATGACGACCGATAGCAACGAGACTATTAAGCAGGCCGTAATGGCTGGAATGGGCATCGCGATACTCTCGCGCCACACGATCGGACTTGAGCTGGCGCTGCGCCTGATGCGCACCTTGCCAGTCAAGGGTTTTCCGATACTACGAACGTGGTTCGTGGTTCGACGTCGATCGATGCCGATGATGCCGGCCCACACGCATCTTGAAAACTTCCTACGACATAATGGACAAGAGGTTATTGACGCGTTGGAGGACGGCTACAAGCAAGCTTCTACTCAACCACACTAACTAGTCGTACGAGCGTGGCGCGCAGGAGGCAAACCACGCCTCCAAATCAGCCAGCGTCACCGTGCTGCCTGCGAGAGCCGGACCGGTTACAACCGTTGCCGCATTCTCGGAGTCTCCCAAGTGATTGAGGATGGCGAGAGCACCCTTAAAGGGGCCGTCGCCGCCATAGGCGCTCATCGTTACAAGGCAGGCGATCCCCGCGCCAGTCGCACTTCGCAAGCCGTTTGGCGTGTCTTCCAATGCGAGACAGTGTTCTGCCGGAAGTTCAAGTTGTGATAGCGCCAGCAGATAGACGTCCGGCGCGGGCTTCTTGGCCGGAACCTCGTCGCCAGCTGCGATCACCTCAAACGGCTGGTATCCCATGGCGGCCCGAAGCAACGCTTCGACATTAGGCCGGCTCGTCGTCGTGGCGATCGCCAAGCGAACGCCGGCCGATCGTGCCTCCTGGATGAGGCGTTCGACACCTGGGCGGAGCGATAGCCGATGGCTGCTGACAAGTTTGGTATAGCGCGCGGTCTTGTCCTTATGGAGGGCCGCAATATCCGCATCGCTCAGCCGACCGGGATTGTCGGATTGGTTCTGGTAGAACCGAATACGCTCTTTACCGCCGGTGACTTGCAGAAGCTTGCCGTATAGATCCTTGGTCCAAAACCACGGTAATCCGGCCGACTGAAAGCTTTGGTTAAAAGATTCACGATGCAACTCCTCAGTTTCAGCTAGGGTCCCATCAACATCGAAGATTAGAGCGCGCAGCTTAGACAAGCTGGCTTCGTCCCGAAGACGGCCGTTTTAATAGGCTCGCAATGTAGGGGGGGAGGTTGAAACTCCCGACATGGATTTCCGGCGTCCAGTATGACGGCAGTCCCACCACTCCTTGGGTTTCGGCTCGGGCGGCAATTTCCCCAATGTCGTGCTGGTCAAATCCAGCGGTTTTGGAGGCGATACCCAAGGTCATCAAACCTCCCACGTAGGTTGGCACGGCGGCGACGTAAGCCGACACGTGGGGGAAGAATCGGCGCCGTCGTCTGCTCGTGTCAACCAACTCGTCCGCCTGCATGAACGGTACGCCACACTGGTTCACTACCAATCCGGAATGCGTCAATACGCGTGCGCAGTGCTCATAGAATTCATCTGTGAAAAGAGTTTCACCAACCCCGATTGGATCGGTGCTATCGACGATCACGACATCGAAACTGTCGCTTGGCGCATTCGACACGAATTCTATGCCATTTCCGACGACGATGTGTGCTCGCGGATCAGTCCAGGCTGACCCACCTACGGCGGGCAGGTGTTCCTGCGCGAGACGAATGACCTCACTATCGATTTCGACCATGACTGCTTGCCGCACATTGCGATGCATCAGTACGCGACGTAGGACACCACCGTCGCCCGCGCCGATAATCAAGACATCCTTGGCATCGCCGTGGGCCAATAACGGGACATGCCCAAGCATCTCTTGATAGACAAACTCGTCGCGCTCAGTGATCTGGATGCATCCGTCTAATACCATGACGTTACCATGGCCGTAACTTTCGAAAACCACAATTTCCTGAAAGAGACTCTGCACGCGAGCAAGCTCTCGTCTTACTCGGAAACGCTGCCCCCAATGCGGGTAGAGAGTCTCGTTCAACCATATGTCCGCGGGCATAGGCTCGTTTCCAAATGGGGGAGCTGACGTTCGCTTACATAATGGCTCAGCGCGACAGAACGCTCATACAACGACAGACCCTAAAAAACGCGGCCACGCCTTTGCTCATCGACATCGACTCGCTCGGGATGGAAGGCTGCCTGCAAGACTGGGATCGCACGACGCGGATCGCATGCACCACACATGAAAATGTCGATGGCTGCGAAATTCCTCTCGGGCCAAGTGTGTATCGAAATATGGCTTTCTGCCAACACAACCACACCGGAAACGCCGCCATTGGGCGTGAAATGGTGAAAGTGGCTGTGTAAAATCGTCGCCCCAGCAATAATTGCGCCTTCGCGCAACGCCCTATCAATCAGGTCTGGCTGATCGAGATTTCGAGCACCCCAAAGGTCGATGAGAAGATGCGTTCCGGCGAAGCGCATGCCGTCCTTCTCAACGAAGTAATCTGTTCGCTCCTCACCGACGTCATGCGGAGAAGAGGTGACATTCGTCTGGCAATCGCTCGGGAAATCCGAGACCATCCCCAGCTGAGCAAGTGCGTTCATCACGTACCCCCAAACCAGCAGATGACCTGTTGGGCTTTCGCCCCCTTGGGCCGGGACGCGTGAGATAGGGTCCCTACCTCGGCGTTGCAAGTAAAATATTGACGTTGGGTTGAGTTTAGGAGTGTGGCAGGGGAGCGGATAGGCTCAGAGACGCCGGAAGAGCGTGCATCGCCGCGATTTCACTGGCTGACCGAGGAAGGTCCGCCGTGCTCCGAACCGGGTCAGCTGTCAGAACCGCGAACAAGGCGGTATTTGGGCCCGATAGAAATTTTCTGGCAAAGGTTTTGCGCAGTTGTCGCAGTCCGGCCACGTCCCCAGCCTCGCTACGGTCGCGAGCTGCGTGGATGAGGATCTGCTGTTGCAACTCGTCCGGCAACGCACCAAACCCGACATCCTCGACTATTCGACCTAGCGCGCCTGCTGCGCCCAACCAGTCATGCTGAGCTTCCAGGATCGTAGTCTCCGCCTCGCGTGCCTTCTCCCCAGGCTGCGTGAACAGTATGGCCAAGGCGTCAGCCGGTTTGCCCAGGGATGCCAGCAGCCGGGCACGCAGCAGAGCACGATCTTGCACCATGGCCACTGTCAGACCAGAGTCGCTACATTCATCCAGTATGGCCAGCGCAGCAGATGGCTCACCGCGGCCAGCTTGCAATTCTGCAAGTTGCAAGCCGATTACGGCTCTGGAATAAGGATCTGTCGCCTTGGCAAACAGGCTGCTTATGATCGGCTGAGCTTGATCGGGCAGGTCCAAAGCAAGCAGTTTTTCGGCGAGTATGGGCCCAAAACGGCTTCGATGAGGGCCGGAAGGTAGCTTCGATGCCTTTTCAGCCAAATCCACAAGATCTAGCGCGTTCAATGTTTTGGCCTGATTGCTGTCCAGGAACGTCTCTACGATCTTCGCCTGATCAGTTTGGAGGGTCGCATGCTCATCGGGAAACATGGTTTCCGTGTCGTCTGACACCTTCAGCGCCGCTCGCCACGCTCCCGACTGAGCATAAAATCGCGCCACGCGTCGGCGCAGCTGAAGCTCACGATCGTCGCCCCGCCAAGAGTAGGAAAAGCTTTCAAGTATTTCGGCAGCCTTCTTTGGCGTGAGCTGACCCGAGTTGAGCCGCTGCTCGACACTAAGCTCGATAGCGTCAGCTCGCGCGAGCCTGTCCGATCGCTGTGCCACTTTACCCAGCAAAGCGAGGCTTTCGGCTGTCTCGCCGTGTGACTGGAGCTGTCGTGCGCGTATTACATCAAGGCTAGAGTCAGAAAACTCTGAAAGAAAAGCCGTCAAAGCCCTGTCCTGCCCGCCTGCTGCCAACAGGGCAGCTGCTGGACGCAGAACCAGCCGCCGAAGGTTCTGCGGATACCTCGCCAGTAGCGGCCAAGTGGTAGCCAAGGCTGCCGCTTGACGGGCAGTCTCGGGTTGATCAGGCCAGAGAAGTGCCCGCCACATCATCGCCTCATCGCCATCACCGAAGCGATCAGTGTCTTGCGGTGGTCGCGGCGTAACTCCGCCCGCTTCGGCCGATAACCAAGCGGCCACGGCGGAAAGGCTGGTCGCCAGCGGATCGCTTCGTCGCCCCGGGTCCTCGGCAATGGCGGTACGAACGACCGCCGCGGCCTCTACGTCGAGGCCCTCGGCGAGCATCGCTTGGGCAACCCTCAGCCGTGCTGGAAAGCGTGCCGCCTTCGGCAGGCTCACCACGTCCTGAAGTGCCTGGATGACTCGCCGATGCTGGCCATTTACCGACAAGTTTGGGATGTCGAACATGCGGGTCATAACGCGACCGTTTGGCCACGCCCCCAGCGTCTGTTCAGGCCAAGTCATCGACAGCGATGGAGGGTCTGCGGCCGATAGCTCGTAGCCATCGCGGGTTGCGCGCAAGACGACGCGGTCGGAGGTCGGTTCCACAACCAAGCCTTGCCAAGTTGGCAAGACAGTCAGCTCTGCCGCCGTATGCTGGCTCGTCACCCGCTGCCCTGCTCCACGTTGCGTCCCGACGAGGAGCCGCCCTCCGGTCACCGAGTCCTCCAGCGCCACGGCCCGCCCGGGCGATGTCATGTCGAAAACCAGAACTCCCATTCTCATGTGACCGGCAGTTGGAAGCGGCGATGTCGGCGTTACCAACGGGGACAGGCTTACAGCCCAGTTGCCGTTATGTTGGACCAGGTGCAACGGAATGGTTGATGGTACGTGGAAGTGCAGGTCTGTTCCGGTCGGCAGCATAGTCTGAACTGCACTGCCAAAGGCAGGATTGTCCTTAAGCGCGCTTAGGTCCAACGCTTGCGGCTGATCAAATACGATATGCGCGTCGCCACGGCGGGAAAATGCGGCCGCTCCAACTTTGGAGTTTACTGGCAGAAGGATTGCCGGACCGGGTAACTCGGCTTCGCTCAAGACATAGACTGCATCATGGCTCAACGTCGAAGCCGGTTCGTTGTCGCCTTGCGGAGACGACGGAGATTGCTGTGGAGATGGTGTTGTCAGCGAGGCATCACCGTGCCGCACATCTTCCGCCCTGACGGCGATCGACGGCACGGCCTTTCCGGCGTCTACTCGGTCGTCGGTGGATCTCGTTGGCTCGCGCGACGCAACATCGTCTTTATCAGCTTGGTATCCAGACTTAGCCGGAGGAGCCGAACTCCGCCCAGGTGCGCGCTGGATAGGCGCAATCAGAGCATTCTGCGTAGCGGCAACGGGCTTTAAAGGATCAAATACATCCACAACAAACAAGCTGTTGCGGTGCCAGGTACGAACTCGTCCACCAGCGACAAGCGAAACAAGGCCAGTGCCCACGCCCCCCGTTACCGCGATGAGCCGCCTTCCGCAATGAGGTATCGTTCCGACCGTTGCTGAAGGTGAAAACCTGATTTTCAGTGACAATCCATCACTGGTTGACATAACATCGATTTTGCCGGGTCCAGAGAAAACCAGCCGGTCAAAACCGTCATGGATTGCGAACCGTTCCACCACGCTTCGGTGAGGTTCTTCCGTCATCGACGTCGTGTTGACACTTGTGGAAAGTGGCGCGGCAGAGGCGGCGTTCGGACCTGCCGTTATCAAAAAATACCAAAGTGGTGCTGCAATCACGATAGTAATTGCAGGCAAACGCCGGACCCGCACGAGAGGGTCGAGCCAACCGTGCCAAGTGCGCCACAGGCAGAGGCATAGCAGCCTCATTTTGTAGGCCCACGTATCATTGAACGTCGCGTGGGGTTATCGAGCGCGTACGCATCTCGGCCAGCATTTGCGTGACCAAACGCGCTCGATCTGGCTGCATGGCTGCCAAAACAGGCGCTGCCCGCCTGTCTTGCATACGATCTATCACTTGGAGAAGCACCTGCATGTCCAGCGAGTCGAAAATTGAAGCCGCATCACGAGGCTTCATCGCTTCATATACTTTTACCAGGCCTGTCCAATTTTCATTCGAGTGCTGCTGACGAGAAGCTTCGAGAGACTCCAGCTTAGCCTGCAAGTTTGACAGCTGCTGCACCCTGTCTGCGAGACGCCGGTCCGCCGCGCCGATCTCGGCTTCACGAAGGTCAAGCGCACGGGCGCGATCATCCAAGGCCGTATGGCGATTTCGGAGCGCCATGATAATGCTACGCTCTGCTTCGCTGACCGGCGGCAACGGCTCTTCGTGGGCTTTTTGGCCCGCCTCGGGAGCGTGCAATGGCAAAGGCGGTGTGTCGCCTGGTTTGCTTGGCATGGCGGGGAGCGGGCTTGGTAAGGGTGGCGAATTTGCCTGAGCGGGAGACACGGCTTCCCCTGCTACAGCTTGCACCATAATGGCAGCCTTGATGGCGAGCAGGGCCGACATCGCGGCGATCGTCGCAGGAAGTAGGCGAGGACGTCTGAGCTTAGAGTACGGCAGTTTGGGATCGGCAAGGCGCATCTCAGGGCCCAGCCCGTAGAACGCGCAGGAGATCGCGCTCAGCCTGGCTTCGAAGCCGTGGCGACTGCTCCAAAGATCTCTCACTCGACGCTGCGGGCATCGAGGGCGTGGCTGCAAGTTGCGCCAACTGGGCTGGCGGCTCGGGTGAAATTGCAGGGCTCGCGACGGACAAGGCGGTGCTGTCAGCGAAGATGCGTGCCGACCGCAACACTGTCTCGAGACGTTCGGCGAGCCGGTCGCTGCGATCGGCCAGGAAGCTTAGGTCGTCTCGAAGAAGCTGAGCTGACTCGATCTGGCGTGAGATCTGGCGACCGGCGCCCTCGGCAGCGCTCCTCAGCCGCTCAATGCCGGTCTCCGCCTGCCGGGTACTGTCGTTGAACCCTTCCACAAGCTCCTCCAATACAGCTCGGTCGCGCTTCAGCACGCCCAGCGCACGCTCCAGACGTAGGGCGTGGAACAATGTCGCCGCCAACAGAAGCAGCAGCGCCAATTCCAGAAACCATTGCGCACTCCCCATTTTGCTTTTCCCGGATTAAAAGAAAGCTAATGAAGCGCGTCTTGAAGCAATCCCGTGCGATGCCCCAACCCGCTCAGCGCTGCTCATGCTTCCGGTCCTGCCAGAGGCGGGCGCTCGAACGGCTCGTCGATCCGGATGGCAACATGGTTCTTGCGTCGGCCCACCTGTGCCCGGAACAGGCGAACCGACCCGCAACGCACTTCGACCGGAGCGCCAACCGACGTGTTCAGCACGATACGGTCTCCTGGCTTGAGATCGACCACGTCCACCAGCCGCATGGTCTGCTCGTCCAGCACGATGTCGAGCGCGATCCGGGTGCTCCATAGAGCATCGGCCAAGTGGGTCTCCCAAATTGAATCTCGGCCAAACTTCTCGCCCATGAACTGCTGCAACAAAAGCTCACGCACCGGCTCCAACGTCGCGTAGGGCAGCAGCAATTCGATCCTGCCACCGCGATCTTCCATCTCCACGCGCAGCCGCCCAAGGACGGTAGCGTTGGAAAGACGCGAAATCGCGGCAAAGCGCGGGTTTACCTCCAAGCGTTCAAACCGGAACGTAACAGGGCAGATAGGATCGAAACTGGCCGACAAGTCAGCGAGAACAACATGGATGAGACGCTCGACCAGGGTCCGTTCGATCGTCGTATAGGGGCGGCCCTCGATGCGCATGGCAGCCGTTCCCCTACGGCCACCAAGGAGCACGTCCACGACAGAGTAGATCATCGCGCTGTCGATGATCATGAGGCCGTAATTGTCCCATTCTTCGGCCTTGAAAACGGCGAGCATGGCCGGCAGTGGAATGGAATTGAGGTGATCGCCAAATCGTAACGAGACGATGTTGTCGATCGAGACTTCCACGTTGTCGCTGGTAAAATTGCGCAACGATGTCGACATGATGCGCACCAGCCGGTCGAACACGATCTCGAGCATCGGCAGCCGCTCATAGGCAACCAGGCCCGAGCTGATGATTCGTTGCATGCCGCAGGCCGCCCCTGTGCCATTCGGCCCGTCATCAAAGCCGAGCAGACTGTCGATCTCGGCCTGGTTGAGAACAGGTGCAGGCTCTGCAGACCTCAGATCACTGGGTAGTCGTTCGCTTCCACCCTCCCACGCAGAGCCTAGTTCGTCGTCACCTTCGTTCATTCGATGACCATTTCGATGAACAGCACGTCTTCGATGTGCGCAGGGCTGGCAGCGATCGTAGCCCGGCTGATCAGCTCCTCGCGCAGGCGATAGCTTCCTTCCGAGCCGCGCAGCTCCTCGGGCCGCATGTCGCGAAGGTAGGTTTGAAATAGATCCTGTATGCGCGGCATCGCCTCGCTCACGGCGGCTTCGTCCGATTTCGATGCCAACTCCAGCTTGGCGTGGAGCTTGAGATAGCTCGGCCGCTTGCCAGCGACGTTGAGGTTGCTGACGATTTCTGGGACATCGACGTAAGCGGGGGGCGCTGCGGCCTCCGTGTCCGGCTTGCTTCCGGCTTTCCCCGCATGGGTCTGATGAGCGAGCAGCGAGGGAATAACACCGCTGAACCAGCCGCCAGCGCCGGCCACGAGTAGCAAGACGGGAATTGCGATCAGGAGAAGCTTGCCCTTCCTGGGCGCCCCACTCACCGGCTCAGCTGCGCTAGTGTTTGCCATAGCCGGATGTTACGACATCCGAGTTAACGAAAACTGACTTCGCGAGGGCCTCGCTGGTTCTGACCGGCGTGCTAGATGATGAAACTCCAGCGCGGAGCGTCCTCGCGCAGCCGCGCAACCACGCTCACGGCCACGTGCGCCGCCTGGACGCGTATGTCGGGGACAGCAACGCACTCCCAGAACACGCCGCGCACGATCGGGCCCAATGCCCAGATGCGTTCGGTCGCCGTGCCGTCCTGGCGCACAACGTTCAACCCGTCTGTCACGTCGATACCAAGACCCTGCCGGTCCATTCGCGCCAGGCCACGGTCCAGCAATCGCTGCATCAGCGGGTCGCGGGTGCGCGACATATGTTCCAGACCGGAGGCCATGATCACGCGCTGCACCTTCAGCACGACCTCGTCTGGCCCGCCGGCGGTTCGCGGCGTATAGTGTACGTACACTGCGTCGTCCGCACCTTCAAAACGCCGAATCCGGCCCGTCACGACTTTCAGCGTGCCTTCGGCGATCATCGCGTCGATCATGTCGGCATGCGGCGGCGCCATGCGGTGACGATGCACGTCCCAGCTGCGCCGCGCATGACGCAGGAAACGCTGGCGCTCCGCCAAAGGCAGGCGCCCCCAAATGCTGGCTGTCACCGGCCGCATGCTGTCGATCACGGCACGCCAGTCCACGCCGGCCTGCGCCGCGGCGAACACCTCGTCGCGCAGCCTGGCCATCAGCAGGGGTAGTGAGACTTCCTCTGCCATCGTGAAATGCGGGGTGGGCCAGCTGACGGCGATGGCCGCGTGCCGCGTGGGCAGAAGGCCGCCGCGCGACATCGCCGTGATCCCGCCGACGAAGCCCCGCCGGCGAAGTGCGATGGCGAGGTCAACCATCGTCAGTCCCGTGCCCACGATCAGGATGGACTGGTCAGGGGTAAGCGGGCGCCAAGTCTTCTCCCCCCAGGCGTTTCGGCAAATGCGTGGGTCGTCGCCTTCTTCGGGGGGCAGGTTGCCTACAGCCAATATCAGGCCCGACACGGCCAGGTGCTGGCCGCCCGCGCAAATCAACTCGTAGCCGCCGTGATCCGCCGCAACCACGTCCAGCACGTCATCGGGCAACAGGCGCAGCTGGGCGTGGCCGGCCGTCTCCCGCATCGCATAGTCCAGTATGGAGCGCAGATACTGGCCATAGAGACGCCGCGAGGCGAACAAGCCCGCCTCCGTCTGGTGCAATCCGTCCAGCAGCGGATCATCGTCCCGCCGTCGTTTCAACCACTCCTGAAAATGCAGCGGCTCGTCGCTCAAGGCGCTCATGTTGGCGGCGCGCACGTTTAACAGGTGGCCATCGTCGCCGGCCGCATAGGCCACGCCGCGCGCAAACTCCGGCGACCGCTCGCACAGCAGAACCGGCTGGTCGGTCGGCAGTCGGCGCAACAGTTGCAGGGCTGCAATCGTCCCGGAAAAGCCAGCGCCGATTACAGCAATCGGGCGCTTGCCACTATGCGGAACCGTCTCCACAGGTTGCTCTTGAAACAAAGGAAGGGACAGGTGCTCGTGGTATGGCAAGGAAGGCCGCTTGTCCACAGGCGAAACCTGCAGGTCCAGCAATGGCGTGCTCATCGTGTGCTCCGTCTGCCAACCTGGGCTGAGGAATACTCAAGCCGATACGCGCACGTATCCGGTGAAGTTCTAACACCGGCCCTAATTGATTCATAGATGGACACTATGCAATCTTGGCTAATTGGCCTCGGCAACGCATGCAGCGCCGGGGCAAACTCTGCCACGCACCAAACCGACAGGAACTGCCGTTGCTGACCAGCCGCGCAAAATATGCTCTTCGCGCCTGTATAGTAATGGCCGAGCGAAAACCGCTTAACGGCTGGAGCAGCGCCGGGGGGTTGGCCGAGGCGGCGGATGTACCGCGAAAGTTTCTGGAAGCGATCCTAACCCAGCTGCGCGATCAGGGTCTGGTGGAAAGCCGCCGTGGTCCAGCAGGCGGGCATCGGCTTGTGGCACAGCCCTCGGCGGTGTCGGCCGCCGATGTCATCCGCGCCATCGATGGACCGTTGGCGATGACACCCTGCGCCAGCGCCACCGCCTTCAGCGCCTGCTCCGATTGCGTGGCGGTGGAAGACTGCCGGGTGCGCCACCTGATGCGGCGCGCCCGCGACGCCGTAGCCCAGGTGCTGGAGCAATGTTCGCTTGCCGAGCTTTGCCGCGAGCCGAGCTTGGCGATGCTGGCCCCTAGAACAGCCTCACCCAAGCTGGGACAGTCGACATAAGTAAAATTGCTCGTCCTGACCCATATCGAGAGCCCTCAGACCGTTACGGTCAGCCTGAACGCGCTCTCATCAGCTCTCCAACTCGGAATCCCAGTACAGGTAGTCGCGCCAGCTCGCATGCAGATAGTTGGGTGGAAAAGCCCTGCCGTTGTCCTGCAGCTCCCAGGTAGAGGGCTGGCAGGGTTTCAGGCGGGGGTGCATGTGGCACTCGCGGGGCAATTTGCTCCCCTTGCGCAGGTTGCAGCACGCGCAAGCGGTCACGACGTTCTCCCAGGTGGTGCGGCCACCCCGGCTGCGCGGGATCACGTGATCAAACGTCAAATCGTGCGTGGGGAAGCGCTCGCCGCAGTATTGGCAGCTGAAGGCGTCCCGCAGGAACACGTTGAAGCGGGTGAAGGCCGGTTTGCGTGCACTTGGGATATAGTCTTTCAGCGCAATCACGCTGGGCAGGCGAAGGGCTTGGCTGGGCGAATGCACCTCGAAATCATATTCGGACAACACGCTGACCCGGTCGAGGAACACTGCCTTGATCGTGTCCTGCCAGGACCAGACCGAGAGTGGGAAATACGACAGCGGACGAAAATCCGCGTTCAACACCAAGGCTGGATAGTGCAGGCCGCCGTCCGGCAAAATGCGCTCCTCACCAGGGAGGTGCATCAAGGCCCAGGGCTCGCCGCGGACGAGTCGCAGGATTGATGCGCCGCCAAGAACGCCTGCCTTATGGCAAAGGGGCCCCGGTGCTGCAAGGCGGGGCAGCCGGCTTCATGGGTTTGTCACAGATCGCGCCTACAGGACAGCCTAGGGGCATGGCAAACACCGTCGCCCGCCCAGCAGCCGTCGTGACCCGGTTTGCGCCCTCGCCCACCGGATACCTTCATCGGGGGCATGCCTACGCGGCACATATCGCCTGGGAGCGGGCAAGGCAGGCCGGCGGGCGTTTCCTGCTGCGCATCGAGGACATCGATCCCGAACGCTGCCGCCCGGAATACACGGCCGCCATCCTGGCTGATCTACGCTGGCTGGGGCTCGACTGGGACGGACCGGCGCTGGAGCAATCCGCCCGCCTGCCGCTCTACCAGGCCTGCCTCAGCGATTTGCGGGCACGCGGCTTGCTGTATCCCTGCTTTTGCAGCCGCGCCGAGATCGCGGCCTCCGCACACGCCCCGCACGGGCCGGATGGGGCGACGGTCTACCCGGGCACTTGCCGCTCGCTCGGCGAAGCCGAACGTGGCAGGCGCATGGCTGCAGGCGCCCCGCACGCCTGGCGGCTCAACATGGCCGGCGCTCTGGCCGGCCACCCACCCCTCACGTTCATCGAGGAGGACGAGGGCGAGCTGCGGGCCCAGCCAGAACCTTTCGGCGACGTGGTGCTGGGACGGCGCGACGTTCCAGCCAGCTATCATCTGTGCGTTACGCACGACGACGCGGCGCAGGGGGTGACGCTTGTCACCCGTGCGGCCGACCTGAAACCTGCCACACACCTGCACCGGCTGCTCCAGCATCTGATGGGCTGGCCGGTGCCGCGCTACGCGCATCACGGCTTGCTGACCGACGAGGCAGGCCGGCGCTTATCCAAGCGGAACGGCAGCCCGACCTTGTCGGCAATGCGGCACAGCGGGGTTTGCGCAGGTCAGGTTCTTCTTTTCTGAAGAAAAAAGCAAAAGACTTTTGCTTTTGGGCCTCATACACCCATCGAGGGTCGTCTTATCAGTAATTCTAGATAGCTGTCTCGGGCGATGCCAAGGCCGTACGGCCGTGATCATGGATTACACGCCGAAGCCGTTGGGTGATCGGCACTTCGATGAAACGGTAGGCGATCATCGCCGCCAGCGTGCTCAGTGCCACGCAGGACACTACCAGGACTGCACCCAATGGCGGACCGTGCAGCCTCGATCTCGCCAGCAGGACAGCAACAACCGGCAGGACGAAGCCGTGGGTCAAGTACAGCGAATAGGAAGCCTCGCCGACCTGCACGGCAAATTCCGGTATGCGCCTGCCCAGCCATGATTCGCCGAGCACGGCACCATACAGGGCGAACGCCGCAGCCACGCCCCAGATCGCCGTCCGCTCCCAGGGCCCATCCGTTGACACCAGCGCCAAGCCGGCAAGACCGGCCATAAGCAAAGCCGGCCAGAGTGCTCGTGGCCCGAGCGGTCCCGTACGGACGACCAGGCGGCCGATGACCAGCCCGAATACGAACTCCAGCACGATCGGGTCGGCAAGCGTCGTCACCGCCGGCCAGCCAGGCCGCGCTACGCCATGCGCCAGTGCCAAAACCACCATCGCCGGACCAACCACAACCAAGGGGTCACGCCGAAACAGCAGCGCGGCTGCGAATGCCACATAAAACAGCATTTCGAACGACAACGTCCAGCCGACGTCCAGCACCGGCCGCACGGCGCCCAAAGCATCACGCGAGGGCACGAACAGGAACGACGCCGCGACGTTCCAGGAGGTCGGGCGCGTGTGCAGCGCCATGGCCGGAACCGCGGCAATGGCGGCAAGCTTGGCCGCGGTAACCAGCCAGTACATCGGCACGATCCGCACCAGGCGCAGCTTGATGAAGCGGCTCCAGCCATCCGCCAAACCGGCCAGGCGCCTGGACGACAGCACCATGATGAAGCCGCTGATCACGAAGAAGAGGTCGACGCCGGCATTGCCGTTGGCCCAGGGCACCACGCGCGCGTCGAACTTATCGTGCCAGAGCACCGTGCTGTGAAAGGCCACCACGAACAACGCGGCCACGGCACGCAGAAGCTGCACAGACCGGATAGAAACTGTCCGGGCCGGCGACGCCGGCAACGCGGGCTCTATCGCGGCCTTGTCGCTGTCCACCGAGCTAGAAATGGATGGCCCGCCCGTAGGCACCCAGCACCGCCTCATGCATCGTCTCGCTGACGGTAGGATGCGGAAACACCGTGTGCATCAGCTCCACCTCGGTTGTCTCCAGCGTGCGGGCGATGGCGTAGCCCTGGATCATCTCGGTCACTTCGGCGCCGATCATGTGCGCGCCCAGCAGCGCGCCCGTCTTCGCGTCGAAGATCACCTTCACCATGCCTTCCGGCTCGCCCATCGCAATGGCCTTGCCGTTGCCGATGAACGGAAAACGGCCGACGCGAAGCGTATGTCCGGCTGCCTGCGCGCGTGCCTCCGTCAGCCCGACCGAGGCGATCTGCGGCCGGCAATAGGTGCAGCCGGGGATGTTGGTCCAGTCGATCGGGCGCACGTCCGGCACGCCCGCTATCGTCTCCACGCACACCACACCCTCGTGGCTCGCCTTGTGCGCCAACCACGGGGCGCCGGCCACGTCGCCGATCGCATACACGCCGGGCTCGCCGGTGCGGCAGTATTCGTCGATCACGACGTGGGTGCGTTCGACCACGACGTTCGTGCCCTCGAACCCAAGATTCTCGACATTGCCGACGATGCCGGCGGCCGAAATTACGCGATCCACGGTGATCTGCTGCGGCCCAACCTTGGTCTCGATCAGCACGCCCACGTTGTCATCGGCTTTCGATGCGCTTGCTACCTTGGCGCCGAGCAGGAATTTCATGCCCTGCTTCTCGAACGCGTTTTGCGCGAACGCGCTGATCTCCGCATCCTCGGCCGGCAGGATGCGGTCCAGCATTTCGACCACTGTCACCTCGGCGCCCATGTTGCGGAAGAAGCTGGCGAACTCGATGCCGATCGCACCGGAGCCGATCACCAGCAGGCGCTTGGGCATCACCGCCGGCACCATCGCCTCCCGGTATGACCAGATGAGTTTGCCGTCGGTCTCCAGGCCTGGCAGTTGCCTGGCGCGGGCGCCGGTGGCAAGGATGATGTGCGGTGCCCCGAGCGTGTGTGTCGGCCTGCCGTCTTTCGTAACGGCGACCGTGTGCGGACCATCGAGCCGGCCCTGCCCATCGAACACGCTCACCTTGTTCTTCTTCAGCAGGTGGCCAACGCCGGATGCAAGCTGCTTCGCCACGGTGCGCGAACGCTTGACGACGCGGCCCAGGTCGAAGCGGATGTTGTCGGCCGCAAAGCCGAACTCGTCCAGATGGGCGAGCAGGTGGTTGATCTCCGAACTGCGCAGCAACGTTTTAGTGGGGATGCATCCCCAGTTGAGGCAGATGCCGCCCAGATGCTCCCGCTCGACCACCGCCGCCTTCATGCCGAGCTGTGCGGCACGAATGGCCGCGACGTACCCACCCGGACCGCCGCCGATGACGACAAGGTCGAATTCCTGGCCCGCCAATCAGGACTCCCGTGCCAGCAAGGCGACCTTCTCGGCCGATAGCCGCTGCACGGTCCAGTCCTCCATTCCGACGGCGCCCATCGAGCGATAGAATTTCACCGCCGTCTCGTTCCAATCGAGTACCGACCATTCCATGCGGCTGCACCCCCGGCGAAGCGCACGCTGCGCCATGCCGCGGAAGAACGCGCGGCCAATGCCCAAACCGCGATGTTCCGGCTCCACATAGACGTCTTCCACGTACAGTCCGGGGCGGCATTGGAACGTGCTGAAATTGTAGAACCAGATGGCCACGCCCACCACGCGGCCGGCGATCTCGGCCACCATCGCGTATGCGTTCGGTGGCTCCCCGAAAAGCTGCTCGTGAAACTGCTCCGGCGTGGCCAGCGCCTCGTCCGCGATCCGCTCGAACACCGCGAGGTCATGCACCAGGCGGGTGATGTCGGCGGCATCCTCGGGCCGAGCGTCGCGCAGGCTAAAGCTGCCGGTCACTGCGGTGTCGTCAGCACGCGCGCTGCTCACAGCAGCAATCCGAGCGGATCTTGCACCAGGGATTTCAGGGTGGAGACGAACTGTGCGGCCAACGCGCCGTCAATCACGCGATGATCGACGGACAGCGTGCAGGTCATCACGGTGGCCACGGCGAGTTGCCCGTCTCGCACCACCGGCCGCTTCTCGCCGGCGGCCACGGCCAATATGGCGGCCTGCGGCGGGTTGATGATGGCGGAAAAATCGCGCACCCCGTACATGCCCATGTTGGAGATCGAAAAGCCGCCGCCCTGAAACTCGTCCGGCTTCAGCTTGCCGGCACGGGCGCGCTCGAACAGGCTTTTCGCCTCGTTGCTGATGGCGGCCAGGCCTTTCTGGTCTGCGCGGCGGATGATGGGCGTGATCAGCCCGTCGGGGATGGAGACGGCGACCGAGATATCGACGTCGTCGTAGTGGAACACGCCGTCATCGAAGAAGCTGGCATTCACGCCCGGCACGCGGCGCAGCGTGACCGCGCAGGCCTTGATCAGCAAATCGTTCACCGAAAGCTTGAACGTTCCCGGCCCATTCTCAGGCGAGCGCGCGTTCAGCTCGCCGCGCAAGGCGAGCAACGCGTCCAACTCGATGTCGATGCTGACGTAGAAATGCGGAATGGTTTGCTTGGCCTCGGTCAAACGCCGCGCCGTTACGCGCTTGACGTTGCTGAGCGGCGCCAGCCGCCCGGCGGCGCCGACCCCGACCGGCGGTGCAGCTTTGGTAAACGCCGACGGGGCGGGCAGTGCCGGTGCGTCGGCGGCCGGCGCAACCACCGGTGCAGCCGCAGCCGGCCTGTCCTGTGCGGCTTCCACGTCGGCGCGCACGATGCGGCCGTTCGGGCCGCTGCCCTTCAACGATGCGAGCGTTATCCCCGCCTGCTGCGCCATGCGCCGCGCAAGCGGCGAAGCGAACACGCGCTCGCCATGATCGCTGCCAGCGGCATGGCCGGTCGCCACCACGGCGCGAGGCGGCGCCGTTTCCACGCCCTGCACCGGCGCCGCCACCTCACCTGCGGCCTGAACGGGTAGAGAAGGTGTCGGCGCCGGTGGCACGGTGGAACCTTGTGCACCACCCGCTGCGTCGCCATCCAGCAACGCGATGGGATCGTTCACGCGCACGCCCTGCGTACCGTCCGGCACCAGGATACGCCCCAGTACGCCCTCATCGACAGCTTCCACCTCCATCGTCGCCTTGTCGGTCTCGATCTCGGCGATCACGTCGCCGGCACGAATGGCGTCACCCTCCTTTTTCAACCAGCGAGCCAGCGTTCCCTCCGTCATCGTGGGCGACAGCGCGGGCATCAGAATGTTGGTGGCCATCTCCGCGCCCCTAGACGATCTTGCGCACGGCATCCACCACCCAACCGGGCTGCGGCAACGCCAGCTTTTCCAAATTCGCCGCGTAGGGCAGCGGCACGTCCAGCCCGGTCACCCGCACCGGCGGCGCATCCAGCCAGTCGAACGCCTGCTCGATCACCTGCATCGCCACCTCCGAGCCGATACCCGCATAGGGCCAGCCCTCCTCCACTGTCACCAGCCGGCTGGTGCGCTTCACGCTCTCCACCACGGTGCCGATGTCCAGCGGCCGCAGCGTGCGCAGGTTGATCACCTCGGCCTGCACACCTTGTTCGGCAAGCGTATCGGCCGCACGCAGCGCCACGCCGACCATGATGGAGTAGGCGACGATCGTGACGTGCCGCCCTTCCCGCTCGATCTTCGCCCGGCCGATCGGCAGCACGAAATCGTCGGCCGTGGGCGTCTCGAAACTCTGGCCGTAGAGTATCTCGTTCTCCAGGAACACCACCGGGTTCGGGTCGCGTATCGCCGCCCGCAGCAACCCCTTGGCGTCGGCCGCCGAATACGGTGCGATCACCTTCAACCCGGGGCAATGCGCATACCAGCTCGCGTAATCCTGGCTGTGCTGGGCTGCCACGCGTGACGCGGCCCCATTCGGCCCACGGAACACGATCGGGCAGCCCATCTGCCCGCCCGACATGTACAGCGTCTTGGCGGCCGAGTTGATGATCTGATCGATCGCCTGCATCGCGAAATTGAACGTCATGAACTCCACGATCGGCCGCAGCCCGTTCATCGCGGCACCCACCGCCATGCCGGTGAAGCCGTGTTCGGTGATCGGCATATCGACCACGCGGCGCGCTCCGAATCGCTCCAGCAGTCCCTGGCTGATCTTGTACGCACCCTGATATTGCGCTACCTCCTCGCCCATCAGGAACACATCGGCATCGGCCGCCATCTCGGCGGCCATCGCGTCGCGCAGCGCCTCCCGCACCGTCACGGCACGGGTGGCGCCCCATTGGCGTTCCGGCGCAGGCATCGCCACGCTGGCCGGCGCGCGGGCCAGCGCCGCGCGGTCGGCGATCTCCCGCTCGCCTTCCCCCTCGGCCGCAACCCTCGGCATGGCGGGCGCCGAACGCTCCGGCATGGCGGCGCCATCCTCGCCGGCCAGCACGGCGATCGGCGTGTTCACCGCCACGCCGTCGGTGCCCTCGCCTACCAGTATCTCCGACAGCCGCCCCTCGTCGGTGGCCTCTACCTCCATCGTCGCCTTGTCGGTCTCGATCTCGGCGATCACGTCGCCGGCATGCACCGGGTCGCCGATCTTCTTCAACCAGCGCGCCAGCTTGCCCTCCGTCATCGTGGGCGACAGCGCCGGCATCAGCACCTGCGTCATGCGGCCCCCAGCAGGATGTCGGTCCACAGCTCGGCCGGGTCCGGCTCGGGGCTGGCCTGGGCGAAGTCGGCGGCATCCTGCATCTGCACCCGGGTCTCGTCCTCGGCCTGCTTCAGCACCGCCTCTGCCACACCCAGTTGCAGCAGCCGCGCGCGGGCGGAGGCGACCGGGTCGTGATGATCCCGCATGTCCTGCACCTCGTCGCGCGTGCGGTATTTGGCGGGGTCCGACATCGAGTGGCCGCGGAAACGATACGTCTTCATCTCCAGCAGGTACGGCCCCTGCCCGGCGCGGCAATGCGCCACGGCCGTGCGCGCCGCCTCGTGCACCGCGGCCACGTCCATCCCGTCCACCTGCACGCCCGGAATGCCCCAGGGCGCGCCGTTCTGCGACAGGTCGCGCGAGGCCGAGGCGCGCTCCACGCTGGTGCCCATGCCGTAGCGGTTGTTCTCGATCACATACACGCAGGGCAGTTTTTGCAGCGCGGCAAGATTAAAACTCTCGAACACCTGGCCCTGGTTGGATGCACCCTCGCCCATATAGGCGACCGCCACGTTCGTATTGCCGCGATAGGCGTTGCTGAATGCCAGTCCGGTGCCGATGCTCACCTGAGCGCCGACAATGCCGTGCCCGCCGAAGAAGTTCTTCTCCCGGCTGAACATATGCATCGAGCCGCCCTTGCCGTGGCTGTAGCCGGTGGCCCTCCCCGTCAGCTCAGCCATCATCCCGCGCGGCTCCATGCCGGTGGCCAGCATGTGGCCGTGGTCGCGATAGGACGTGATCACCTGATCGCCGGGGCAGAGTGCCATCTGCACGCCCACAACGACCGCTTCCTGCCCGATATACAGGTGACAGAAGCCGCCGATCAGCCCCATGCCGTAAAGCTGGCCCGCCTTCTCCTCAAACCGGCGTATGCGCAGCATCGTCTCCCAAGCCTGGCGCCACTGATCGGCGTCCATCCCAGGGGCGCTGCCCGCACGGGCTGGCTCGGCATCGGCCATGTCTGTCTCCACCTAGGACTTAGGTGCAAGACCTTAGCCGAGAGGCGGCGCCCAACAAGAGTGGAGAAGCCAGGCAGCTATGCCGGCGGCCGATCAGAACAGCTTATTGGCTTGACCGTAGGGCACTACCACATCGTTCGGGTCGGCGAGATTCAGCATGGCGCGGGCGCGTTCGTCCAGCGTGTCGGGGTCGATATGGTTGGCGCGTAGGCCGGCTACCCGCACCTCCCAAGCATTGCGCTCCTCCTCGGCCGCTTTCTGCTCGGCCCTGGCGGTCACCAGCTGGTGTTGCCGCATGGCATAGGCGCGCAAGCCGTGCTCGCCGCGCATCGCGTTCCAGCCGAAATAGCCGGCGAGCGACAGGAACAGCAACGGCGGCAGCATCGCTTTGGCGGCGCGCTGGGCAAAACGAACGATGGTCATGGCTCGGCTTCCGGCTGCGTAAGGCGATGCTACCGGCTAAGCAGGGGTTTGTGGAAGCACATTCGGAGCGTCCGACGAGACGGATACTATGGCCCGATGCCGATACGCCGCCGGACGCGTTCGTTGGGATCCTCCGAACCGCCGCGCGGCAGCGTCTGAAGATCATAGGGGACAAAGGCGGCCCGCGGCAGTTGC
>CAXUHU010000002.1:56946-77022 GCA_964250925.1 uncultured Acetobacteraceae bacterium
ATCCTCGGTCAGCGATCGCGCGTCGCGCTGGTCGTGCAGCACATGCGGCGTCAGCAACACCAGCAGTTCGGTGCGGGTGCGGTTGTTGATCTGGGTGCCGGTAAAAAGGTTTAGGATCGGGATGTCTTTCAGGAACGGGATGCCGGTGTTGCCCTGCTGATAGTTGTCGGTGATCAGTCCGGCCAAGCCGACGGTCTGGCCGTCCTGGGCGACCACCCGGCTCTGCACTGCCCGATCAGTGAACGTTGGGGAGTTGATCGCCGAGCCGGTGCTGCTGTTCAAGCTGCCGCTGCCTGCCGCGATCCCCGACACCTCCTGGCTGATGTCGAGGGTGACGAGCCCGCCGCTGTTCACCCGGGGCGTGACCTGGGTAATGACGCCGGTCTTCTGATAATTGATCGAGTTGGTGATCGAGGCCGATCCAACCAGCGCGCTCGTCTGCTGCGCGCTCAGGTACGGGACCAGGTTGCCCACCTGTAGCGATGCCGATTCGTTATCGAGCACCAGGAGCTCCGGCGAGGACAGCACCTTCACGGTGGTGATCCCTTGCAACGCCTGCAGCACCACGTCGCCGCCGCCGAAATTGACCCCGAACGAGAACCCACCATTCGACCCGTTGGCGGTACCCGTGTTATGGCCGGTGACGATTGCAGCCGCCTGTCCCAAAGCGCCGGAAAGTGCGTGGTGGGTGAAATAGAACTGTGTGCCGTATTGCAACGTGTCGTTCAGATCGACTTCGGCGATGATGACGTCGATGCGCACCTGCAGTGGCAGGATGTCGATCTTGTGAAGCATGGCCTCTACCGTCGCTTCCTCCTCGCCGGTGGCATAGACCAGGATCGCATTGTTCTCCGGGTTTGGAATGATGCGCATGGCATTGGCGCTCGCCCCCCCGGTGCCGCCGCTGTTGGACAAGCCCCCTAGCAAGGGATTGGCGCCGGTGGCGCCGGCACTGCGTGAGGGCGTTCCCTGACCGCCGGATCCGGTGGTCGCGCCGCCGGTGGACCCGCCCGACAGGCTGCTGCCCAGCCCGCCGGTGCTGGTCTGACCGCCGCCGATGCCCCCGGTGCTGCCGCCCAGCGCAGAACCGGTGCTGCCGCCGCCGGCGCCGGTCTCGCTGCTGGTGGTGCTGACCAGGCCCGCCTGCGGGCCGGTCTGCTGGCCCTGGCCATGTGCGGTCGGCTGTGCGGTGACGTTGTCGGGCGTAAAGGCTTCCTGAAGAATATAGGCGGTGTCGTTGGCCGTGCTGTTCTGGATGTAGTAGACGTGCCACGTACGCATCGTCTGGCGCATGCCGCGCTCCACCACCGCGTAAACGCGGCGCGCATCGTTGAGGTAGCGCGGCTGGCTTGTCACCACCAGCACGGCATCCACGCGCGCCAGCGGCACCACCTTCACCTGGCTGGCGAGCTGGCCGCCCTGCTGGCTGCGGAACGCCTGGTTCAGTGCGCCGGCAAAATCCTCGGCCGCCCCGTTGGGAACGGGGAAGAGCGCATAGGATTGGCCGGCCAGCGCGTCGATGTCGAAGGCGCGCACCAGTTCCACCAGCGCGTCGCGCTGCGCCGGCTCGCCGGCGATCACCAGCGCGTTGGCGCTGGGCACGGCGACCACGCGCGCGCCCCCCTGGGCGTAGGGCTGCAGCACCTTGGCCAGGTCCTC
Organism: uncultured Acetobacteraceae bacterium; assembly: GCA_964250925.1. GTDB lineage: Bacteria > Pseudomonadota > Alphaproteobacteria > Acetobacterales > Acetobacteraceae > BOG-908. The sequence continues at coordinate 58,606 of CAXUHU010000002.1, forward strand.
GGCCGCGGCGTAGCGCAACGGCACCATCATGCCGCCGGCCGTGCCAGCGGCACCGGCCACCCCGCCGGCCGCCGCCGTCGGCAGCACGCGATACACCCCGGCGTTGACAACCAGAGTGGCCCCGTTCTGGGCCAGCAGCGATTGCAGTACCGGCACCAGTTGGCGCTCGGTAAGCGGGGTGACGGTGCGCAGCGTGGCCGTGCCGTGCACGGAGGGGTCGATGGCGTAGTTCACGTGCAGCGTGTTGCCCAGGATCTGCGCCACCACCTCGCGTATGTCGGTGTCGGCGAAATCCAGCGTCACGCTGCCCGCGCCGCCGCCGCCGCCCGCGCCGCTGGCCGAGACGACGATGCCGGGCCCGTTGCTGACGGCAACCTGTGGCAAGCCTGGGCTGCCGGCGACGCTACCGTTGATCCGCGGCGTCGCCTGGCCGGTGACCGCACCCAAGGGCGGCAAGGGCGGCAGCAGACGCGGCTGGGCTTGCTGCGCGCACCCGGCCAGCGCAGAGCAGGCGACCAGCCAAGCGGCCAAACGGCGCGGCCGGGCCGCCGATGCGGTTTCGCGGCGGTCAGGTGGCGTCATCACTCTCTCCGTGGAGGGATCGTTGTCCCTCGAAAGATTGGCGGCACGACCGGCCGCTGTACCACGTCATCATTGTCGCCCGGCTCCGGCTGTATCACCCGCGGCTGCACCTGGGGTTGAACGAAGCCGGGTGCGCCGAAGTTGGGATTGTTGCCGAATACGCCGCCGGTGCCGGGAAAATTGGTGTTCGGGAAAACGGGGTTGAAGGCCGGCACCACCGGCTGAAAGCTGGACGGCGTCGTGGCCGTCGGGCGATTGCGGTCGTAGGATGGGCGGAGCACCGCGCCTCCGGCCAGCACCACACGGTCGGGCAGGATGCTGCGTATGGTCGATTGGTTCACGCTGGCGCCTTCGGGCAGCACCAGCGCGTGCCCGCCGCCTTCCGGCGCAAAGATCGCCCGCCGGCCCGACCGGGTGATCATGATGCCGGAGAGCCGCGCCTGTCCCGCCGCCACTTCGGCAGGGCCTTTCACGGTGACGCGCGGAGGGCGGCGGCTGATGCTGAACACGGGCCGCGCCAGCACGGCACCGGCCCAGACGACCGCTTGCCGTGCCGGCAGCGCGGCCGCCTGCGGCTCGGTCAGCGTGCCGGCCAACGCGGCCTTCAAGCGCGCGAGCGGCACGACCCCTTCCGGCGCCGCCCGCCCCGGCAATGCCCACTCCAGTGCCAGCAGCACGGCCAGTGTCGCCGCCAGCCCCACCAGCAATCGAGCAGCGGGCACGATCATTGCTGATCGTCCTTCGCGGTGCCGATGCGGAACGCATAGACGGTGAACGCCGCATCCAGCGGCAGCTGCGTGTTCATCGGGCCTACCGGGGTCGCCGTCAGCCTGATGTCATCGACCAACATGCTGGGCTGCGCTTCCTCGACCGCGCGCAACAGGGCCACGGCCACGGCAAGCTGCGCGCTCAGTTCGACATGCACGCCGATGCGGCGATAGGCGCCCACCTGCTCGGCCGGCAGCGTCTCTATGCTGGTCAGCTGGGCATTGGCCGCAGCGGCCATGCTCTGTACCTGTTCCTGCAGCGTGGCCCCGGCGATCGCGTCCGTATTGCCCGCCAGCACGGCGCGTGCCGGCGCGTGTGCCGCGCTTTGCGCCTGCTGGCGCAAAGCGGGCAGCGCCTCGATCAGGGCCGCCTCGCGGGCTGCCCGCGTCTGCATCGAGTCCAGCCGGTCCGCCCGCTCGCCGTAGAACGCGAGCAGGGGGGAGACCACACCCAACCAGAAGACCACCAAGGCCAGCACCGCCAGCCCAGCCGCCAGCACCTGCCCGCGCTGCCCCGTCGGAAGAGCAGTCGCCACTAACCCTGCGCCTTTCTGCCGCCGAGCGGCCGGCGATTGACGACTATCACTGTGCCAACTCGGCGCGGATGGAGAAGACGTCGAGGTGGTTCGTCTCGCTGCGGGTGACCGGCGCGGTAAACGCCGGGCCGCGAATGCGCGGGTCGCCGGAGAGAAGGCTGATCAGCTTGGGCGCCGAGGCACCCAGACCGGACAGCGTCATCTTGCGCTCGCGCATGGTGAACTCGGTCAGGTAGCTGTCGTCGGGCAGGATTTCGGTCACGGCGGCCAACGCTTCCAGCGTGTCGCCAAGCCGGCGTGTCTCGGCCGCCACCGCATCGCCGCCCGCGCCCGCCCCCGAAATGCGCCGGCGCAGATCGTCTACCTGGGCGATGCGCGGGGCCATCAGTTCGAGCCGGTCCTGCAGCCGGTCCAACGCCAGCGATTGGCGCAGGAAAGGCGAGGCGATCACGAAAATGGCCAAGGCGCCGCACGCCCAGGCCAGGCTGCGCTGCGACAGCAGGCCGCGACGCGCCGCTGGGTCCTGGTGCGCCAGCCGCATCGTGCGAGCGCCGCCGGCAGCCGTCGTCTCCAGCAGGCTGGGCCGGCCGCCCTCGGCGGCCATCAGGTCGATCAGCCCAGCTACCGCGGCGCGGGGCACCATGGTGAGCCGCAGCAGTAGCCGGGCCCGGGCGCGGTCGCGGTCCTGCACCGTGTAGCCCCAGAACACCTCGTCCACTGTGAACGGCGTCAGCCGCTCCATCTCGTAGCCCAGCACCCGCTCCAGTTCGCGTTCGGCAGCCAGCGGCAGGGTCACGCTGCGTTCCAGAACCTGCGTTGACGAGAGGCGCAGGTGAACCCGCTCGCCCCTCGGCCGGCCCTGCAGGGCCGCGCGCAACGCCGGGGAGCCAGGCCCGTCGAGCCTGATCTGTGCCATACGCTGCTCGGCGCCCCGCCGGCGCCGCCACAGGGTCAGCAGCCCCGCCTGACTGGCATCGGCGATCAATGCGTCGGTGCCCGCCGCCCGGCTGCGCCACCGGGCGGGCACCAGCTCCAGCAACTGACGTCCCCACCAATCGAAAAACTCGCCGAACAAGCACCCTCCAGTCGCGAAGCCGTTACCCCGGCCCCGGCCCGAAGGAAAGCGTATCCACCCTGGGTTGCTGCTCTTTAATGCCCCGCAAAGGCCGGCATACACAGCTTGGCGGCCGAGTAAGCCGCAACCGCCCAGCCCCCGAGTAGTTGATCTCCAGGTCAGGCCGGTGCAGCGCAGCATGGCCTTAAAACCAGCAAAAACTAAGCTACGTTATCGTTTCCAACGCATTGAGAACAGGCCTTCGATGGGTATCGTCAAATTCGCACTGAAATACCCGCATACCTTTTACGTGATGGCTATTTTGATGCTGTTCCTGGGGAGCAGCAGCATCCTGGTCACGCCCAAGGACATCTTTCCCGCCATCAACATCCCCGTCGTTTCGATCATATGGCAGTATACCGGGCTCACACCGGAGGAGATGGAGCAGCGGGTTACCACCTACAGCGAATACTCGATCAGCTCCTCGGTCAACGACATCAAGACGATCGACAGCCAGACGTTGTCCGGCATCTCGGTCGAGCGGATCTACTTCCAGCCGAACGTCAACGTCGATCTGGCCATCGCCCAGATCGTTTCTGCATCGAACTCCATTCGGGCGCTGATGCCGACCGGGATACAGCCGCCGGTGATCGTGCAGTACAACGCCTCGTCCGTGCCGGTCCTGCAGATCAGCTTGAGCTCGGACACGCTGAACGAACAGCAACTCTACGATTACGGCATCTACCAGATGCGACAGCAGCTGGCGCCCATACAGGGTATCACGCTGCCGACACCCTATGGCGGCAAATACCGGCAGATCATGGTCGATCTCGATCCGGACGCGTTGCGCGCCCAGGGCTTGACCGCCAACGACGTGGTCACCGCGGTGAACGCGCAAAGCCTGACCTTGCCGTCGGGCGATGCCAAGATGGGCGACAAGCAGTTCATCATACGCGTGAACGCCTCGGCCCAGTCCATCGAGGCGCTGAACAACGTGCCGATCAAGCAGGTCGGACCAACCACAGTCTACCTGCGCGACGTGGCCCATGTGCGCGACGGCTGGGCGGTGCAGCAGAACGTGGTGCGCACCGAGGGCAAACGCTCCGTACTGCTGACCATCATCAAGAACGGCGATGCGTCCACGCTCGACGTCGTCAACCGCGTCAAAGCCGCCCTGCCGACCATCCAGAAGGCCGCCCCGCCCGGCATGAAGATCGAGCTGCTGTTCGACCAGTCGGTCTTCGTGTCGAACGCCATCGACTCGGTGTTGCGCGAGGGTGCGATCGCCGCCGGGCTGACCGCGCTGATGATCCTGGTCTTCCTGGGCTCCTGGCGCTCCACCGTGGTTGTCATGGTCTCGATCCCGCTCTCCATCCTGACCTCGGTCGCCGTGCTGGGCGCGCTTGGCGAGACGATCAACACGATGACGCTGGGCGGCCTGGCCTTGGCGGTCGGCATCCTGGTGGACGACTCCACGGTGACGATCGAGAACACCCATCGCTTGCTGGACGAAGGCGGCGACTTCGAGGAGGCGGTGCTGGAGGGGGCCGCCGGCATTGCTATACCGACGCTGATCTCCACGCTTGCGATCTGCGTGGTGTTCGTCAGCGTGTTCTTCCTGCAGGGCGCCGCGAAATACCTCTTCACGCCGCTGGCCGAGGCTGTGGTCTTCGCCATGCTGGCCTCCTACGGGATATCCCGCACGCTGACGCCGATCGTGATCCGACTGATGCTGCGGTCGGAATACGCCGGGGGTCATGACGCGGGTGGCAAGCCCAGGAACTGGTTCGGCCGCTTCCACGAGGGCTTCAACCGGCGCTTCGACGCGTTCCGCAACTTCTACGGCTGGCTGCTGGGCGCCATTCTGGCACGCCGCGTCATCACGCCGCTGGTGGCACTCAGCGTCGTGGCCATGGCCGGCGTGCTCAGCCTGTTCGTCGGCAGCGACTTCTTCCCACAAGTGGATGCCGGGCTGATCCAGCTGCATGTACGCGCACCGGCGCGGACCCGGATCGAGGCTACGGAGAAGGTTTTCCAGGCGGTGGAAGACAATATCCGCGCCCAGATACCTGGCGGCGACATCAAGCTGATGCTGGACAACATCGGCCTGCCGCAGCGGACGTACAACCTGGCCTTCACCGATGGCACAACGATCGGCGTGAACGACGGCATCATTCAGATCCAGTTGTCCGAGAACCGCCACGGCACGACGGCCGCCTACACCCGCCAGCTGCGCGACGAACTGCCCTCTACCTTCCCGGAAGTACAATTCTACTTCCAGCCCGCCGACCTGGTGACGCAGATCCTCAATTTTGGTGTGCCGTCGCAGATCGATGTCCAGGTGCAGGGCAAGGACCGTGCCGACAACCAAGTCATAGCCAAGAACATCGCCAGACGGATTGCTGCCGTTCCCGGCATTGTCGATGCGCACGTGCAGCAAGAGCTGGACGCGCCGGAGATGTTCTACACGATCGACCGTACGCGCGCCCAGGAATTGGGACTGACGGTCAACCAGGTGGCCACCAGCCTGAACATCAGCCTCAGCTCGTCCGAGCAGGTGTCGCCTAACTTTTGGACCGACCCGAAGAATGGCATCCCATACTACATGGCCGTGCAGACGCCCGAGTACCGGCTGCACGACAAGGCCGACCTGGACAACATCCCCATTGCCGGCAGCCAAGGCACCGGAGGCGCCACCATTCCCGACCTGTTCGGCAACGTCGCCGCCGGACGGCGCCAATCGGTGCAGTCTGTCTACAACCAGAGCAACATCCAGCCGGTTTACGACATATATGCGAGCGTGCAGAGCACAGACCTCGGCTCGGCCGAGACCGCCATCAACAAGGTGGTGGCCGACGAGCGCCACCACTTGAAGGCCGGCGACACCATCAACGTGCGCGGCCAGATCAGCAGCATGGACGACGCGTTCACCAACCTGACGATCGGGCTGCTATTCGCAGCCGTGTTCGTCTACTTGTTGATGGTGGTGAACTACCAGAGCTTCCTCGATCCGCTGGCCGTGATCCTGGCCTTGCCGGGTGCCGGCTCAGGCATCCTGCTGCTGCTGTTCGTCACGGGTACGACGCTGTCGGTGCCGTCGCTGATGGGGGCCATCATGTCGGTCGGCGTGGCTTCGGCCAACTCCATCCTGCTCGTCACCTTCGCGCGCGAGCAGCGCGAGGAAGGCATGAGCGCCTTGGACGCGGCTTTGTCGGCGGGTACCACGCGCTTGCGTCCCGTCCTGATGACAGCGGCCGCCATGATGGTCGGCATGGTGCCAATGGCGATCGGCGGCGCCGGCGAGGAGCAGAACGCCGTGCTCGCACGCGCGGTGATCGGCGGCGTGCTCGTCGGCACGCTAACGACGCTCCTGTTCGTTCCTTACCTTTACTCGGTGTTCGGCATCTTCGAGCGCGTGCCCCAGAAGAGCGATATGAAGGATGGTAAGATGAGTGAGCGGGAGCCCGACCGGCGTGCTGAACCGCGCGGCCTAACGCAGCAGGGAGCCTAGCCCATGAACCAGATGAACCGTCCCGCAATCGAGGCCGAACCCGCGGAAAGCAGCCGTCCGGCCGACCAGCACAAAGCCGGCGACACGACGCGCACGGCCGACGACAAGGCGCAGGCAACGCCGGATTCCAAAGCCGATCCTGAGGCCGACCGGCGCCGCGGCCGCATTGCCCGCCTGATCGCCCTGGGCGCCGCGATCCTTGTCATCGCCATGGTAGCCTGGGGAACGTGGGCGCACATGGCGCAGAAAACTGCGGCCCACAAGGCGCTCCAGGTCCGGAAGGACGCGGTTCCTACCGTTCGAACGCAGGTGGTGAAGGCCAACGACCACCCTGAAGTGGTCGATCTGCCGGGCACGATGGAGGCATTCGACGCCGCGACGCTCTACGCGCGCGCCACCGGCTACATTGCCAAGCGAAACGTCGATATCGGCAGCCACGTGCATGTGGGCGACGTGCTGGCGATCATAGCCGCGCCCGACCTGGACCAGCAATTGACCCAGGCCAAGGCGCAACTCGTGCAGATGGAAGCCTCGCTGCAACAGGCCGTCGCTTCGCGCGGCCTGGCCAAGGTTACCAACCAACGGACCTCGCGTCTGGTCAGCGAGGGCTGGGACAGCCGGCAGCAGGGCGACCAGGATCGCACCACGTTCTCGACCCAGAGTGCCGGCGTCGGCGTAGCGCAAGCCAACCTGGCGGCCCAGGTGGCGCAGGTGAACCGCCTGGTGGAACTGACCGGCTTCGAGCGTGTGGTCGCCCCCTTCGACGGCGTGATCACGGCGCGGCAGATCGACGTCGGTAACTTGGTTACCGCAGACGCGGCAAGCGGCACGTCGCTGTTCTCGATCGCGCGCACCGCCGTGCTACGCGTCCAAGTGTATGTGCCCCAGGAATATTTCTTTGGCCTGAAGGACGGTCAGGACGCCACGATAACTGTGCCGCAGTTGCCGGGGCGAACGTTTCACGGGCGCGTGTCGCGCAACGCGGCAGCCCTGGCCACCGACACGCGCACCTTGCTGGCCGAGGTTGATGTCGATAATCGCGACCACGCGCTTTCGGCCGGGCTGTACGGCATCGTGCACCTTCAGGTGCCGCGCATTGAGCCCGTTGTGTCGTTGCCCAGCCAGGCTGTGATCTTCAACAAGGACGGGCTGAGTGCTGCCGTGGTGGAGGATGGCAAGATCGCGATACGGCATTTGGACGTGGCGGAGGACGACGGTGCCCAGGTTCAGGTGCGCGCCGGGTTGAAGGACGGCGACCGAGTGATCCTCAACCTGCCGGTTGACCTCAACGCTGGTATGAAAGTCAAGGCCAACTAGGTTGTTTCGGGAAGCGCCGTAATGGATATGACCGCTGCTCTACCGGCCGGGCTGACCGGCCTGCAACAGCTTCGCGCGCTGATCGGGGGCGCGGACAACGTGCCAATTGGACAGACGCTGGGATTTCGGATCATCGAAGCCGAGGAGGGGCACGTCGCCTTTGAGGCGATGCCCAGCCTGAGCGTCTATAATCCGATCGGCACCGTTCATGGCGGCTTTGCTGCCACGATCCTCGATTCCTGCTGCGGCTGCGCTACCCACACGAGGCTGTCGCCCAACCAGGCCTACACCACGCTGGAGCTTAAGGTGGCCTATCACAAGGCGATAACGGTCGAGACCGGCATCATGCGCGGTATAGGCCGGGTGATCAGCCTGGGTCGGCGTGCTGCGTTCACCGATGCCACCCTGACCGACGCCGCCGGCAAGCTGTACGCCTCCGCCACCTCGACCCTGCTGATCATGGAAAGGTGAAGCGCCGAGTGCCTAACCGCCGGTCACACTCATGTGACGAACGACGGAGGCGGCCGGCTGCCGGCGGTCGATCACGAAATCATGGCCCTTCGGTTTGCGACTGATCGCCTCGGCAATCGCAGCCTGCACATCGTGGCCACGGCGCAACGGCGCCCGCAGGTCGGCCGCATCGTCCTGGCCGAGGCACATGTACAGCGTGCCGGTCACCGTCAGGCGAACCCGGTTGCAGTCTTCGCAGAAATTATGGGTCATCGGCGTGATGAAGCCGAGCCGCCGTCCGGTCTCGCGCACTGTTACGTAGCGGGCGGGCCCGCCTGTGCGATACTCGGTCTCGTCTAGCGTCCAGCGTCGTCGCAGGCGGGCGCGCACCAGCGATAGCGGCAGGTACTGATCGGCACGCAACGCGCCGGTCTCCCCCATCGGCATCGTCTCGATCAGGCACAGATCGAACCCGTACCGGCCGCACCAGGCGAGCATGTCATCCAGCTCGTCCTCGTTCTCGCCCTGCAACGCCACGGCGTTGATCTTGACGTGCAGCCCCGCGTCGCGCGCGGCAAAAATGCCGGCTAGCACACGGTCCAGACGGCCCCAGCGAGTTAGGCGCGTGAAACGCTTCGGATCCAGCGTATCGAGGCTGACGTTGACCCGCTTTACGCCGGCACCGGCCAGCGCTTCGGCATGTCGCGCGAGCTGGGTTCCGTTGGTGGTCAGTGTCAGCTCGTCCAGCCCACGGCCTAGCCGCGCGCCAAGACTCGTAAACAGCCCCATCACGCCGCGCCGCACCAGCGGCTCGCCACCGGTGATGCGCAGACGGGTAACGCCGGCCTCTACGAAAGCGCCGCACAGCCGGTCCAGCTCCTCTAGAGAGAGGATCTCCGCCTTGGGCAGGAAATTCATGTCCTCGGACATGCAATACACGCAGCGGAGGTCGCACCTGTCCGTTACCGACACGCGCAGGTAGGTGATCGGGCGGGCAAAAGGGTCGATCAAAGCGGACATGCTACCCAGGAGATCGCGGCTGTCGGGCACCCGGTCAAGGGCAAGCGGCTACACGGACGACAGAGAGGCTAGTAGCGCGCGGCTGGAAGAGGCTGCTGGGCAGGCGTCGGCTGCCGGTGCGAAAAGCATCCCAACTCGTAGCATCCGAACAACGCGGCCGCCCCGACCCCGATAGCGACCTTCTCCTTGGCCGACATGCCCTGCGCGGCAAGGCCGCCGGGAACCACCTGCACCCGCTGCGCCTGAGCAGGGCCGCCGCCGGCTGGAATATAGTCCACACTGGCCGGCTGCCCGGGCGACAACGAGCCGACATAGGCGGCAAACACCGCGAGGCTCGGGAATACGCGACCGTTGATGGAGATCAGCTCGTCGCCAGCCCTGAACCCTGCACGCGCGCCAGGCGAACGCTCCCGCACGCGCACCACGCGCATGATCTCGAACGCGATTCCGGCGTCGTTGATCATCTCGGCCCGTTGCAGCTCCAGCCCCAGGCTGCCGCCGTTGCGCGGCAGGCCTGCTGCCTCTTGGGATGTCACCACCCGGTAGCCCATCGGGTTATCCGCACGGGCAACGACGGGCAGCATCGAAGCCACCGCGAGCCAGGCCGCCCAGATCCGCACACCGTTTCGCATCAGACGCTGACCGTAGCCTCGTTCGGCACGGTGCCGTTGGGAGTCATCCCATCAACCGCTGCCGGCAGATGCTGGCTCAACTGCGAGAGGAAATCTTGCGGCGCCATGCCGGCTTGGCTTGCCATGCTTTGGACGCGATGCTGGCCAAACACCGACTGCAACTGGTCCGGCGACACCGGCTGATTTGGCCCGTTGCCGACCCAGGATTGCGCGATGTGGCCCAGTCCGGCCTGCTGGAACGAGGATAGCAATCCTTGAAGCCCGCCGCCCGTTGGCGATGACTGCATCCCGCTACCCTGCTGCCCGCCGCCCAGCAAACCCATTAGGATCGATTGCATGGGGGAGCCGCCGCCCATTAACCCGCCGAGAACCTGATCGAGCAGTCCCATGAAGCACCCCTGTTCTGGCGGCAACGCCGTCCCCCGTGGCTACGCGCCGCATCCAGCCCGGTTCCGCCTAAAAGGCACCCGGATCGACCTCGATCAGCAGCGCCACCACTGCGGTGTTGATCAATATCTTACCGGCGTGCAGGAAATTGACCGTCACGCGCGGGCCCGCCACCGACTGCACCTGACCGAGCCCCCATTCCGGCCGGGCGGGATGACGAACGAACTGCCCCGGCTCATAGGCGGAACCAAAGGACACGGCGTGCTCCAGGCATATTGGCCAACATGACGGGTGAGGTGAGGAGGGAACGAATGCAGGCCGACCCGGGTTCGATGCCGCGCTCGGATGACAGCCAGGACGAGCTGTCGCTGGCCCTGACGCTCTGCGCGCGACTGTGCCATGATTTGGCCGGCACAGTGGGTGCGCTGGCCGGAACGCTGGAACTGGCGGCTGAGGGGCAGGACGGCGACGCCCTGGCGCTTGCCGTAGAGTGCGCACGCGAGGTATCGGCCAGGCTGCGGCTGTTGCGTGCCGCGTGGGGCGCCAATCCCGATGGTTGCAATCTGCAGGGCTTGACTGCCGGCCTGCCGGGGGCAGAACGCCTGGCGATCGATCTGTCTGGCCTTGCGCCCGGACTGGCCGAGGCGCCGGGGCGGCTCGCCGCGAACCTCCTCTTGCTGGCGGCCGGATCCCTGCCGCGCGGAGGCAGCATCTCTCTGGCAGGAGACAACAGGACCATGCTGGTGGAGATTGCCGGCCCGCGTGCCGGCTGGCCTGCAGGGCTGGCCGCGTGCCTGGCCGACCGAACGGCGCTGCGGGCGGCCTGCGCGCACACGCGCGACGTCGGGTTGGCGGTCACCTGCCTGGTTGCCCGCCAGCTTGGCCTTGTGATCACGCTGCACGGCCCGCTGCGGCTGACGGTTGAGCCATAGCATCGGCTCTCAGACCGTGGATCTCGAGCCGCAGACGGGTATTTTTGAGGTCGTCAAGCTATGCCAAGCTGTGCTCTCGTATCCGCAATGAAGATATGCGCTTCTCTGGCCTGTTTGTTTGCGGCGCTGTCGGCGCAAGCTGGGGCGGCGCCATCCTGCAACATAGCCTCCGCTCCCGCTGTGCCGGTCATCAAGGGCCTCTCTTACGATCAGGCGCGAACGGCGCTGATCGGGTCGGGCTGGGTTCCCGGCCGTGGCTCGCCTTTTTCCGAACTGTCCGGCAACCAAGTGGTTTTCCACGATCGCGGCTACACCGAGCTGCGATCGTGCTCACTGGGCGCGGGCACGCCGTGCCGGTTCGAGTACACCGGCCGGGGCTTCGTGCTCCGCGTAACCACCACGGGGGAGGAAAATGCAGTATTGGGTGCCAAGGCCGTTGTTGACAGCGCGGATCTCGGCTGCGGCGACTGACGGTCCTGAAAGTTAGGCCTGCTCTTTGAAAAGCAGAAAGACTTTGTTCGTGCCACCGCGGGATGCGTCGTCAGTACGCCCCATGAAAAAGTTTCTCGGGTCCTTTTTCAAGGAGAACCGCTAATTTACGCAATCCCCTAAGTCGCTGACCGCCGACATCAGTGACCGCCGTGCTCGCCGGAAAAATCGGGGGCCGCCAACTTGCTTGCGGCAAGCTGCTCCACCAACGCCGCCTTCAACCGCTCGAGCCCGTCTTCGCTGCGCGCTTCCACCCGTGCCACCAGGACAGCCTGTGTGTTCGAGGCCCGCAACAGCCACCAGCCCTCCGGTGTGGACACGCGCACGCCGTCGATGTCGGAAACAGTCGCACCTGCCTGCCGGAGCCGCGCCGCCACCTCGTCGATCACTGCAAACTTGCGCGTGTCGTCGCAGTCGAATCGCAGCTCGGGCGTGTTGAACACGTGCGGCAACGCATCGCGCACGGCCGATAGCGATCCATCCATGCGGGCCACGATGCTGAGCAGACGCACCGCCGCGTAAAGCGCATCGTCGAAGCCGTACCACTTGTCGGCGAAGAAGACGTGGCCCGACATCTCGCCGGCGAGCGGCGCGCCCAACTCGGCCATCTTCGCCTTTATCAGGCTATGCCCGGTGCGCCACATCAGCGGCTCGCCTCCTGCCAGCCTGATCTCGTCAAACAGGACCTGACTCGCCTTCACATCGGCGATGATCGTCGCCCCCCGATGCGCGCGCAACACGTCGCGCGCCAGGATCACCAGCAATTGGTCGCCGGCGAGTATTCGCCCCTGGTCGTCCACGGCACCGATACGGTCGGCATCGCCGTCGAATGCGATGCCCAGGTCGGCGCCGCTGGACCGCACCTCGGCAATCAGCTGCTCGAGGTTGCGGGCGACGGTGGGATCGGGGTGATGGGCCGGGAAACGCCCGTCAATCGTGCCGTTCAGGACGGTATGCTTGCCGGGCAGCGAGCCCACAAGGCGCTGCAGCGCCTCGCCAGCCGAACCGTTTCCGTTGTCCCACACGACGTTAAGGATCCGGTCGCCGCCGTCCCAATCGCTCAGCAGACGAGCGACATAGTCGGCCATCACATCGACGTCGCGCACGCTTCCCGGCACGGTCTGTATCACGTCGCCAGCGGCCGCGCGGGCTCCAAGATCGGTGATCTGCCGGCCGAAGAAAGGCTTGTTGGCCAGCACCATCTTGAAGCCGTTGTAATCGGGCGGATTATGGCTGCCCGTCACCATCACCCCGCCATCGGTGCCCAGCGTCGCCGCTGCGTAGTAGAGCATCGGCGTGGGTCCCCGGCCAACCCTCAGCACCTCGATGCCGCTGGCGACCAGGCCGCGCACCAGCTCCGCCTCCAAATCGGGCGAGGACAGACGTCCATCATAGCCCACCGCCACCGTGTGGCCGCCACCGTTGCCTGACGGTTGAGCCGACACGATGCTGCCGAACACCCGCCCGATAGCAAAAGCGTCGGCCGGATGCAGCGTACGACCGACCACGCCGCGCACGTCGTACTCGCGCAGCGAGGTCGGATCGAAGCTGTGGGTGAAGGCGTCCATCAGACGTTCTCCTGATACTTGCGCAGAAACTGGCGAACATGCGCGGCCATCTCCGGCCGTTGCAGCGCAAAGGCGACCTGCGCCTCCAGAAAGCCGATCTTGTCACCGCAATCGAACCGCTGGCCCTCGTAACGCAGGCCGTGGAAGGGCGAGTGGCCGATCATCCGCGCCATACCATCGGTAAGCTGCACCTCATTGCCCGCACCGCGCTCCATCAATGCCAGGTGCTCGATCACCTCGGGCAGCAACACGTAGCGCCCGATGATCGACAGGTTGGACGGCGCATCGGCCGGCTTTGGCTTCTCCACCAGCCCCGTCACCTCGACAAGCCGGCCATCGTCGCTGCCGACCTTCAGGATGCCATACTTGTTGGTTTGGTCGCGCGGCACCTCGGTCACCGCCACTACGCTGCCGCCCGTCTGGTAATAGGCGTCCGCCAACTGCTTGGTGCAAGGCTCGCGTGACAGGATCAGGTCGTCGGGCAGCAGGATAGCAAACGGATCGTCGCCGATGAAGGCGCGGGCGCACCAGATCGCATGGCCCAGCCCCAGGGGAACCTGTTGGCGCACCGTCACAATATCGCCGGGTGAGAGTTGCGCGTCGGTCAACATCGCGAGCTCGGCGTGCTTGCCGCGCTGCTTCAGCGTGGCTTCCAGCTCGTAGGCAACGTCGAAATGTTCGACCAGCGAGATCTTACCGCGCCCGGTAATCATGCAGAACTGTTCGATGCCGGCTGCCCGCGCCTCGTCGACGGCGTACTGGATCAGCGGCTTATCCACAACGGGCAGCATCTCCTTGGCCATCGCCTTGGTGGCGGGCAGGAAACGTGTGCCCAGGCCCGCCACAGGCAGGACGGCTTTGCGGAGCTTCTTTATCACAGCGACCCCTTGAAGAATTCGGGCGAGCCCAGGCAGGGCCGTCCGCGGCGAATGAACGCAAGCCCCGCCCTAACGCAAGCTGGGCCTATTGGATTGTCACGGCCGAAACTGCCTGCCCCTGCTAGGCTGAGCAACCCCGCGGGCGATCACCCTCGACCGTCTCAGCCCGCCAACGGCCAACCTGGGAAGTCTGGATGAAGCAGTCGGCTGGGCCAATGGTTCGCCCTACAAGACCTGCCGCTCCGGATTAACTAGCCTTTCATAATTTGGTAGTATATCGATCGTCGTTCACGGGGGAGTGATCCCAACAATAGCGCGGCAAAGCTGCGCACGCCGAGGTTGCCATGGCTGCACAGCCGGAATCCTTACTCAGTCCGACGTCGTCCCGGCCCGGCGACATCGGCCCGATGCGCACGGCGGCTATTGTCTCGTTACGGCGTTCCACGTCGGACGGGCATCGTATTATCGATCAGACGTCCGGGTCGCGGCTCGGACCTGCACGGGGCCTGATGCTTGGGCTTATGATCGGCGCAAGCCTCTGGCTGGCAATCGGCCTTACCGCCTGGCTGGTATTGCGGTAAGCCCGTCAGGGCTAGAAGTGGCGCTCGTAAATCTTCACTACGTCCCCCGGCGCCAGGAAGGTGTGCGGTGTGATCTTGCCCTCCACCGCCACGCCGCCCGTCGTCCGCACGTCGGAAGCATAGCCCTCGACAGCGCGATAGGTGAACCCGCCCGCAACGGCGACGGCCGTCAGCATCGTCATCCCTGGCGAATAGGCATACTGGCCGGGATGGGCCACCTCTCCCAATACGAAGATCGGGCGGTAAGACACGACCTCGACCGATACGCTCGGCTCCTTGAGGAATTTTTCGGTGCGCAACGTGGCACTGAGCTTCCCGGCGAACGCGGCCGGCGTCTCTCCGGCCGCCGCGATGTTGCCCACCAGCGGCATGGCGACCTGGCCCTGGTCGTCGACCCGGAACTGCCCGCTCAACTGGTCGGAGCCGAACGTGATCACCCGTATTTGGTCGCCGCCGCCTAGCCGGTAGGCGCCCGGTGCATAGTCCGGCAGCGGTGCAACGTCGGCCCCCGGCGAGCAGGCGGCCAAGGCCGACATCGCCAGCCAGCAACCCGGCCACAACCATGCGCGCTTCTTCATCGGATCGTTCCCGGCCATGCTTACAGCGCCAAACGCAGCGTCAGGCGTATCGTGTTTTCCGAGTAGTTGCCACCGAACACCTCTCCGGTCTGGACGATGCTGCTGGGTGAGACGGCGACGAGCGGCACGGCCGTGCCGTTATCGCTGTGGCGGGTAGAGAACGTATAGTCCGCGCCGAGGCGGACGTGCCGGTTGAGGCGCCATGTGACCCCCACGCCCCCGGTGAAATACTCCTGGCTGCCGCCGCCGTTGCTGTTGGACGCGCCGCCGATCGCATTGGATTGGCTTGGATAATCGTCGAGAAAGTAGGCCGCATGCGCGTTGAACACGACGTTGCGAAGGTATTCGTGGTCGAGCGTCAGCTTCAGTGCGGTCTCGGTGAACCCCACCGTCGCTTCAGCCGCGGAGTCTTCGATGTAGCGGGCAGCCGTACCCGTGATTGTGGTCAGGCCGGTCGGCGTCCAACTGATGGCGGCCTCCAAGATGGGAGCCTGGATCATGCGGTAAGCCGCACTCGAAAAGCTGCGCTCCTCGTAGCCTCCCAGCAGCCTGAAGCCGATGATGCCGTCGGCGTCGTAACCCAGGCCGGCCAGGGCCGACACATCGTTGAAGTTCTGCCTCGGCTGGCCCGGCGGGCTGCGGTCGAAATCCGATTGGGTGTCGCGCAGCACCACGACGAGGCGGCGCCGCGTTGCGAATTCGTAGTTGCCCACGAGGCTGGGGGAGAACACCAGCCGGTCGCGATAGGTCTGCAGGTAGGTGGTGCCATCCACCCGCCCGTTGTCGAAGTTGTAATAAGAAACGTCGACGCCCGGCTCGATCGTCCAGCGGCCGAGATCGACTTTATACTGCGACCTGACATCCTCCACCCGGTAGGCCGCCGTTTGGTCGAGCGAAGGCACGTCGAGATCGCGTGGCGTCTGCACCAGGTTTAGGTGCGTGGCACCTATGCTGAACGTATCCCGGCCGAAATCATGGCTGGCCCCTATGGCCGCGCTCCAATCCGTCGAGCTCTGGGCCGATTGCTCGGGATACTCCACGTCATCGACCGTCAACGCGCCGCCGAAGGTGGTGTCGGACCACCCCCCAGCCACGCCCAGCGTCGCGTTGGTCTCGATCAGAGCGCTTCCACGGGGATGACTGCTGCCCAACACGTTGTCGTCGTAGCCGGCATTTTCCGTCAGCATGGGAGTCAGCACGAAATCGCCCAGGTGGACGCCTTGCGCGTCGTACTCGGGATGAGCGCGCGATGCCACCGTGACGCCAGGCTCCGCACCAAAACCCGGTATCTCGGTGTTAAGGTATTGATCGATAACCTGGGCACGTGCTGCCAGCGGCACGCAGACCACAACCAGTCCGAGCGAGAGGCGAAACAATGGGCGACCCAAACTGTTGACGTTAGCACCGCAGTGCGCCGTATGAAGGAGAGGGTAGCTGTTCAATTTACGTTCGGCACGGGGCGCTGGAGCGTTGCACCCGCCGTCCAGATCGGAGACCGCCGCGGCGCCAAGCGCTGTTCTGTCTGACATCAATTCTACAACGCAGGCAGCATGCCTACGTTTCACGATGCTGTTGCTGGGTGCCTGCCTGTTTCTGCAACGCTTCGGCCTGCCGCTCGGCGGCCAGAGCCTCAGTGTTGTGGGGCCGATCGGGCTAGGCCTGGCCGGCATCGCCCTGCTTCAGGGTACGCTCGCCCTTCATCGTGTACGCAGCGCGGTGTTCATGGGCCTGATCGGCTTGGCGCTGCTGGGCTCCGCCTGGCACGCCATCGCGCCCGGCGCCTTCGACGCCGGGCCGAGCACGAAGTCGCTTGCTCAATTCCTCTCGTTGACGGCTTTCGCCACCCTCTCCTTTGCCGTGCGGGTGGACGAGCAGGCGTTCTTTGCCTGCGTCAACCGTCTGCTCGGCATTGTGGCGGTCGCCGGCCTGTTGCAGTTTGCCGCCCAGTTCGCCGGCCTGCGCCTGTTCGCCTTTGCCGACTTCCTCCCCGACCGCTGGCTGATCGAGTCCGGCTACAACCTCGCTATCCCCACGGGCATCGGCGACGTGCTGAAATCGAACGGCTTCTTCCTGGTCGAGCCCTCGGTATTCTCTCAGTTTATGGCGCTCGGCCTGATCATCGAGGTGCTCAACTTTCGCCGGCCGCTTAACCTGGCGCTGTTCGTGAGCGGGCTGATCCTGTCGTTCTCCGGCACCGGCTGGATCGTGCTGGCGAGCTTCCTGGCGCTGGGCGGACTGCGTCTGGGGCCGCGCGGGGTTCGCCTGATCGCTCTCTCGATCGGTGTTCTGGTGGCCGGCGGCGCCACCCTCATGCTGCTCGCACCGGATTTCGCCGGCGCCTTCCAATCCCGGCTGGGCGAGATCTCCCAGCCGGGTACCAGCGGACACATGCGTTTTGTAACACCTTACTGGTTCATGAACGACGTGCTGGCGCGCGAACCATCCGCCCTGTTGGCCGGCATCGGCGCTGGCGTCAGCGAAAAGATGAGTTTTCCTTACGCATTCGATGTAAACACCCCGGTGAAAGTATTGGTGGAGTATGGCGGCCCATTGCTGCTCGCATACCTCGCCCTGTTCACCCTGGCCCGGCGCACGCTCAATCAGGCGGCTCTGTTCATTCCCTGCATGCTGTTGTTCCTATTTACCGGAGGCTATCAGCAATTTCCTCCAATCCTGTTTCCGGTGTTGCTGCTCGTCGCAGTTGCCGATCTTCGGCCGCACCCTGTCGCCTTGGTGAAAAATCGCCGAGCCGATTCAGCGGGCCTGCGTGTAGGCTGACGGCCGTGAGCACCACTGCGCCCGACTTCCTGGCCGCATCGCCGCTGAGTGCTGATGCGGCAAGACTTTTTATCGGGGCACGCCTGGCGCAGCTCGACCATGCGCCCGATTTCCTCGACAGCCAGGCCGTTGCCGCGTTGATCGACTATGCTGCGGGCTCCCCGCTCCGGCTGCGGGCGGCGCTAGCAAGCACGCTTTTTCTGGCCTCCACCGAAAACGCACTCCATGTCGGGCGAGCACTGGTGGAGCGTGCCCTGCACGATGACGACGCTCGGGCAGCGCCCCGACTCCGGCATCCGCGCAGCCGGCTGGCGTGGCCGGTAGCCGGTGCGGCGTTGACAGGAATTGCAGTTGCCC
>CAXUHU010000002.1:77032-105220 GCA_964250925.1 uncultured Acetobacteraceae bacterium
GCTGCATCGCTGCTCCCGAACCGGGTGCGGCCGCCCACGCTGTTGCCCGCCCCCAACGCCACGCCGGCGTCGCACCTCGCTGCTTCTGTGCCAAGGCCGCCGCCCGCCGCGGCTATCGCGCCGAAACCGGAACCCGCGTCGAAGCCGCAGCCGCAGCCGCATGCGCCTGCACGGGTCATCCTAAGTCCCCCGCCCACGCCCACGCCGCCGCCCTTGACCGAGCAGCGTGTTGCGGCTCCCGTGGTGCCGCCCGACGTCCTGCCCGCAGCACCGCCGGCGACGGCGGTCCTGATGTACTCGGCGCGCGACCCCGCCGCGCTCAGCCGGCTCGATACGTTGGTGCGGCGGCTGCGGCAAGCGGGCATCGGCCAAATTGAAACCCGCGCCGTAGCCGCATCGGGCCCAGCTCGGCGTTCCGTGTCGTATTTCTTTGCCGACGACTACGAACCGGCGCAGGTGATCAGCTCGGTGCTGCTGAACCAAGGGTGGCCACGCATGCCGCGAAACTCCTTGGCCCCCAGGCTTGTTCTGACTCCGACCGGAGTTGCCTTGCGACACCCCGGGCTTATCGAAGTATGGCTACCATGATCAGGAGACCGACTATGCGCCTGCGCCTCACCTTTTCCATAATCCTGCCTGGCATGCTTGCGCTGGCCGGGCCTGGGCTCGCCGCCTCGCCCGCTGCACCGACCACGGAAAACAAGTCGCCCGCGCCCGACGCCATCGACGTCTATTTCGAAACCGGAAGTGCCCGCATACGCCCGGCCGATCTGGCGGAGCTGGACCATGCCGCACGCCTCTACCGTGACGGCCAGCCGATACTGATGACAGTGGCCGGCAGTTCGGACGCAACCGGTTCGCCGCAGGCCAACCTCCGCCTATCTCAGCTTCGCGCCTACGCCGTCTATAGCGGGCTGGTTGCCCGCGGCATCCCGGCCAACCGCTTTCAGATACTCGCCAAGGGGCAGACTGATCCCGCGGTGCCCGGCGATGGGCTGGATCCGCACAACAGGCGCGCCGAGATCACCTGGAAGTAGCCTGGCTGCAAGACGCCGCTGCCGCATTGGGACGAGGCGCCGGGCTGGCGTCGGTGATTGCCGTATGTGCGGCGGGGATCAGTCGTGCGGCCGTACCCCCAGCCGATCCGCAAACGCTGTTCGGCCAGGCCGTTGCGGCCGACCTTGGCCGTGACGGACACCCCGATCCGGCACGGGCTTTTCGTCTTTACAGCCAGGCCGCTGCCGCCGGCCTAGCTGAAGCGCAATTGAACGTCGCCGTGATGCTGGATAGCGGGCGCGGGGTGCCGCACGATGCGGCGGCGGCTGCCGCTTACTACGGCCTAGCCGCCAGCCAGGGCGTTGCGCGCGCTGCCTACGACATGGGGCAGCTCTATGCCGATGGTGAAGGTGTGCCCGCCAACCTAGACCTCGCCCGTGCCTGGCTGCTCACCGCGGCGGCCGAGGGTCTCTCGGCGGCGCGCGTCCGGCTAAGAAGCCTGGCTGCCGGACCGGCGAGACCCGCGGGCCCGCCGACGCCGCCCGTGCCGTTGCTGCCAAAGGCGGGGGCGATCGTATTACGCCCGGCGCCGTTGCAGTTTGTCTGGACTGCCATGGCGCAACCGGTGGCTGCGCAGTTTTACGTGGAAGTGACGGCTTTGGAAGGGACGGCCACGCACGACGTC
This sequence comes from uncultured Acetobacteraceae bacterium, assembly GCA_964250925.1. Lineage (GTDB taxonomy): Bacteria > Pseudomonadota > Alphaproteobacteria > Acetobacterales > Acetobacteraceae > BOG-908. The sequence continues at coordinate 78,714 of CAXUHU010000002.1, forward strand.
TATGCGGCACAGGTGGCCGTCTCGGCCGTCACGGCCAAGCTGCAAGCCCAGCCTGGCCGCTATGCCTGGCGCGTGTTCACCGTCTGCCCGGCACTCGGCCGCTACGTCCCCTCACCCTGGGTCGCATTCTCGGTGCTTTGACCCACTGGCGCACGATAGCTTCTGGCAGCCGAAGCTATCGTGCTTTAGCCCTTGGTTTTGGCGAGCATGTTCATTGCGGTTGAAGGTCAGCCTGATGCGATCATGCTCTAGCGACCCGGACCCATCGCCCATGCATCAGCTCATCATCGCGCGCTACGCCGAAAAACTCGATTGGCTGGCCGACGTGCCGCCCGAGTTCGAGGTGCACGTCTATAACAAGGGCGCGCCCGTCACGGCGCCTGCCGTGCTGGCCCGGGCCGCTCGCGTCTCGCAGCGCCGCAACGAGGGCCGCGAATCGGAAACCTACCTATTCCACACCGCCTGCCTGCCCAGCGTGCCGACGGCCAAGAAACCTGCCGACCCGTTCGTCGTGTTTGCCCAGGGCGACCCGTTCGAGCATAGCCCCGACTTCTTGGCCCTGCTGGCCGCCTGGGGTGCCTGGGCGGACGTGCAGCCGCTCTCCTGGCGGTGGAAGACCCGGCGCGACATCCCGCCCGCCGCGGTGCTGGCGCGCGAGACCGGCGGTTTCGTCGAAGGCCTGCGCGTGCGACCGGAGCTGTTTTCGCTGCAGAGCTGGACTCCGCTGGGCTTCCACGACGTGGGCACCTTTTGGCTGCAGGAAACCTACCGGCAGATCCACGGCCTGCCGGACGGCACCAACATCGCCGCGCATTTTTTGGCCATGTGCGGGCTGATCAACTTGGCCGCACAGGCCGACTCGCATCTGCTCGGACGCTTCTCCTACGGCGCGGTGTTTGCCGCCCGCCGCTCGCTCGTCCGTGCCGTGCCGGCGGAGGCGTTGGCCAATCTGCGGCGGGCAGCACTTGGCCACGAGGTTTACGGCTACGTGCTCGAGCGGCTGTGGCTGCACCTGTTCGGCCTGCCGTTCACGCAACCCGCGCTGTTGCCCGCACGCCCGCCAGCGCCGGCCGAGGCCGCGGTCGCCGGCCCTGCCTTCGTGCCGCCCGACCGCACCAGCCCGGGCCGCAAGCGCGTGCGCAAGCTGGTCGGGCGGGTCGGCAAGCTGGTGCAGAGCGTGCGCGGCTGATGCCGATCGGTCGGTGGGCAGCGGGTTTGGCCGTGCTTGCCACGATCCTGGCCGACGCCGGCCTTGCTTGTGCGCAGTCGCCCTCCCTGCCCTCCTTGCTAAGCGCCTATGATGATTGGCTCGCGGAGGCGGACCCGGTCTCGGCCGGGCAGCGCGGCGACGTGCAGGCGGCCGCGCGCTGGCCCGACGACAGCCCGGCGGCGACAGCCGCACGCATGGCCCGACTCCGGCGCATCCGGGCGGACCTGCAAGCCATCTCACCGGACGGACTGACCGGCGAGGCATGGTTGAACCGTGCGGTGCTGGATTGGACCGTCGACGTCGCCTTGCAAGGCGAGCGGTTCGACGAGGCGCGCATACCGTTCACCAGCGACGAAGGCTTTTTCCTGCTGCCGACCTACGCGGCCTCCGGCACGGCCCTGCGCACGGCCGACCAGGTGGAGGCTTGGCTTACCCGTCTGGAGCGGCTGCCCGCCTATTACGCGACCGAGATCGCCAACATGCGGCGCGGCCTGGCCACCGGCTTCGTGCAACCAAAGGCGACCGTGCTCGCCGCCCTGCACACCACGCGCCTGGCGGCGGACGCGGCGCCCGAACGCGACCCGCTGCTGGCGCCGGTCGAGGCCCTGCCGCCTGCCATGCCGGCCGACGAGCGCGCTGCATTTCGCCGGCGTGCGCTGGCAGTCCTGGACGGACCGGCGAAGCAGGCACGGATCGGGCTGGCCAATTTTCTCGAGCACGACTACCTGCCGCATGCGCGCGACACGATCGGCGCAGCCGCGCTGCCGGATGGCCGCGCGTACTATGCCTATCTTGTCCGGCGCGAGACGACCACGGACCTGACGCCGGACGCGGTGTTCGCCATCGGGCAGGCCGAAATCGCCCGTATCCGCCGCGCGATGGACGCGGAAATTGCCGCCAGCGGATTCCAGGGTAATTTTGCGGCGTTCCAAGCGATGCTTCGCCGAGACCCGCAATTCTACGTGGCCACGCCGGAAGCCCTGCTGGAAAAGGCGAGCCGGCTGGCCAAGCGCGTGGATGACCAGCTGCCGCGCCTGTTCGGCCGCCTACCCCGCCTGTCCTACGGCGTGCGCCCTGTGCCGCGCGCCATCGAGGAAGGCTACACCAGTGCGCGCTACGACCCCGGCAGCCCCGAGCAGGGCATCGCCGGCGGCCTGATGATCAACACGTCGCATCTCGACCAGCGCCCGTTATACGAGCTGCCTGCCCTGGTGGCCCACGAGGGTGCGCCCGGCCACCATATCCAGATTGCCCTGGCCCAGGAGCTGACCGGCCTGCCGATCTTCCGGCGCGACCTGCAGATTACAGCCTTCGTCGAGGGCTGGGCGCTGTATGCCGAACAACTGGGCACGGAACTCGGCCTTTACGCCACGCCGTATGAACGGTTCGGCCTGCTCTCGATGGAGATGTGGCGCGCCTGCCGGCTGGTGATGGATGTGGGCATCCATTGGCGCGGCTGGACGCGCGACCAGGCGCTGGGCTGCCTGCGTGACAACACCGCACTGGCGGAACGCAACATGCAGAGCGAGGTGGACCGCTACATCGCCTGGCCCGGACAGGCGCTGGGCTACAAAATCGGTGAGCTGCGCATCATGGCGCTGCGCCACCGTGCCGAGGCAGCCCTGGGAGCACGTTTCGACGAGCGGGCGTTCCACGACGTGGTTCTGGACGAGGGCGCCATGCCGCTGGCCATACTGGAGACCCGGGTGACGCGCTGGATCGGAGAGCGGGGGAAGTGACGGCAGCCATGGAGATCGTCGTCGTCGACCTGGGCGGCACCAACGTGCGTTTTGCCGTTGCCGAAGTGGGCACAGGCGGCGTAGGCGCGCTCGGCTCACCGGTCACCCTGCACACCGCAGATTATCCTAGCCTGGCCAGCGCCTGGGCCGCCTACGCCGCGCAGGCCGGGCGAGCCCTGCCGAAGGCTGCGGCGCTGGCAGTCGCCAGCCCGATCGCCGGTGCGGTTTTGAAGCTGACCAACAGCCCGTGGGTCATACGGCCGGCCACGTTGGCGCAGGAGTTGGGGGTGGAGAGGCTGACGCTGGTCAACGATTTTGGCGCGGTCGGCCATGCGGTGGCTCAGTTGCCGCCAGCCTTCCTGCGCCACATGGCCGGCCCGGACGTACCCTTGCCGGCCTTGGGCGTGATCGGGGTTCTTGGTCCAGGAACCGGGTTGGGCCTGGCACAGGTGCTGCGACGGCGGCAGGGTTATGACGTGCTGGAAGCCGAGGGCGGGCATATGGACTTTGCCCCTGTCGATACGATCGATGACGGGCTGCTGGCCGTATTGAGGGCGCGCTTCGGCCGAGTGTCGGCCGAACGCGTCATCTCGGGCCCGGCGCTGGCGAACATCTACGGGCATCTGGCCACTATGGAGGGGCGGGCGGTTCGCACGCCAGACGATCATACGCTGTGGGCCTCGGCACTGGACGGCAGCGACGCCCTGGCGGCAACAGCGCTGCAGCGGTTCTGCATGTCGATGGGCAGTTTTGCGGGTGATGTCGCCCTGGTGCAGGGCGCAAAGGGCATTGTGATCGGCGGCGGATTGGGTGCGCGTCTCGCCGACATACTGCCCGGCTCTGGCTTCGCTGCCCGCTTTGTCGCCAAGGGCCGCATGGAATCTCTGCTCTCGACCATTCCGGTCAAGATGATCACACATCCGCAACCGGGCCAATTCGGTGCGGCTGCCGCCTTCGCCAAGGAGCACTTCGGATGAGAGCCCTGTTGACGAGTCTTTCGGCTACGTCGCTGGCCTTGCTTCTGTCCGCCTGCATGCAAAATCCCAAACCGGCCTTGACCGGCGCCGATCAGGAGGACATCGGCCGCATCACGGCTTACCTGAACGGCATTCCAAGGTTCGAGGCGCATTTTACCCAAACCGGCAGCTATGGGGCGGGCACTGGGCTGATCTGGCTGGACCGGCCTGGCCATTTGCGCATCGATTACGCCGGCGCCGGCGCGCGGGTGATCGTGATCACGGATGGCCGGGTGCGTATTCTGGACCGCGCCACCGGTGCGCTGACGACCATGCCGGTTTCACGCACGCCACTAGGACTGTTGTTGACGCCCACGGTCATGCTGGCAGGTGCCGCGCATATGGAGAGCTTGGCACACGAGGCCAATGGCATACGCCTAGTGCTGAGCAAGGCGGATGCACCCGCGCAGGGCAGGCTGACACTGGACTTTTCCGATCGGCCGTTGGCGTTGCAGGCCGTGACGGTGATGGACGCTGCACAGCGCATGCTGACCATGCAGCTCACCGACGTCGATGCGGCGCCGGTACTGACGCCTGACCTGTTTAGACCCCCTTCGATACCGCCTAGAAGCTGATTGCCGCAAACCCCGGAGCTCCACGGCTCACGGCGATACAGCGCGTTTGGAAGGCACCCGCGCAATGGCGACTTTAATTGGTCAGCCGCGTCGTACTCCCGACGGCTTCGTTGATCAGGGCGATCATCCCAGCCTGTATCTCGCTCGGTGCAGTGGCCACGATAACGTCGCTCGCCGACGATGCGCAGGATTGCAAGGCGGAGAGGACGCTAGGTGTGGATGCGCCGGTTATGTAGGGCTGCAGAGGCATGTTGAACGGTAGATACGGGGGCGCCGAGTTGTACGGGGTGTAGAGGACGTATATGGTGTAGCCTGCGCTCTTCATCCCGTTACAGACTGCGGGATTGATCGGCCCTTCGGTCCTTGGAATGGATTGCGGATTGGTGTCGTCTTCGATTCCATCGGTGACCAGAATAACTGATTTCCTTGGTGTGAGCGCGGTGTTGCCCGAGCCGCTCGGCCCAGTGCTGCTTTGCAGGTCCGAAAGCGCTACGCCGATGTTGGTGTTGGGTATGTCGAGCGTCACTGGCGGGGTGATCGTGCTCAGCGCCGCGATCGCGGCCACGGCTCCCGCGTTGCGGGTCACCACGCCATGAACTGTGGTATCTATCGGCGCTTCGGGAAAGATCGGGGTTACATAGGTGGGACTGGTCATGTTGAGACCGCCGAAGGCATAGACCCCCACGCTCAACTGACCGACGGCCTTTTCGAGTGTCTCCATCTGGGCAATGGCCGTGCTGGTGGCCGACTGGACCACGTCGAACCGCATCGTCTCCCCTGACGCCCTTGCCAGACCGTAGTAGTCGCTCGGATTTGCAGCCGTGGACGTCGCACTCCAGTGACAGGCGAAGGCGCAATACTGGGTGGAGGGCAAGGTCGCAATAGGCACCGTCGTGCCGCCGCTGCTGACATTGGTCGTGTTGTAACCGGTCAGCTGCCAAGCGCCAGTGCCGCCATCCCACCCAATAAGGGAGCTACCGCCACTGACGACCGAGTTCAGCAGGGTTGGAGACGTGGGTAGCACCTGCTTCATCCTAGCCTGGAACTTTGCCAGGTCGGCATCTGTCGCGGGAAGCATCATCGACGACGTGTTGTCGAGAAGAAAGTCCAGCGTGCCATAGGCATTAACGGTGATGCTGGCCGAGATCGTGTTGGCTATGGTGGCGCCGTTGCCTGCGACAGGCGGTCTGGCGATGTTGGTCACATTACCGACGCCCGCAGTTCTCACATCGCTGTCGCCGCTTTCACCACCGCCGGCTTGCGCGGTTCCGCCCTGAAACAAGTTTGGCAATATCTCGCTTATCGTAGCTGTGTAATTGACGGTGGCTACGAAGTTGTTGCCTGTCTGGGTGATCGTCGGGGTTTCGGCAAAGTTTTGTGCCTGCGGCACGCTGCCGGCTTGTGCGGTCCACCATTGATTGGCGGCTGCGATCGCTTCGGGAATGTATTGGGTGGACGACTGACCTCCCGCATAGCCGGCGGCGGCAGTACGGGCGCCCGCCAGGGCTGCCGCATCGGCGGCTAAATCCAGCTTGGACTTTGCCTGCATCACCCAGCCGTAATCTATGACCAGAGCTGTCAGCATGGTGATCGGAATGACAGAAAATGCAAAGATTATGGCGACGGCGGCAGATTCGTCGGAGTAGGCCGAAACTATGGTATTCCGCTGCATGACGATGTTCCTCATCAGGACGACAGGCGTGCTGTCACGATGTAGGCTGGTTGCAGCCGTTCGGCGGCGTACCGACCAGCAAAGTATTGGGGTAGGTGTATGAACGCGGATTGAAATAACCGCTTTGACGCATGGTGATAGGGCCGATAAAACGGCCAAAGAACGGCGTATACTGGTACATGATGTCAACCGCCAGCACGGCGGTGAGTGCGCTGACGACGCCCGACGTTGGCACCGTCGTTGGAACACCGTTGACGTAGAGCGGATCGGCTGAAGCCGACACCTGCGAAATGATGTTACAGCCGCGCGATAGCGGCTGGCCGTATTGGAGGGGAGCGCTCCAGGCTACCGTCGCGGTGTACGAGGTACACGTCAGACCGGCCGTGCATCCCGTTTGTGTTGGTGTAAACGATACCTCAGACACTGTGACGGCGTAGGGTGGATGGGGGTTGTTCTTGGCGTTGTAGGTAGGAACGTTGGCAAGCCCGGGGAAGACGGCAAAGATGACGCTGCTGGCTTCGTTAAGCTGCACGAGGGTCAGCAGAGACGTCTGATCAACCTGGATAGAAAGCTGACTCGCCATCAGACCTGTCTGTTGGACGGTGCTGTTGAGCAGGTGGTATTTTATGATAGCCTCGGAAAGGTCCACGGCCGCCATCAGAAAGATGCTCATCGTCGGCGCAATGATCGCAAATTCCATGCTGGCGGTGGCCGAGCGGCTGAACGGCCGACATAGTGCGACCCGGCGCGCGGGCGCCGTCATTGCGAAACGCCGCAGACGGTGTTGGACGTCGGAAACGGCTCGTTAACGAAGCCGATGCTGGAGCTGGTCACATGGACCCGCGACGAACCATACATTACGGACATCGAAGGCATAAGAAGACCCACAACGGACACGGAAGTGTAAATCGCCTGCATGAACATGGGTGTGCTCGACCCGCTCGGCGCAAAGGCGAACCCGCTCGTGCTGAGACCACCGCCTGACATCGGAATCGAGCCAGCCCCGGTCAGAGCATTCGTATAATAGTCGGTGCCCGTCATTGGAACGAGGTTGAGGCTTATCTGACTGCAATTCAGAAACGGCGCGATAGCCGGACACAGGCAGTTCGTCTTGAAGGTTGCGGCCGAGGTCGCAGCGTTGCCGGCCCCCGTCTGCAGTTCGCGCGCGCCCTCCTGCACGGCATAATCCAGAGCGAGCTGTGTGTATAAGTCAAAACCCACTTCGAAGAGAAAAAGTAAAAAAAGCATGAAAGGAACTGAGAGTATGGCAAACTCGAGTGCAGCTGCGGCACGTCGTGCCGATTGAAAATCCGGCTTTGCACGCTGGCGCGCGGGTCCAGAACCGCCGCTGGCCCGATTGTTCCACCCTAATAAATTTTGCGAAATCTGAGACACGGGCCAATCATAAACGAGACGATCTTACCATGCAACGGATTTCGTTGCAGGAGACGCTCGATCCGCTCGTTGTCCCTTCAGGCGGGCATCGCGCGCCAGTCTAGCAGGACGACCGCGTCAGGTTGATCAACGTGCTCTAGCGTTGCGCGGACGGCGGCCCGGCCAATCCGTCACATACTGCTCCAAGTCGCCGGCCGTGCGCTCATCGATCGTCCGCCCGCGTACAGAAACGCCGGCCCGGTGCACGCTGTCGGGATCACCGGAAACGAGTGGGTGCCAGTCAGCCAACCCACGACCCTCCGCCACCCGACGGTAGGCGCAAGAGGGCGGCAGCCAATCGATCTCGGCCACTGCCTCCGGCGTCAACTGCACACAATCCGGCACGCGGCGCCGACGCTGCGCGTAGTCGCTGCAACGGCAGCTTTGGCCGTCCAGCAAGCGGCAGGCAACGTTTGTCCAGGCAATCTCGCCCGTGTCGTCGTCCCGCAGCTTGTGAAGGCAGCAGCGTCCGCACCCGTCGCAGAGCGACTCCCACTCCGTGGCGTCCATCTGCGCCAGCGTCTTGGTTTTCCAGAAAGGAGGCATGCTTTGTTATAAGGAGCCCGATGGCTGCTGTAAGCTGCCCACCCGTCAACGGATGACGTAATGGATCGGCTTGAAGGCGAAGTTGTTGGATTGCAGGGCAGAGCAAGCCGTCAAGCCGATCACCAGATCCTGCTCGGCCAGGAACACGACCCTGTCGCCTGCCCGGCTCAACGGCGGATCAACCCGCAACACACCGGTGGCGCCATCCAGAACCACGTTCATGAAAACGTTGAAGGCCACCGGTATGCGGTCCGGCGTGATGCCGTAGGGCGCTAGCGCTGCCGCCAGGTTGCCGAAACACCCGCGATGCGGCTGGGCGTCGCCGTAGATGATACGGAACGTATCGGCCGAACACGGCGTCAGTAGAAAATCGTGCCGGCCTACCGTGTCCAGGGTGATGCGCAGCAGCACGCGGCTCCGGTTGGAGTAGAGCGGATCGCCGGCGGTGAGATAGATGCGGCTAGCGTAATCCAGCGTTCGGCCCGACGAGATGACCTCGTCGGTGTCGTCCAGGCAAAAGGCTAACAGATCGGCCACCTGCTCGCCCAATGGGTCAATCACCGTCAGACTCTGGCCCCGGCGAAGGGTGAACGCCACGCCCGAGCGCGGGGCGATCTCCTGCACAGCACCGCTGTCCCCGCCAGTCTCAATCACCGGGCGGCGCTTTCGATAAGGCCCGCCCCGAATCGCGCTGGAACGGGCATCGCCAATCCTCGCCGACGATGCGCCCGCTATACTGGCGAGCCTCAGAACTCTCGCCGTAGCGCGACAGCATGGGGTTGATCGAGCCTGCGAGTGCCTCGTCGCGCGACAAGATGCTCGACCGCAGGCGGTCATAGGCGCCCTGAAGGCGCAGCTGCTCGAACTGGTCGTGCAGGTTGAAGATCATCACCGGGGCAGCGAACCGGCGCGCCGGCCGGCTCGCCTGAGGGTGCAGCCCCACGATGAAGAACGCCTCGCCGCCAAAGCTGAGAGAGAAATGGGTGTCGTGCGGGTCGGCGCTCACGCGCTCGTCGTACGGCTTGCCGTTCCAAGCATCCTTGTCGGATAGCGATTGCGCCCGCTCCCACAAATGATGCTCGAAAGCGGTCTCCGACAGGCTGCGCGGGCCCTCGAACACCACCGCGAAGCTGCGGAACAGGGTCGGCGCCTCGCGGTAGCTCTCGACGAAATCGAGCAGCAGAGGATAGATGCGCAAGTCGTCCCAGGCGGAGGTGATATCCCTCGCCACAACGATGGCGAGTTGATTGCGCGCCATGGCCGATTTGGCCCCGACGCAGGGAAACACCGGATCCGCGATGAAGTCGCGCAAATCCAAGGCCAGGGGGTGGTCCTGGTCGCAGGTCTCGATCAGCATGTAAGCGTTCCCAGCCGTGTTACTTTTCGTTCAGGCGCAACGCGGCGTGTTCGCCCTGGTTGAACCAAGTGGCCTGGATGATCTCTCGATCAACCGCAAGCCGGCGGCCAGCCTGGTGCCGCGCTATCGTGTTCACGCTAGATTGTAGTAACCGTCAGAGCGGGCAGGGCAGTCGAAAGCGCGGAGATCCGGATACCGGCCGCTGACCGCCTTGGCATCGAGCGGTCAAAACCGCTTGCTAGCCGACGAACGGCGGCGGGCCATCTAAGGCGAACGGCCGCCTTGCTCGATAGAATGGCGGCACCAGCCCGCGTCACCCTGAAGGACTATCTCACCCCCTATGCTGTCGCCTTCCATAGTACGCGTCGTCGCAGGTGCGGCGGTTCTGGTGTTGTTCGGCTGTGGGGTAGGCCCGCGCTACCATCGCCCCGCGCTGGACATACCGGCGGCGTTCACCACGGCTGGCGCGGGCCAGCCCGCGCCGCGCCCGCCCACGGATTGGTGGCGCGGCTTCGGCGCGCCGGAGCTGGACCGGCTAATCGATCGGGCAGCGGCCAACAGCCCCGACGTGCAGGCGGCCGCGGCGCGGATCATCCAGGCCGATCAGGCGTCCCGCGTGGCTGGCAGCCCGTTGCTGCCCGGCGTCACCGGCTCGCTGTCGCAAAACTACACACGCAGCGGCACCGGCGCGGGCGGCTTCGGCAGCTTCACCAGCCTGGGCAGCACGGGGCTGACCGGCGGCAGCACGGGCACCGGCGGCAGCACCACCGGCAGCGGTGCCAGCACGGGCACGATCAGCACCGGCAGCTTGGCCAGCCTGTTCGGCGGCGGCCACCATTATACGGATACGCGCAGCTACTCCGCCGAGTTGTCGGCATCCTACGAAGTCGATTTCTGGGGCAAGAATCTCGATGCGCTGCGTGCCGCGCAGGCCAGCGCGCTAGCCAGCCGGTTCGACGCACAGACGGTGTGGCTCACCACGTCCAGCTCGATCGCCAATACCTACTTCCAGGCGCTGGGCTATCGCGACCGATTAGCGATCGCGCACAACAACCTGAAGACCGCCTCCGACGTCCTGGACGCCTTTCGCGGCCGGTTGAGCGTGGGCACCGCAACCCTGCTCGATGTCAGCCAGCAGGAAGCGCTGGTGGCCGGCTTCCGTGCGCAAATCCCCGCTCTGCGCAGCCAATATCAGCAAGAGGTGCTGGCACTCGGCGTCCTGGTAGGCGAACCGCCGGAACGCATCGTGCTGAGCCCGGCGCCGCTCACCAAGCTCAGCCTGCCGCCCATCGATCCCGGCCTGCCCTCGGCACTGCTGCGGCGCCGGCCGGATGTGGCCAACGCCGAAGAGCAGCTGGTGTCGCAGAACCAGATCGTCCGGCAGGACGTGGCCAATTTCTATCCCTCGCTGCAACTCACCGCGTCCGGCGGGCTGTCCAGCACAGCGCTGTCGATGATCACCGGGCCCGGCACGGTGGTGGCCAGCCTGGCCAGCTCGCTCGCCCAAACGATCTTCGACAACGGCCTGAAAGGCGGCACGCTGGGCGAGGCGCGCGGCCGCTACCGCGAGCTTTCCGCGGATTACGTCAAGGCCGTGCTGCAGGCGCTGACCGACACCGAAACGGCGCTGACCCAGACCACCTTCACCGCCGAGCAGGAAGCGCTCGAGGCCGAAGCGGTACGCACCGCCCAGCGTTCGTCCGACATCGCCCATGCGCAGCTTGGCGTGGGCACGGTCGATATCGTGACGGTGCTCAACACCCAGACAACGCTGTTCGGCGACCAGGATACGCTGGCACAGGTTCGTGTGGCCCGGTTCCTCGCCGTCGTCTCACTCTATAAGGCACTGGGCGGCGGCTGGAGCCGCGAACTGACGGAGCATCCTCCCGCATGAAGCGCTTCCTCGCCGCCCTGATCCTAGGGCTGGCCATCATCGGGGGCCTAGTCTGGCTGCGCTCCGGCGGTCACCAGGCCAAGCCAGACGTCGCCGATACCGCCATCCCGGTCAGCACCGCCATCGCCAGCGTGGCCGACGTGCCATTGACGGTGGACGGCATCGGCACGGTGCAGGCGCTCAACACGGTCAACATCAAGCCGATGGTCGATGGCCCGCTGACCGAAATTCGCTTCCGCGAGGGACAGGACGTACGGGCGGGTGACGTGCTCGCCCGTATCGACGCCCGCACCTACCAGGCCGCCTACGACCAGGCGGTGGCCAAGAAGGCGCAGGACGAGGCGACGCTGGCCAATGCGCAGCGCGACCTGGGCCGCTACGACAAGCTGGCGCGCAACCAGTATGGCACCGCCCAACAGGCCGACACGCAACGTTCGTCGGTGGCGCAGGGCGAGGCGCTGGTGCGCCAGGACCAGGCCCAGGTGGATTCTGCGCGCACTAACCTGAGCTACACGACAATTGCCGCGCCGGTGGACGGCCGCACCGGCATACGCCAGGTCGATCTGGGCAACCTAGTGCACAGCACGGACGTGACGCCGCTGACGGTAGTGACGACGCTGCGACCGATCTCCGTGGTGTTTACACTGCCGCAGCAGACGCTGCCGCAGGTGGCGGCGGCCATCGAGGCAAGCCGTTCGACGGGCGGCGCCCTGGTATTGGCGCTGCCGCAGGATACCGGGCCGGACGATAACGGGACCGGTTCTGGCGACCCGGCAGCGCAACCGCCGGTGCTGGATCGGGGCCATGTGGCCGTGCTGGACAATCAGGTCGATCAGAACACGGGCACCATCAAACTAAAGGCGACCTTCCCCAACCCTGCGCTGCGGCTGTGGCCAGGCGCGTTCGTGAACGTAAGGCTGGCGCTACGCGTCGATCGTGGCGTGATAACCATCCCCACGGCTGCGGTGCAGCGTGGCCCCCAGGGTGCGTTCGTCTTCACACTGGGCGCCGATGACATCGCGCATCGCCATCCCATTACCGTGGCCAGGCTGGACGAGGTGCGGGCCGTCGTGTCCTCCGGGTTGCTGGCCGGCGACCGGGTGGTAACCGATGGGGCATCGCGCCTTACCGAGGGCAGCCACGTACGCCGGCTTTCCACAGATACGCGCCCAGTCGATCCGACCATGCCGCGCGGCTAGAGCGTGACAGGTTCGGTTCGCCTGCCCTCCCACTTTCCCTTGTAATGTCAGGGCATCATCGCATCAGGTTGACCTTCAACCGGTAGAGGGGTTCGCCAGCCAGACAAAGACAGTAGGTCAACGAGCGCTTCGGCTGCCCCGAGCCATTGTGTTTCAGCAACAGTTTCCAAGCGAGACGTGTGTGTGTTGCGCGGCGTAACTACAAAATCATCCGTTGTCGTGACAAAACGATAGCCAGCGCGATCCGGCCATGATATCAGTCTTATCACGAAAACGTGATGTGGGCAGACATGGAACAGAGCTTCGCGATAGGCGCACCCGAGCTAGCCGGCTTCAGCATGTTGGGGGCGACCGCTGGCGCTTCGCTATCGACTTGGCTGACTCCAGGCGCCGGCACCCATGTTGCGGCTGGTTGCGCTGCCGGTGCGGTCGTCCTGCCCATCATCTGTATGCTGCCGCAACTGGTTGCTGCCATCGGCCGCTGGCTGCCTGTCGCTCCGCAGTTTGCGGGTGTAAAATTCGACCGCAATCACCTGGCCGAGGGCGACAATCCCGCCTGAATTATCCCCTTCATGTCCCGACTGGCAGCGCGCACGCAAGCGGCTGTTCTTGAAACGCAGGCGACCCCTGCCTGGAACGCGCCTGCCGGTCGACGGTCACCCCGAAAAGCGCATCAGCCGCGCCGCAGCGTCGCGCATCTCCGCCTCCGGTCCGCAATAGCTGAAGCGCACGAAGCTCTGCCCTCTTGCACGGTCGAAATCGATGCCCGGGCTGGTCGCCACACCGGTTTCGGCCAGCACCCGCGCACAGAACGCGGCGCTGTCGTTGGTCCGGTCCGACACGTCGGCGTAGATGTAGAAGGCGCCCTCGGCGGGCGAGAGCCGGGCGAATCCTGCACGGGGCAGCGCCTCAACCAAATAGTCGCGATTGCGCCGGTAGGCGGCAACGTTGCAAGCAAGCTCGGCATGACACGCGAACGAGGCCTCGGCCGCAACCTGGCTGACATGCGGGGCGCTGATGAACAGGTTTTGCGCCAAGCACTCGACCGGGCGCACGAGGTCGTTCGGCAGCACCATCCAGCCAACGCGCCAGCCAGTCATCGAGAAATACTTCGAAAAGCTGTTTATCACGACAGCGCCGGGGATTGCGGCGGCCGTACTGGGCACCTCGCCATAGGTCAGGCCGTGATAGATCTCATCGGAGATCAGGCGCGTACCATGGCGGCCACACCACCCGGCCAAGGCCGCAAACGCATCCTGATGCAGCATGGAGCCCACCGGATTGCACGGGCTCGCCACGATCAGCCCCTGCGGCGGCGGATCCAGCCGGTCCAGCATCGCCACCGTCGGCTGGAAACCCGTTTGTATGTCGGCCTGCAGGACGACCGGTTCGATACCGAGCGAGACCAGGATGTTCACGTAGGGCGGGTAGAAGGGTGCAGCCAACGCCACCCGATCCCCCCGGTCGAAGGCTGCCAGGAAGGCAAGTGGAAACGCCCCGGATGCGCCTGTCGTGACCGCGATCCGATGGCGCGGGACGGATACGCCGTAATAGTCCTGGTAGTGGGCGGCGATCCGCTCGCGCAGCGAGACAAGGCCGAACGCCTCCGTGTAGCCCAGCGGCCGCCCTGACTGCAGCGCTGCTTGGACCGCGGCCACGGCGCCGGACGGTGCACCGGTGCCCGGCTGCCCCACCTCCATGTGGATCACATGTGGCGTTCCGGGCGGTGCCGCGGCCTGCTGCGCGTTGGCGGCAGCGATAACGTCCATGACGTGGAACGGAGCAACAGCCGCCGCCTTGCCGACCTTGAGCATGGCGCGCCCGCTAGAGCAGGATCGCATCGGATTGACCTTCGACCGCGACGAACATGCTCGCCAAATACGGCGCTCTAGTTGCCGCCGGCCGACAATCCCGCGCCGCGGACGTCGCTGCTGAATCGGCAGCTTGCCTCGTTGCCCGGCAGGTAGCCCGTGCAGCCGATAGCATTGGCGCGGCCGGGGTCGGGCACCGGCACGCGCGGTGGCAGGTCGCCGGTCATCGCCTCGCCGAGCGCCACGGCCCCTGCGAGCGCCGCGCCGTTCTGGCCGGAGGCGCCCACCGCAGCGCGGAACGCGTCGCGCCCGCTGTTCCAAGCTACCGCGGCGGTCAGCAACGCCGCCGGCTTGATCGCCGGCGAGGCGCCGAGCACTATGCCGAGGCCAGGTGCAATCCGCCCCGTGCCGAACAGGTTTTCCATCGTTAGAGCGCAGGCCACAGCGCCGCCGTTGCGGTCCACCACCGCAAAGCTTGTCGAGGCTGGCAAAGCCGGCAGCACGCCGGAGACGGACGGTTGCTGCAGCAATTTTAGCGGATCGCCGCCCTGCGACCGCCAGGTGGCCACCGTTCCGATCGAAACGTTTACCAGATCCTGGCTGACCACGCCGCTGCGTTCCAGCTGCAGAAAGGCAGCGGCGGCACCCAGGCCGCCATCGGCCGGGGGCGGCAGGAACGCCACCTGATCGGCGCCGGCCTTCACCACGATGGGGTTGGCAAGCATAGGAACGGCCTGCCGCAGATCGCTGGCCGTCATCGGGCCGCCGGCTTCGGCACTAGCCGACACTAGCCGTTGCGCCTCCAAGCCCTGATAGAGGTCGCCCACCCCCGCCGTAGCCAGCTGCGTCAACGTCGTGGCCAGGTCAGGCTGTATCAGCCGCCCGCCTTCGCCCAGCGGCGCGCCTCCCGGCGCAAACACCGCGGCGGCACCCGGATCGCTGATCAACGGGCCCTGCACCTGAACCAGGTCGCGCCCGAGAGCACGGGATATGGAAAAGCCGGCAGCGGCCGCCTGTTCGGCCGGGGCCACCAGGTCGGCGAACGGTTTGCTGCCGTAGCGCGCGCTGAGCAGATACAGACCACGAGCCAGCATGGGGACTGCGGCCGGCCGGTCGCCGGCGTTGCTGGCCGGCGCGCGCGGGGTGAACAGCACCGCCTCGGGCACGCCATGGCCGGGCGAGCTGGCCTTCGGCTGGTAGGCGATGCAAGCCCCGCCACCGCCCAGGGCGGCGCGCGACGGCAAGGTGACCGACAGCATGAAACCCAGGGTGACCGCAGCGTCGGCAGCCGAACCACCGGTGGCCAGGATCTCGCGCGCGGCCAGCGCCGCCAGCGGCTCGTCGGCCACCACGCCGCCGATGAAACCGGTCAGGTGCTCGCCCGGGTCGAGCGGCCCGCCAAGCAAAGTTTTCCGCACGGCATGCACCGTGCCGCACCCCGGCAGGGCAAGGCACAGCCCAAGCATCGCCGCCCAGCCCTGCCGCGTGCGGCAGCCGGCGCGTTCCAGCCGTGCGATCACTCGAGACTCCAGCAATCCTTGACGCCCTATTCCTCAGGGCGGGTGCAATAACACCTTGAGGGAGGACAGCAAATCCGCGGACGCACCTATCTGGGCGGCTCGTCAGGCGACGGCATGGGTGCTAGAGGGCCGCCAGCACAGTCCGGGGTCTCCTATGCGTCTAGTAGTCTTCATGGCCGGGTTGCTGGCGGCAGTGCCTGCCTTGGCGGCCGACCCAGCCTTTACCGCTGATCAGCGGCGCGCGATCGTGCAGATCGTCCGTGATGCGTTGAAGAACGATCCGTCCATCCTGCGTGACGCCGTCGTATCACTGCAGGCCGCCCAACAAGCGGAGGCAGCGGCCGAGGCCAAATCCATGCTGGCGCAGAAACATCAGGCCTTGGTCGCCGACGCGGCCGATCCGGTGGCCGGCAACCCTGCCGGCGATGTAACGCTTGTGGAGTTCTACGACCCGCGCTGCCCATATTGCCGCCGCATGTTGCCCGCCATCGCCACGCTGCTGCAGAAGGACCACGGCCTGCGGCTGGTCTATAAGGACATCCCGGTGCTGGGGCCGGCCAGCGTCATGGAGAGCCGGGCCATCCTGGCCGCGCAGAAACAGGGTGCCTATGGCCGCATGCAGGAGGCGCTGATGAGCAACCCTGCCCAGCCAAGTGCCACGATGATCGCCGAGACGGCCCATAGCCTCGGCCTGGATGCAGCCCGGCTGGCGGCCGACATGGCTGGGCCAGCCGTCACGAAACGGATCGACGCCAACATGGGCCTGGCCCGCGACCTTCATGTGGAAGGCACGCCCGTCTTCATGGTGGGCGATACCGTCATCCCCGGCGCGGTTGA
Source organism: uncultured Acetobacteraceae bacterium (assembly GCA_964250925.1). Lineage (GTDB taxonomy): Bacteria > Pseudomonadota > Alphaproteobacteria > Acetobacterales > Acetobacteraceae > BOG-908. The sequence continues at coordinate 95,524 of CAXUHU010000002.1, forward strand.
CGAGCCGGCCCTGGAGGCCGCCATCGCCCAGGCGCGTAAGCGCGGCTGATGGCTGCGGCTCACTGAACGGTGACGCGCACCTCGCGCACCGCAACCCCGGGCTGAACCCGCACGGCCTGTTCCACCTGACCAGGTTCGGCGCCGTCATCGACGATGGCCTGCGCTACCGCCCGGCCGGAGGCAGAGGCATCGGCAGCCGTTGCAGCCTGCACATCCGGACTGGCCGCCGCGCCGGGCACGAGCGTGGTCACCGTGAACAGCACGTCCGGCTTGCGCGCCAGGGCGCGATGCACGGCCCCGGCCAGTGCCTCGTGGTAAGGCGGCTCCGGTGTCGTGTAGCGGATCGTCACCAGTGCCGGTGCCGCGGCCGTCGCCGGCGCGGCGATGCGGGGCGCTGGCGGGCGATCGGCATGGGCGTCGAAGGTCCGCTGGTCCACAAGATGGCATCCGGCTGCCAGGCAGGGCAGCAGGCCCAGGAGTGGCAAAAAAAAGTGTCTCGGCATGACCCGACGTTTGCAGACGCGCCGGTAAGCTGCAACTGATCCGCCGGATGACGCACGCCAGAACAAACGCCCAGTTACGCGATCCGGGTTCCACCGACGCCGGCCTAGCGGAATCGCAGGCCATCGGGGCCGAACGTCCCCTGTTGATTGCGCGGTTGGCCGCTTCGCTCGGTCGTGATCTTGCGGCAGCAGAGACGGCCGGCCCGGAAGCCCTCGCGCTGTGCGTGCCGATGGCGCTGCTCGTGGCCTGTCATATGCGGTTCGACGCCGCGGACCCGCGCTGGCCCGATCGGGACAGGCTGATCATAGCGGCGAGCGCTGCCGGCCTGGGCGAAGCGGCTGCCAGGCTGCTCGGCTCGGGGCCTGGGCTGTCGCAAAGCCCCAGTCAGGCGCTGGGCGCCGCCGCCGGGCTGGCGCTGGCCGAACGCATGCTGGCAAGCCGGTTCGGCCGTTCGCTCGTCGATCATCGCACATGGATGCTGGGTGGCGGCGCAGAACTGGCGACCGGACCGGTGCAGGAGGCCGCATGCCTGGCCGGCCAGTGGCGGCTTGGCCGTCTGACGGTCATTGCCGCAGTCGCTTCGGCCGAGATGCCAGGCCTGTCGGGTTTCGCCGCGAATGGCTGGGCGATACGCCGCACCAGGGGCGGCGATGCTGGCGAGGCCGCCGCCGCCCTGTCCGCTGCAGCCCGCTCGCTCAAACCAACGCTCATTTTGTGCGTGACGCAGCCGGCAACGGGCGAAGCGGCGCTTAGCGGCGATGCTACGCCGGCGTGGGCTGCTGCCGGCCGCCGCAGTGCCGGCGCACGACATAGTTGGCTGAAACGCCTGACGCGGCATGCCAGCCGCTACGAGTTCGACCAGGCCATGGAAGGCCGGCTGCCGCCACGCTGGCACAGCCCGATCTCCGAACCGATCTCGCCGAACCCGCCGCAGCAGCCGGTGTCCACGGCGCAGGCTGTCGAACAGGCTATCGCTCAACTGGCGCCCGGGCTTGCCAACCTCGCTGTGCTGCCCAGCGGACCCGGCTGGTCCTTGCCGGCCATGCACGCCGAACCGGCCGCCGCGCGCGCGTTGTGCAGCCAGCTGACTCAGGCCAGCGCCGCCATCGCCTTGGGACTGGCTCTGCATGGCGGCTTGATTCCGATCTCCGCCTATCGGCTCGACGACGTTACGCGCGTGCAACCTGCCTTGCACGACGCGGTGCGCGAGGAATTGCGGCTGACGCAGCTCTTCATCGAGCCTTGCATCCCCTGCCCCGTTGCGGATCAGCACGCGGCACTGCACGCCGTACGGGACCTGGCCGTGTTCCGGCCGGCCGATGCTGCCGAAGCGGTTGAATGCTTCGAACTCGCGTTGCGGCGCCGCTCGGGGCCCAGCGTGCTGCTTCTGTCGGACGTGCCTGGCCCGCTTGCCGGTGAGCCCGGGTCCCGCCTGCGCTCCGCACGCGGCGGTTACTTGCTGGCCGAGCCGGCCCGGCGGTCGGTCACTCTCATCGCCAGCGGCGCAGAACTTCATCTTGCCAAGCAAGTCAGCACCGTGTTGGCGGCCTTCGGCCTTTCGGCAGCCGTGCTCTCGCTGCCCTGTTGGCATCTTTTCGCCCAGCAAGACCCCGACTGGGTGGCCAGCATGTTGGGCGCGGCGCCGCGCTTCGGCATCGACTCAAGCGGCGGCTTCGGATGGGAGCGTTGGCTGGGTGGATCGGGCCGTTTCATCGGCGTGCCGCCCGGGCAGCTCAACGCGGCGGGGGAGCCGCACCGGATCGCAGACATGATTCGCCGCCACCTCGAGGAGCCGCCGGCGCTCTAGACACCTCCGCCGGCAATCAGCAGAACACGCCTAATCGGCGATGTCCGGCGCCGCGCGGACGACAAAACAGGGGATGGATGACCGAATGGCTGTGACAGTTGCGATCAACGGCTTCGGCCGTATAGGCCGGCTCGTGCTTCGCGCCATGGTGCAGAGCGGACGCACGGACGTGGAGCCGGTCGCCATCAACGACCTGGGCAGCGTGGAGGCGAACGCCCACCTGTTCCGCTACGACAGCGTGCACGGCCGCTTTCCCGGCGAGGTGGCCGTGGATGGCGACAGCATCACCATACGCTACAACGGCAGAAGCTGGGGTCCCATCCGCGTCTCGGCCGAGCGCGACCCGTCCCGCGTGCCCTACCAGGGAGTGGATGTGGCGATGGAGTGCACGGGCCTGTTCACCAACAAGGAAAAGGCCACGCCGTTGATCACCGCCGGCGCCCGGCGCGTGCTGATCTCGGCCCCCGCCGACAACGTGGACGCGACGATCGTGTACGGCGTGAACCAGGCCATGCTGACGTCCGAGATGACGGTCGTGAGCAACGCGTCCTGCACGACGAACTGCCTCGCGCCGATGGCCAAGATACTGCATGAGGCGCTGGGTATCGAGCGCGGCTATATGGTCACCATCCACAGCTACACCGGCGACCAGAAAACCGTCGATACGCTGCACCGCGACCTCCACCGGGCACGCGCCGCAGCCTTGTCGATGATCCCCACCAGCACGGGTGCAGCCAAGGCGCTGGGCCTCGTACTGCCCGAACTCGCCGGCAAGCTGGACGGCACCTCTATCCGGGTGCCTACCCCGAACGTATCGCTGGTGTCGCTCGACGTGAACCTGCGCCGCGCAGCCAAGGTGCCCGAGATCAACGAGCTGTTCCGTGCGGCAGCCGAGGGCCCGATGCGCGGCATCGTCGATTACAACAAGGAAAAGCTGGTCAGCAGCGATTTCAACGGGGTCTCTGCGTCCTGCACGTTCGATGCGACGCAGACGGCGAGCGTGGACGGCGGCCGCATGGTTCGCGTTGCCGGCTGGTACGACAATGAATGGGGTTTTTCGAGCCGTATGTCCGATACGGCAGCGCTTTGGGGCAGCATGTAGAGCGAAGCCGTCGAAAACGGTCGGTGTAAGCCCTCGTGTTTGCCGTAGCAGGAGCAGCTTGGCGGGAGATGTTTCAGGCGCTCGGGCACCTGCCGATCTTGTTCGGCAGCGCGATGGTTTTGCTGTCTGCCCTCCAGCTCCTGTGGGTCTGGCTTTCCATGGTATCCGGGCTTCCTTCTCCATTTGTTAGTTCGGCAGTGATCCTTTCACCGTCCGACCTTTCCGGTATGGCGCTGCTAAGCGCTGGCGTCAGTGTCGTTGCAGCTTGGGTTCAAGCACCCGTCGCCGTATCGGTGCACCGTTACGTGCTGCTTGCGGAAGTGCAGGACAGGGTAGCCGTTCCGGCGACTTCGCGTGATCGACGGTTCGCACTCTGGCTGATCGCTGTCGGGCTCTTAGCAGAGTCGCCTAGATTGCTCCAAGTCGTTCTAGTCGGTCATCCCTGGCTTAGTTTCGCCGTTTCCGTTCCGTTGCTAATTACCATTGCTATACTGAGCCTGAGATTGGCGTTGTTATTTCCAGCCGTGGCGCTGGATGAAGTCGATGCGCTATCTCGAGGGTGGCACCTGTCTAGGGGGCACACATGGCGTATCCTGTGGACCGGCTCGGTCGTCTGTCTTCCGATCGCGATACCGACGATTTTAGGTTTTGTGCTTTTGCAAGGGCATTTCAAACAAGCCGTGATCTGCCTGACGACGTCGCTTTCTATGACGTTTTCCATCGGCGCACTTGCGGCAATGGCTTCAATATACTTCCGGCTTACAGAGACCCTGCCTAGTGTTCCGGCTACCCGACCGACACGCTGACCATTCCACGTTATTAGAACCGCTGCCGTTCAACACCCGTCAGGAGACGCCATGTTCAAGACCATTGACGGCATCGACGTCCGCGGCAAGCGCGTGCTGCTGCGCGCCGACCTGAACGTCCCCGTGCGCGACGGCCGAATTACCGACCTGACCCGTATCGAACGCCTGTCGCCCACCATACGCGAACTCGCCGAATCGGGCGCCCGCGTCATCGTGGTCAGCCATTTCGATCGCCCGAACGGGCAGAGGGTCGAGACCATGTCGCTCCGCCCGGTCTCCGCCGCCCTGCGCGACGTGCTGGGGATGGACGTGTTCTTTGCCGATGACTGCCTGGGCCCGATAGCCGAGGACGCTGTCGCCCGCCTGCAGCCCGGCCAGGTGCTGGTCCTGGAAAATACGCGTTTTCATCCCGGCGAGGAAGACAACGATCCGGACATGGCCCGCAGCTTGGCCGCCCTGGCCGACATCTATGTCAACGACGCGTTCTCGGCCGCCCATCGCGCACACGCCAGCACCCATGGGGTAGCACGCCACCTGCCCGCCCATGCCGGCCGGCTGATGCAGCGTGAGCTCGAAGCGCTGACCGCGGCGCTGGAGCACCCCGACCGGCCGGTCTGCGCCATCGTAGGCGGTGCCAAGGTCTCCACCAAGCTGGCGCTCATCGGCAACCTGCTCGGGCGCGTCGATATGCTGGTCATCGGCGGTGCGATGGCCAACACGTTCCTGGCCGCGCAGGGCACCGGTGTCGGGCGGTCGTTGCAGGAGCCCGACATGCACCAGACCGCGCGCGACATCCTAGCCCAGGCCCGTGCCGGCGGCTGCGAGATCATCCTGCCGGTCGATGCTGTCACTGCGCTGGAGTTTCGCGCCGACCCGCCGACCCAGATCGTCCCCATCGGCGAGGTTCCGCCGCTATCGATGATCCTGGATGTGGGGCCCGCCACGGCGTCGTTGATCACAAGCAAGCTGCCCAGCTTGCGCACGCTCGTCTGGAACGGCCCACTCGGCGCTTTCGAAACCCCCCCCTTCGACGCGGCGACAGTGGCGCTCGCCCATGCCGTTGCCTCGGCGACCAAGTCGGGCCGGTTGCGATCGGTGGCCGGCGGTGGCGATACCGTGGCCGCCTTGAAGCATGCGGGCGTGGCGGACCAGATGAGCTACGTATCGACCGCCGGAGGCGCCTTCTTGGAGTGGCTGGAGGGCAAGATGTTGCCCGGGATTGTGGCCTTGCAGTCGCTGGATGGCGTCGTCATCCCGGGTTGAACGTCAGTGTTTCACCTGCAGGCTCACAGTTTCCCATCCGGCAGAAATATTTATCACAATAAACGAAATGTGTTGATCCCGTCCTATCAGGCAAGCATGGTGGCACTATGCAAAGCTTTGGTAGCACCCTGCTCCGCATAATCCCAGCGATCGGCATCGCTGCCCTGCTCGGGGCGGCCGGGCCGGAAAGCATGCAGGTTCAGCTGACGGATGTGGGGCCGCTTGCCCAGCCGGAGCCGGCCCCTGCCAAGGCGCTCAGCTTTCAGAACACGATGTATCAGGCGGCACCGGTGCCGAACGAGGATGTAGCCGCGCCGCCTGGCGTCGTGCGGACCGAAGCGCAGCTCGCGCCGAAGATGCTGTCGCCCAACACGCTCTATCAGGGCGATGGCTACGCCAACGGCTCCAGCCAGCAAGGTGCGCTGGAGCATCGTAAGGCGGCCGCGGCCGGACTGGGGCTCAGCGTTCCCGTCAATTAGCGCTTTGCCCGGTCAGGGCGCCTTACCTGGCTAACAAGGCTGCTCTTTGCGACAATGGCAGGGCAACTCGGTTTAACGAGACCGATGTCGGTTCAGCCGCGCACCGCCCAAGTCTCGGTCAGTAGTGCCGGCGCCGGTCTTGGCGAGACAACAGGACGCCCATCCCCGCCGCGACCGACAGCGCGTAGGCGAGCCCCATCTGCGTTATCGAGACCGGCAGGCCCGGAATAAGGAAATCCGGGTCTTCACACGGTTTGGCTGGCCTGGCCGGCATCGCCGCAAGCCGTTGCGCGGCCGTCATGCCCGAGAAATCAGGGGCGCTACAAGACGGCAGCGGATCCGGCCACCAATGCTGTTCCACACCGACATGGACGAACGAGAGTGCCGCCCCGACCAGCACAACCCCCGTGAGCAACCATAGGATTGGCCGGGCAACCCGTCGCGGCAGCAAAGCGGCCGTAAGGGCCAGTAACGCGCCGGCTTCATAGGGCCTGCGCTCAAGAAGGCAGAACGCGCACGGCACCAGACCGAGCCAGGACTCGGAGCCGCGCGCAACGAGCAAGGCGGCCAAGCAGGCCGTCAGTCCCGCCACTGCCATCCACCTCGTGCGATCAACTAGCATCGTCTGCGGCTTTTCGCGTCAGGTCAGCCGGCCAGCGCCAAGCGCCCAAGAAGCGGTTCGGCACCGGGCAAGGCCGCTGCCGCGATCGACATCGCATGGTATCATCCCCTGTAAACGCCAAATTCGCATTGGACGCTGGCTTTACCAGCCGGCGTCGTGACGGCGATACCGATCGTGCAAATCCCGAAAGGGTGCGTCACCCGCCCGTTCATAGGTCGGCGTAGAGATGCGCCTCGGCGGCGGCCCCGGGATGCGTCACGGCACCGAGATGGGCGGGTCCCACGAGTTGGGCGAATTTCCAGATGGCGCCGCTGCGATAGGCGGTCTGGCGCGGTTGCCATGCGGCAGCCCGCTCGGCCCATTCGGCATCGCTCAGCCGCGCGTCGATCGAACCGGCCTGCGCGTCGAGCACGATCCGGTCGCCGTCGCGCAGCAGCGCGATCGGTCCGCCCAACGCCGCCTCCGGCCCGATATGGCCGACGCAGAAGCCGCGCGTGCCGCCCGAGAAACGACCGTCGGTGATCAGCGCCACGCGCTCGCCCATGCCCTGGCCGTATATCGCGGCCGTGGTTGACAGCATCTCGCGCATGCCCGGGCCGCCGCGCGGACCCTCGTAGCGAATGACGATCACGTCGCCCGCCTTGTAGGCGCGCGCCTGCACCGCCTCGAACGCCGCCTCCTCGCTGTCGAAGCACAGCGCGGTGCCCTCGAAATGCTGCTCGTGCAGGCCGGCCACCTTCACGATGGCGCCGTCCGGCGCCAGGTTGCCGCGCAGCCCGACCACGCCGCCGGTGGGCGTGATGGCGCGCGACACTGGATAGACCACGTCCTGGTCGTCCGGGAACGTCACGTCCCTCAGGTTTTCCGCCATCGAGCGCCCTGTCACCGTCAGGCAATCGCCGTGCAGCAGCCCGGCGTCCAGCAGCGCCTTCAGGATCACCGGGACGCCGCCCACACGGTGCACGTCCAGCGCCACGTACCGGCCACCCGGCTTGAGGTCGGCGATGTAGGGCGTGCAGCGCATGATCGCCGCCACGTCGTCCATGGTGAACACGATCCCCGCCTCGTGCGCCATAGCCGGCAGATGAAGCGCGGCGTTGGTCGAGCCGCCTGTGGCCCCAACCACCACGGCGGCGTTCTCCAGGGCCTCGCGGGTGACGATGTCGCGCGGGCGGATGCGGCGAGCCACCAGCTCCATCACCGCGCGTCCGGACTCTACCGCCCAGGCGTCGCGTTCCTCGTAGGGTGCGGGCGAGCCGGCCGAGCCGGGCAGCGCCAGCCCGATCGCCTCGCTGACCATGGCCATGGTGTTCGCGGTGAACTGGCCGCCGCATGCGCCGGCGGACGGGCAGGCAACGCATTCCAGGGCGTAGAGGTCGGCGTCGCTCATGTTGCCGGCCGCGTGCTGGCCCACCGCCTCGAACACATCGACCACGGTCACGTCGCGGCCATGGAAACGGCCTGGCAGGATCGAGCCGCCATACATGAACACGCTGGGCACGTTCAGCCGCAGCATGGCCATCATCATGCCGGGCAGGCTCTTGTCGCAGCCGGCCAGGCCGACCAGCGCATCGTAACTGTGGCCGCGTATCGTCAGCTCCACCGAATCGGCGATCACGTCGCGCGACACCAGCGAGGACTTCATCCCCTGGTGGCCCATGGCGATGCCGTCGGTCACCGTGATGGTGGTGAACTCGCGCGGCGTGCCGCCGGCCTCGTTGACGCCTTTTTTCACCGATTGCGCCTGGCGCGACAGCGCGATGTTGCACGGCGCCGCCTCGTTCCAGCAGGTGGCGACACCGACGAAGGGTTGCGCGATCTCCGCCTCGGTCAGGCCCATGGCGTGGTAGTAGCTGCGATGCGGTGCGCGGCCAGGGCCCTCGGTCACGTGACGGGACGGCAGGCGGCTCTTGTCCCAGTTTCGTTCGATCATCCGACGACCCTTGTCTCTGGCCAATGAAACTAATGGGACCGGGTCCGGGAGCAAGAGCTTACGGGCCAAGCCTGCCCTGCGAACAGCAACGACCGGGCGGCGTGGCGGCGGCGGCCCGGTCTGACCTGTTACGCCTCGCCGAAGCCGGAACCGGTGGTCGAGGGTGCCAACCGGATCAGGCGCGAATCATCCACGGCTGCCTGACGGTGCTTGACGGCTTCGCGGTACTCGGGATCGCGCAGCATGTCGACGAAAACCTCTGGCGACGGATACTGGGCAATGAACACCGCGTCCCAACGTTCGTCGACCGGGCCGATCAGCGTCGCCTCGAACCGGCCCAACCAAACCTGGCGACCGCCGACGCGCTGGAAAACCGGTGCGCTCGCTTTGGCATAGGCCCGATAGGCTTCCTGACCTGAGACCGCCCGTCCGTCCGGATACGCGGCCATGGCGCGGAACCGAACAAGGTTGAGCATTTGGATCGGTCCTGCTCGATCGATGGCACGAAAGCTCGCGAATTGCGCCTTGGACGGGTCGATGTGGCCGGTCATGTCGATACTCTCCTCATGTAGAGCCTGCCTTGCGTGCGGGCGGCAACGGCTCGAACGCCGTAATCGCCTGCACAACCGCCGACGCGATCGAACGGGGTGCACGCGTTGTGCGGTCGCCCACGACATAGGTGGCGGAACCATCCACCAGCGTGGCGCCGGCGCGCCGGAGGGCAAAACCGATCCGAAAGCTGGTCGTGCCGAGGTATTCGGTGCGCAGGCATACGTCCACTTCGTCGTCGAACACCGCCGCGTTACGATAGGTCTGGTTCGCCGCGACCATGAACGTGTCGACGCCGTCGGCAATAAAGGCTTGCGGGTATGTCAGCCCCACGGCACGCCAATATTCCGTCAGTGCCACATCGACATAGGCCATGTAATGCGGGTTGAAGACGATGCCCTGCATGTCGCACTCGCCCCAGCGCACGCGCAGCCGATGAGAAAAGCCGAACACGTCGCCATCGGTCGAAGCGGACATCGAGCATTCACTCCTTTCTATCGCGTAGAGGTGTCAGGCCGGCGCATGCCGCGGCTGCTAGCTATCACCGGGTTGCCTGACGCTGTAGCGTGCCGGGTGACTTAACCCTGATCGGGAGCATGGCGATGCATTCGACCAGTCCGACGCCGACTAGG
>CAXUHU010000003.1:0-24764 GCA_964250925.1 uncultured Acetobacteraceae bacterium
CGTCAGCCGAGTTGAGAATCCCCTATTGAGTCGCGTCGATAGGAAAGTGCTCTAAAAAGTTTTTGGTCCTTTCTTTAAAAGGACGGCTTTCTAGGTATTATTCGCCCGAAACCACCTTGCCCGCAGCCGGTTTCCTCCCGGCCGCAGCAACCGCTTTTGCCGCCGTACGCGTGATCACACCCTCTCGCTTCTGGGCGCGTGCGGCCACTTCCAGAAGCGACCGGCAGGCTGCCTCGAACAGCGCGCGGTCGCTCATCTCCGCGGGCTGTTCCGGAAAACCGGCACTCTCATCGGCGAACAGGCTGGACCGGTCGGGAAAATAACGCGCCCGAACCTCCTCGTTGCCCTCGCTGAAGCGCTCCATGAACGACGCGGCCTCGTCGCGCGTGGGTAGCCAGCCCTTGCCAGGCAGGGCCATCGTCACGGAATCGCTGATGCGCCGCCACAGCGGCCCGCCAAGACCGGCCTTCTCCGTCTGCTCCTGCAACTGACGCCCGACCTCGCGCAGCACGTGCTGGCCGGACAGGTTCATCGACGGGTTGGAGCGCGCGCCCCGGTCGTCATCCGAAACGGTCAGGTCGAGCCCGCAGGCGACCAGAAAATCCTTGACCGAGTCGAAGCCGCCCTTGGTCACCCGCTCGTAGATGCGCGGCTTCATCGCTTCCTGGCCGAAGACCGAGGCCCAGTTGGCCAGCAGCCAGCGGTAATCGTAATCCTGCAGCCGGTCGGGGTTCTTGTGCCGGTGGTCCGGTTCGCCCACGGTTCCTACCCGAAGCTGCTCGGCATAGCGGCTGGCCAGGAACGAATCCTGCCGCCGCAGATAGGCGATGACGGTAAACGTATCGAAATAGGGATCGAGGATCGCCTTCAGGGCCGCGATGTGCTCGCGTGAGCGAAGGTAGAAGCTGAATCGTTCGTCCGACAGGATCACCCGTCCGACATGATCGGGAACAGCCCGCAACTCGGCATCGAACTCGGTGCGGAACTGCCTCAACCGCACCTGCGGCTCGACACCCTTCCAGAACGTGTCGCCTGCCTTGGGCCCACGCTGACCGGCCGCCGCCGCGTAGGTGAGCAATTCGTGGGCCTGCGCCCCCGGACTTCTCGGGTAGCACGCCCCCTGCGCCAGAATATCGTCGCGGCGCTTGGCAAAGACTTGCTGGATGGAGGTGGTTCCGGTCTTCATCGTCCCGATGTGAAGAATGACGTGCCGTTTGACCATCGCAGCTTGCCTCACGCTCTTGCAGGCCCGGGGCACGATGGCGCCGGCGTTCGGGCCCGCCCCCAGGGCGATCCACCCATCCGCGCCCGGGCAGGGAGCCCCCGTCCGCCGAACCCATTGAACCTAATACGAGGAGATAGGGGCAGAACAGGGCGGTTGTCTAACTGTGGCCGCAACGGCAGCTGGGTTGACCGGAAGGCTTTACACGCCCCACGCTCCTGCCGTACGCCACCACAATTAAGGCGCCGCGGGTCATGGCCAGCATGGCCGGCCGGGACGGCAAGGATGAGATGATGGCACCACGCTACGTATTTCACGTCGGCCCGATGAAGACGGCCTCGACCTACCTGCAGCAATGCCTGGTGGAGGTGCAGGACGCCTTGAAGGCGCGTGGGGTGTACTACCCCAAGGAGTTCATCGATCCCGGCAACCAGCACAATCATTTCCCGATGTACCAGGCGATGGTGCAGAAGCGTTACGAGTCGCTGCGCCCGATCTTCGCCAAGATCAACGCGGAGAACGAGGGCACGGTCCTGATCTCGTGCGAGCAGATGACGTTTTTGCGCCGCGACGAACTGGTCATCCTGCGCGACCTGGTCGGCACGCCGGAGATCCAGATCGTCTCCTTCGTCCGCCGATGGAGCGACCGCATATCGTCGCTTTGGAACCAGAGCCTGCTGATGGGCAGTTCGCAGACGCTGCCCGAATTCTACTTGGGCCTGTTGGACGGGCGCTCTCCGGAGTACTACCGACCAGCCCTTGGTCCGCGCGCCGGCGCCATCGACGTCGATTACAGCCTGCCCTGGCGCGACCAGGAGGCCGTGTTCGGGCGCGCGGGGGTAAAGCTGTTTCCCTACTCTACCGTGCAGGACAGCAAGGCGGACGTGTTCACGCGGTTCTGCACCGATGTGCTGGGCCTGACCGACATGCCGGCGCCCAACTTCCTGGGCGACAAGCGCTGGGCCTCCATGCCGCGCGACGACGCGGAGATACTGCGCGCCCTGAACGGCATGTATTTCAAGGAGCACGGCGCCAAGACGGTCGAGATACGCAACATGATCATGTGGAAGCGCGTGGTGCCCGACCGCGACTTCTTCGCGGCATCGATCGAGGCAGAAACGGCCGAGCTGGCGATCAACGACAATGCCGTTCACTTCAAGCATCCCTACAGCCAGATGGCGGAGTTCGCCGATTGCGTGGTGGCCGGCCCCGGCGTGGCCGAGGGGGAGGTGTTCGCGCGCAAGACCCGCCAGAACAGCTACGCCCGCCAGGGTTGGATGACCGACGCCGGCATGGCAGACGGCCTGCGCGCGCTCTACGAGACGATGAAGGCGGAGATTGCCAAGCCGGCGTGAACGATGCGTTTCGATCCACCAGGCCCGCCATCCGCCGCCCGTGCTCCGTTGCTCGACCGTGAACGCCCGGCTGGCGTTTTGACCGTCGCTTCAATCGGCTAGGGGAGGACGCATGGTTGCCATCGACGAGGTCGTAACCCGCGCGCTCAGCCAGATCGGTGCCGCGCGCGCGGCCGAAGCGGGCGCGCTCTGGTCCCAGGCCCGGCAGGGCCGCAACGACCACGCGGCCATGATGGAGCTGGCCGAGCGGCTCAGCGCCATCGGCCGGCGCCCGCTGGCCATAGACATCACCCGTCAGGTGGCAGCAGCCCGCCCTGCCCTGGCCTGGCCGCTCGGCATCATGGCTGGGCTGGAGGCAGCCGCCGGCCGGCACGATGCGGCGTTGGCGATCGGCCACACGCTGGTGGAGCGCTTCCCGGCTTTCGGGCGAGGCGCCCACGTGGTGCTCTCGGCGCTGACCAAGCTGCACCGCTTCGACGAGGCCGCCGCCGTTCTGGCGCGGACGCAGGCCAGCACCCCGGATGCACCCTGGCTGCTTGCCGACGCCACGGCACTCGCCGAGGCGCGGCGCGACTGGCCGGCCATGCGCGCCGCCGCCCAGCGCTGGCGCGCCGCCGTGCCGGACAAGCCGCAGCCGGCCGTAGCCCTGATCGTGGCATTGACCACCCTGAAGCTTTGGGACGAGGCGGAAGCGGCCGCGCGCGAAGCGCTGCTGGCGTTCACTGCCAACGGGCAGGTGCGCCGCGCCTGGGCCGCGCTGACCGAGGCGCAAGGCGACGTCAACGCTGCCTTCGCCCGCTGGCGCGAATTGATAGAGGTCCAGCCGGATAACCGTGCCGGCTATGCCGGGCTGCTGGCGCTGGGCCGGCGCACCCGCCGGCTCGACCAGTTGGGCGACGGCCTGGCCCAGGCCATCGAGCGCTTTCCGAAAGACCGGGAGATCCTGATCCTGACGGCAACCATCGCCGGCTTCGAAGATTGGCAAACCGCCGACAAGCAGTGGCAGAAGCTGGCGACGCTATTCCCGGCCGAGCCGGAGTTTGCGCACAGCGCCGCCACCGTGATGATCGGCGTTCGACGCGAGCGCAAGAAGATGCTGACCGAGGTGCGCCGGCGGCTGGAAACCGTCCACGCGCGCTTCCCCGATTACCAGCCGGCCTACGTCTCGCACATCGAAGCCCTGCGCCTCGGCGGCCGGCTGGACGAGGCGGCCGAGAAAGCCGCCCTGTGGGCCGAACGTTTCTCCCGCGACAGCAGCCTGGCGCTGGCGCGCATCGGCGTGGCGGAGGAGCGCGGCGACTACGACGACGCCATCGCCCAGGTGAAGGCGCTGCGCGCCTGGGAAAAGCCGTCCGCGGCGCTGGAAGCCACCTACGTGCGCGTGCTGTCGCGCGCCGGCTGCCACGACGAGGCCGAGGCCGCGTGCAGCACAGGCCTGGCCGCCTACCCCGAAGAACGCGAGCTGCTCGCCGAGCACGCGCGCCTGGCCTCCCGCCGTGCCGACTGGCCGCTGGCGCTGGCCCGCTGGGAGGAGGCGCAGCGCCGCCGCCCGCACGACCACCGGATCACCGAGGAACTGCGCCACCTGCGCCAGCAGGTGGAGGGTGAAGCGATCCACGCGTCGGCCGGCCCCCGCTCGCCCGAGGAGGTGAATAACGTCTTTTCCCGTTTCGAGAGTCTGGGCGGCACTACCACAGGCTGCGAGTTCGGCATGGTACAGGGCCAGTTCGGCAGCCGTCACGTCAGCCTGCTGCGCTGGACCTGGACGGAGATCGGCATCCTGACCGAGGCGCTGGAGCGCGAGTTCGAGGGCGTGGGCGAGGAGGAGCACACGAGGCTGACCACGGTCCGCGTCTCGGCCGACCGCGAGGAGTACGTGACGTCGGACAAGCGCTTCGGCATGGCGTCCAACACCTTCATCAACGCCGCCGACGCGCCGGCCGACAAGATGTTCGTCCAGACCTGCCGCCGCCTGCGCTTCCTGCGCACCAAGTTGATCGAAGACCTGACCGCCGCCGAAAAAGTGTTCGTCTACAAGGTTGCTCATCCAGTCGGCGAGGAAGCCATGCTCAGCCTGTTCCGCGCCCTGCACCGCTACGGCGACGCCAAGCTGCTCTGCGTGCTGAAGGCCGACGAGACCCACAAGCCCGGCACGGTGCACTGGCTGCAACCGGGGCTGCTGCTGGGGTATGTTACGTATTTTATCGAATCGGCCGAGGGTGGGGCGCGGGGGATCGAGTTCGAGACGTGGAAGAAGGTGGTGCTGCAGGCCGACACGCTGTTCAGCGCTCGCCAGCAAGCGGCGTAGGGAAGGGCCAAACGGATTTGCCCCCTGGACTCCCACCAAGGCAGGGCCTTGGAGGCCTCTAAGCCGGCGTTTAAGGACGTGTTCTTGCACGCCCGGACCGAGTGGGGCATGTGTCCGGCCTTGCTTTAAGGGATGATCCGGCCGCCGTGGAACAACTCCGATGGCTTCCCGAAACTGCCGATTGGCGCACGCGCTTGCGCGCGCTGGGCACCGCCGGTGATCCGTGGGCGGCCGCCGTGACTCTGGCCAATTCCAGGCTCGATTTCGTACGCACCAACGCGCTGGACGAGACGCTGCGCCGCCTCGTCACCGAGCCGCCGTCCAATACGGGCACCAAGCCGGTGCGCCTCGCCGTCCTCGGCTCCTCTACGCTGGCCCACCTCCACCCGGCCATCCGGGTGGCCGGCCTGCGCCGCAACATCCACATCGCGACCTACGAAAACGACTACGGCCAGTACATGCAGGAGCTGCTGGATAGCGGCTCCGCCCTGCACGCGTTTCGCCCCAGCGCCGTGCTGTTCGCCTTCGATGCGTCCCACCTGACCCAGGGGCTGCACGCGGCGCTGGCCGCCGAGGATGCTAATGCGATCCTTGGCGAGGTGACCGCCCGGATCGAGCAGTGCTGGAGCCTGGCGCGCACCGCCTTCGCCTGCCCGGTGATGCAGCAGACCGTGCTGGACGTCTTCCCGCCGCTGCTCGGCGGCAACGAGCACCGCCTGCCCGGATCGCGCAGCCGCTTCGTGGCCCGCCTGAACGAGGCGTTGCGCGCCATGGCCGACAAGCACGGCGTCGATCTGGTCGCCATCGACGACGCCGCGCGCCGCGACGGCCTGGCCGCCTGGCACGATCCGGCCCTGTGGCACCGCTCAAAGCAGGAGGTGACGCCGCAGCGCTCGCCCAGCTACGGCGAGCTGGTGGCCCGCCTGGTCGCCGCCCGCCAGGGCCGGTCCTACAAATGCCTGGTGCTGGACCTCGACAACACGCTGTGGGGCGGAGTGATCGGCGACGACGGGCTGGACGGCATCGTGCTGGGCCAGGGCAGCCCCATGGGCGAGGGGTTCACCGCCGTCCAGGAATACGCGAAAGACCTGGCCCGCCGCGGCGTGATCCTGGCCGTGAGCTCCAAGAACGACGAGGCCAACGCGCTCGAGCCGTTCGAGCGCCACCCCGAGATGGTGCTGCGCCGCGGCGACATCGCCAGCTTCCAGGCCAACTGGACCGACAAGGCGGCCAACATACGCGCCATCGCCGCCGACCTGAACATCGGCCTCGATTCGCTGGTGTTCCTCGACGACAACCCGTTCGAGCGCAACTTCGTGCGCGAACAATTGCCGATGGTGGCGGTGCCCGAGGTGCCCGACGACGACCCCGCCCTGGTGCCCGGCGTGCTGGCCGACGCCGGTTATTTCGAAAGCCTGGGCATTACCGCCGAGGACCGCGAACGCACCGCACAGTACCAGGAAAACCGCGCCCGCGCCGAGTTGCAGGCCAGCGCCGGCGACATGGACAGCTACCTGCGTGCGCTGGAAATGCGCATGGTGTGGAACCGCTTCGACAGCGTGGGCCAGAACCGCGTGGTGCAGCTGATCAACAAGACCAACCAGTTCAACCTGACCACGCGCCGCCATACCGACTCCGACGTCGCCGCCATCATGGCCGACCCGGAAAAATTCGGCCTGCAGATACGCCTGCTGGACCGTTTCGGCGACAACGGCATCATCGGCATCGTCATCGGCGCGCTGAGCGAACCCGGCACCGTCACGATCGACACCTGGCTGATGAGCTGCCGCGTGCTGGGCCGCGGCGTGGAGCGCACCACGCTCAATCTGGTCGCCGAACAGGCGCGCGCGCTGCGTGCCACGCGGCTGGTCGGCGAGTACGTGCCCACCAAGAAGAACGGCATGGTGCGCGACCACTACGTCAAACTCGGTTTCGAGCCGCTCTCGCATGCCGAAGACGGCGCCAGCACGGCGGTGCTCGACCTCGCCGCGTTCGAACCGTCACCCAGTTTCATCCACGTGAGCGAAGGCCCCGTTGCATGACCGACCAGGCGAAGATCTACGAGACGCTCACCGAAATCTTCAACGACGTGTTCATGGCCGATGACATGAAGCTGACTCCCACGCTCTCGGCCAAGGACGTGCCCGGCTGGGACAGCTTCAAGCAGATCGAGATCATGGTCTCGGTCGAGGAACGGTTCGGCATCAAGCTGAACACGCGCGAGATCGACAGCCTGAAGAACGTGGGCGACCTGGCCGAAGTGATCGCCAAGAAAACGTAGGATTCCATGCAGCCGGACCAGATACCGCTGATCGCACGGCTGCGCGCCCACGCGTGCGCGCAGCCCGGCCGTACGGCGCTGGTTTTCGAAGGCCGCCGCACCTCGTTCGCGGACTTCGATCGTTACACCGACCAGGTGGCCCAAGCCTTCGCAGCGTCCGGCATCGCCCCCGGCGAACGCGTCGCCTATGTCGGGCGCAACAGCGATGTGTTTTTCGAGGCGCTGTACGGCGCCATGAAGGCCGGCATCGTCATGGTGCCGGTCAACTGGCGCCTGGCCCCGCCGGAGGTCGCCGGCATCGTCGCCGACGCGCGCGCCCGCCTGGTCATCCTGGGCGCCGAGTATGCGTCGGATCCCGCCTACGCCGCGCTGCCGGGCGCCGAGATCGTCCTGGCGGGCGAGGGCGGACGCACCACCCTGCCGGAATTCGCGGCGTGGCGTGACGCGCAGCCCGCCACCCCGTCCGCATACACGCCCGGGCCGGCCGACATCGCCGTCCAGCTCTACACGTCCGGCACCACGGGCCAGCCGAAGGGCGTGATGCTCAGCCACGCCAACGTGACCGGCAACCTGCTGGCCAGCGCGCAGCACGACTTGGGCTGGAACCGATGGACCGCGCAGGACCGCGTGCTACAGGCCATGCCCGTCTCGCACATCAGCGGCACCGGCATCGGCATCGGCGCCCTGTATTACGGGGCCACCTGTTTCATCCAGCGCCAATTTGGCGTCGAAGCCACGCTGGACGCCATCGCGCACGACCGCATCACCAGGATATTTCTGGTGCCCGCCGCCTTGCAGATGCTGGTGCGTCACCCGCGCGCCGCCGCCACGGATTTCTCCTGCCTGAGCGAGATGCAATACGGTGCCAGCCCGATGCCGGCCCCGCTGCTGCGCGAGTGCATGGCGGTGCTTGCGACCCGCTTCGTGCAGTTCTACGGCATGACCGAGACGTCCGGCACCATCGTGGCCCTGCCCGCCGCCGACCACGACCCGGACCGTCCGGAGCGGCTGCGCGCCGCCGGCCGCCCGCTGCCCTGGGTGTCGCTGCGCGTCGTAGGACCCGATGGCGCCGATGTGCCGGCGGGCACGGTGGGCGAGTTGGTCACCCGCTCCCCTGGCACCATGGCCGGCTACTGGAACCGCCCGGAAGAGACCGCGCGAACCATCGGCGCGGATGGCTGGCTGCGCACCGGCGACGCCGGATACCTCGACGCGGACGGCATCGTGTTCATCCACGACCGAGTGAAAGACATGGTGATTTCCGGCGGCGAGAACATCTACCCGGCCGAAGTGGAGTCCGCCCTGTGCGAACACCCTGCCGTGGCCGAGGCGGCTGTGATCGGCGTGCCGGACGCGCAATGGGGCGAGGCGGTGCACGCCATCGCTGTATTGCGGCCGGACATGGCGATCAGTGCCGAGGCACTCACCGCCTGGGCCCGCACCCGCATCGCCGGCTTCAAGGCGCCGCGCAGCATCACCTTTGCCGAAACCCTGCCCCGCAACGCGGCCGGAAAGCTGCTGAAACGCTCGTTGCGGGAGCCGTTCTGGCGGGGACAGGACCGCCAAGTGCACTGACCCGAACTGGCTCCGTCACGGGCGTGCACGACTACTTTGGCCTCGACGTCCGCGCTAGCTTCCAGCGTCAGCCTTGGCCGCCGCCAGCACCTCCTCCGCGTGCCCGTCCACCTTCACCTTCGGCCACACGCGCGCGACCCGGCCGTCGGCACCCACCAGGAAGGTGGAGCGCTCGATCCCCATGTACTTCTTCCCGTACATGGATTTCTCCACCCACACACCGTATGCCTCGGTCAGAGCGCCAGCCTCGTCGGAGGCCAGCGGAAAATCCAGCCCGTATTTGTCGGCGAACTTGTCCAGCGCGCGCAGCGGGTCCCGCGAGACGCCGATCACGTCCAGGCCCAGCGCACCCAATTGCGGCAGAGCCTCCTGAAAGGCGCAGGCCTGCTTGGTGCAGCCGGACGTGTCGGCCTTGGGGTAGAAATACAGCACATAGGGCTTGCCCTGCAGCGGCGCGGAGGACGCTGTGCGGCCGCGGCTGGCAGGCAGGGTGAAGGCGGGGGCCGGGTCGCCCACTGCAATGCTCATCGTGTCAGATACTCCCCACGGTGCGAATGAAGGTGTCGCGAACATCGGCCGCCACACCGTCCAGGCGATCTTCCACCGAACCGTCGGCCGGTGCCAGCCGATCCAACACGCGGCGCACCAGGCTGCGCGTGACATCCGGCAGCGCCTCGGGCACCGCACGCCCGCCGGTGATGCGCAGCAATCCCTGCACCGCGCGCCACACCCGGTCGGCCTGGATCAGCCGGCCTGCCGCGTCCTGGTCCAGCACGCCGGCGCGGGCCAGCTTGGCCAGGGCCTCGCGCGTGCAGGGCGCCAGCACCCGGTGACGGCGGGCGTGTACCAGTTGCAGGGCCTGGGCCACGAACTCAACCTCCAGCAATCCGCCCGGCCGCAACTTGATGTCCCAAACGCCCCTGGCGGGCGTCTCGGCAGCCAGGCGGCGGCGCATGGCCGCAGTGTCTGGCAGGATCAGCGCAGGGTCGCCCTGCACCAGCGCCGCCGCAACGGCACGCGTCACACGGGCGCGCAGGCGCGCGGGGCCGGCCACGACGCGGGCGCGGGTCAATGCCAACCGCTCCCAGGTCCACGCGCTCTCGCGGTGGTAGCGGGCGAACGAGGACAGCGAAACGGCAACCGGCCCTTTGCCGCCGGAGGGCCGCAGCCGCATGTCTACGTCGTAAAGCTTGCCGTCGCGCGTGGGCACCGTCAGCCCTGCCACGATGCCCTGGGCTGCACGGGCAAAATACTGGCTGGCGGCCATAGGCTTCGGGCCGGCGCTCTCGGCGCTGTCGTCGGAGTGGTCGTAGATCAGCATGAGGTCGAGGTCCGAGCCCGCCATCATCTCACGCGACCCGGCCTTGCCCAGCGCCACCACCACTAGCCCGCCGCCGCGTACCCGGCCGTAGCGCCGTGCATGGTCGGCCAGCACCAACGGGGTGAGCTGGCCGATTGCCGCCTCGGCCAGCGCGGTGCGCTCGATGCCGGCCACGTCCTGGTCAATGCGGCCGTCCAGCTCGGCCACTGCCAGGCGAAACTCCTCGCCGCGCACGAAGCGGCTGGCGATTCCCAGCGCCTCGTCGACCGCCCGGCTATCGCCCAGTTGCGCCGCCAGCGACGCGGCCGGGTCGGGGTCGATCTCTTGCGGCGCGACCAGCCCTTCGAGTGCCGCCGGAACACTGGCCAAGTGGTCGGCCAGCCAAGGGGCAGCCCCCAGCACGCGGCCCAGCCGGTCCAGCAAGGCCGGATTGTGCCGCAGCATGGAGAAGATCTGCACGCCCGAGGGCAGGCGGTGGATGAACTCGTCCAGCCTGGCCCACACGGCATCGGGTTTTTCTTCCCGCTGCACCACCGCCGAGAGGGCCGGCAGCAAGTCGCGCAGCAACGCCCGCGCCCGCTCGGTGCGCAGCGCGCGTGGACGGCCGGCAAGCCAGCCTTCCCACATCGGGTGTTCGTGCTGGGCTTTGGCAGGCGGTTGGCCGGCGGGCGCGTCCTGTAAATACAGGTCGGGTGGGTTGTCCGGCTCGGCCAAGACCCCGGCGAAAATCGCGTGAACCTCGTGGAGATGCGCCAGCAGCATGGCGGCGCAGGCGTCGGCATCCGGCCAGCCGAGGAAGCTGGCGAATGCGGCCAACCCGTCCGGCGTGTCGGGCAGCCTGTGAGTCTGGCGATCGGCAACCATCTGCAGCCGATGTTCGGCCCGCCGTAGCGATAGATACGCCGTCGAGAGCACATGTACGGTCTTGGCCGGCAGATGCCCGGCCGCATGTGCCGCGTGCAGGGCAGCCAGCGTGCCCGGCTGTCGCAGCGCGGGATTGCGCCCCCCCCACACCAGCTGCAACGTCTGCGCACAGAACTCGGCCTCGCGTATGCCGCCTTGGCCCAGCTTCAAGTCGTAGCCCAGCAGCCGGCTCACGGCCGGGCCGCCTGGCGGCAACGCCGCGCCCTTGTGGCCGTCCATGCGCCGCTTCATAGCGCGTATGTCGGCGATCGCCGCGAAGTCGAGGTGACGGCGCCAGACGAACGGCCGAATAGCCTCGAGAAACCGCCGGCCCAGCGCCAGGTCTCCTGCCACTGGCCGCGCCTTGATCATCGCTGCCCGCTCCCAGGTCTGGGCAGCGCCCTCGTAATAGGCCAGTGCCGCATGCAGCGAGACGGCTGGCGGCGTCGAACCGGGATCCGGCCGCAGCCGCAGATCGGTCCGGAACACGGTGCCGCCCGCGTCGCGCTGCTGCATCAACGCCACCAGGTCGCGCGCCAGCCGGGCGAAGATGGCGCCAATCCGGTCGGCGTTGTACGCATGCGCGTCGGGGTCGAAGAGTAGGATGAGGTCCACATCGCTGGAGAAGTTCAACTCGCGCGCGCCGAGCTTGCCCATGGCCAACACGGTGAACCCCGCGCCTCGGGCGGGGGCAGCCGGGTGCGGCAGCACCAGCTCGCCACGGTCATGCGCCGTGCGGAGCAGATGCGCGGTGGCGATCCGCAGCGCGCCGTCGGCCAAATCCGACAGCGCGCCGGTCACCTGATCGAGCGTCCAGGCCCCGCCAAGATCGGCGACTGCGGCAGCCAGCGCGACGTGACGCTTCGCGGTGCGCAGCAGGGCCGCCGTCTCGGCGCGGCCGAGGGTCGGCGGCACCGGCACCAGGCGGCCCAGCGCCAAGTCGCACACCGCGTCCGGCCCCTGGCCCATGATGGCGCGCACCACATCTGGCTCCCGCCGCGCCAGGTCGGACAGATAGGGGCTGTTGCCGCCCAGGCAGGCGAGCAGCCCGGCCAGCGCGGGGTCGATCGGGTGCGGGAAGGCGTCGCGCAGCCGAGCGGCGGCCGCGTGGTCCCAGGCTGGCGGAAACTGCATCACCGCGAATGGCGGCACGCCCGTAGCACCCGTCAAGCCTCCCGCGCCCGACGTCGATGAGGTTCGTCTCGCACGCGCTGCATGTGACCGCCGAGGCGTTGCTCGGCGCCCTGGCCATCGCCCTAGTGTCAACCTGCGTGCTGGCCTGGTGGTTGGCCCAGGGGCCTGTGGACATCACGTGGCTGATCCAGCGCGAGGATGCGCGCCTGGCCATTCCCGGCACGCGATTTACCGTGGGCGCCGCCGACCTGGCCTGGCGCGGTTTCGGTGCAGGCGGCCAGCCGCTTGATGTAAGCCTGCACGACGTGACGCTGGACGCGCCCGGCGACGGTCCGAAGGCTCGGCTTCGCGTTGCTCACGTGAGTCTGCAGGTTTGGCCGCTGCTGACCGGCCGGCTAGCCCCGAGCAGCATCATGGTGCAGGGCGGCACCATCCAGCTGCACCGCAAGGCCGATGGTTCGCTGAGCCTGGGCGTGCCGAACGGTGCGGCAGAGCGGCCCGCGCCGGGCACGCTGCCGACCTGGCCGCCGCAGCTCCAGCACCTGCGCGTGGCGGCCGCCTCTCTCACCGTGCACGACGACGCCCTGGGGATGGTGTGGCGCGCCACTGTCCCGGCCATCGCCCTGGACCGGACGGCAGACGGCGGCACGACAGGCTCGGCCGAAGCCGAGCTGGCCGCAGCCGGCGTGCATGCGCATCTCGTGACTCACGCAGCGCTGCGACCGGGCGGGAGCCATGTAAGCGCCACGCTCACGCCCGTCAGCCCCGCCGCGCTGGCACAGCTATCGCCGGCGCTGGCGCCGATGGCCGCCGTCGATGCACCGGTCAGCCTAGGCATCTCGGCCGAACTGGACGGGGCGCTGCAGCCGCTGTCGGCCCAGCTCAACCTGGCGATGGGGCCCGGCCTGATTGCCGCCGGCCGAGGCAGCGTGAGCGTGGCCGAGGCCGCCGCCACGCTCTCGGCAACCCTGCAACCGGGCAAAGCCGTGCTGCGGCTCGACCGGTGCCGCCTGATGCTGGCATCCGCACGCCCGGCGGCTGCCGCACCCATCATCACGGCCGCGGCGCATGCGAGCCGCGCGGGCGGCCGCGTCCAGGCCGGGTTCGACGTGGCGATCGACGCGATCGATTTGGCCGATCTTTCCCGATACTGGCCCGCCGGCACCGGAGGGGACGCGCGGTCCTGGCTGGTGCAGAACGTGCTTGCGGGCCACGCGCACGATGCGCACGTCGCCGGCACCCTGGAGGCCGCGGCCGACCTGTCGGCTTCGACGCTCACCGCGCTGTCTGGCGGCCTGGCCTTCGACGACGCCACCTTCACCTGGCTGAAGCCGGTCCCACCGGTTCTGAAGGCAGCCGGTCGTATGGACATCGAGGGACCCGACGCGCTGCGGGTGACCCTGCAATCGGGCGAGCAGGACGGCGTGTCGGTAGAGCCGGGCTCGTTCATCCGCATCACCGGGCTACAGGTGCGCCATCAGTTCGGCGATATCGATTTGGGCCTGTCCGGGCCGTTGGCCGACACGCTGCACATACTCGAGCACCCGCGCCTCAGCGTGCTGTCGCGCGGCGGCATCGAGATCGTGGATCCGGCCGGCGCCATGCAGGCGCACATGACCCTGCACGTGCCGCTGGAAGACCGGGTAACGATGGACGACATACCACTCGCTGCAAGCGCCACGCTGACCGGCGTGCATCTGGGCCGGATCGTGGGCGGGCGCGACTTGGACCGCGCGGCTCTGCTGGCAAAGGTGACCGGCAACGGGCTGGGCATCACCGGGAACGGCACGGTATCGGGGATCGCGGCGAAACTGGCGTTGGACATGGATTTCCGCGCCGGCCCGCCCGGCCAGGTGATGCAGCACATCACCGCAGACGGCCGCGCATCGCCCCAGCAGCTCGCCGCCGCCGGCCTGCCCCAGGCTGCCGTCCGCATCCTGGCCGGCGGCTCCGCTGGGTTGCGCGTGGACTACACGGCGCGACGCGGCGCGGCCGCCGCCCTGCAGATCGATGCCGATCTGAGCCAGGCAGCGGTCGTCACCCCGTTCGGCTGGTCCAAGCCCGCCGGCACGCCTGCCGTGGCGGGCGGCTTGGTGCTGCTGGACCATGGTCGCTTAGCCGGTGTTGACAGACTGCATGCCGACGGCCCGGGCCTGTCGGTGGCCAGCCGGGCCTTGCTCGACGGCAATCACCCGCGCGTGCTGCGGCTGGACCGCTTCGACGTCGGACGCACCAGGGCGCACGGACAGATCGGCTTTCCCGTCAAGCCGGGCGATCCCATCAGCATCGATCTGTCCGGGCCGGTGCTCGACCTGTCCACCTACCTCGCAACCCCGGCCGCCAATCCGAAACCCGGAGTGGACAGCCCGGACGACCCGGACAAGCCGGGCCTGCCCTGGTCGGCCAAGCTGGCTTTCGGCCAGGTGCAGCTTGCGCGCGGCAAGGCGCTGTCGCCGCTGCGCGTTGATGCCGCCAGCAACGGCACCCGCATCCTGCACGCGTCGGCCAGCGCGGGCGACGGCAGCCAGCTTGCCGCCAGCATCACCCCCGGCCCCGGCGGCCGCAGCCTGTCGTTTGCCGCCGCCGATGCTGGACTGGCGCTACGGGCGCTGGGGATTGCCGACAATGTGCAGGGCGGATCGCTGACGCTGGATGGCCGTTTCGACGATCGCCAGCCAGGCTCGCCGTTGTCCGGCACGGCCACCCTTGACGAGTTCAACCTGCGCGACGCGCCGGCGATCGGCCGCCTGCTGCAGGTGATGACGCTGTACGGGGTAGCCGACACGCTGCACGGCCCCGGCCTTCACTTCTCAAAGCTGGTGGCGCCGTTTACCTGGCAGAGCCGCGTGCTGCATCTGACCAACGCACGCGCCTATTCGTCATCGCTGGGCATCACGGCGGCCGGCGACATCGACCTGCGCCGAAGGGTGGCCGACATTCGCGGTACGGTCGTCCCGGCATACTTCTTCAACCAACTGCTGGGCGACTTGCCGGTGATCGGCCGGGTCTTCTCGCCGGAGAAGGGCGGCGGCGTGTTCGCAGCGCGCTATTCGCTGCGTGGTCCGCTCGCCAACCCGAACGTTGGGATCAATCCGCTTTCGGCGCTTACGCCGGGGTTCCTGCGCGAGGGCTTCGGCATCTTCGATCGCAAGGCGCCGCCCGGCTGAAGGAAGCGTAGGCCTTCCTCAAGACGGAAAAGCAACAGCTGTCGCTCTATGGGACCGCGGTCTTCACGCATATCGCCTCGAACTGGCGGCCGACCTGCGCCCAAGAAAATCGGTCCTCCAGCAGCGTGCGCGCGGCCTGCGCCATGCGGCGGCGCAGGCCGGCGTCGGCCAGAACGCGCAGGATGGCGGCGGCGAAGTCGGCCCCGCTTTCGGCCGACAGGAAGTGACTGTCCGGCACCACGGACAAACCCTCCACGCCCAACGCCGTCGAGACGACCGGACGGCCGAGCGCCATCGCCTCGAACGCCTTCAGCCGCGTACCGCTACCTACGCGCAGCGGGATGACGGAGACGTCGCCGCGCAGCACGTGGGGGCGTATATCGTCCACAAAACCGGTAAAGCTCCACGGCAGGCCGAGCTGTCCGGCTCGTGCCACGAGGCTCGCGGGCGGGTTGCGGCCTACGACCAGCATGCGCACCTCTGGCCTTGCCGCGGCCACGTGGGGCCATACCTGATCCATCAAGAATTCGATGCCGTCGATGTTGGACCGGCTGTCCATGGCGCCCGAGAACACGATCGTGTTCGCCGTCTCGGCCGGCGGGTGAAAGCCGTAGAAATCCAGATCGACTCCGGTGTCGATCACCGCGGGGGTGCCGATGCCGCAACGCTGTTCCAGCATGCGGGCATCGCGGGCCGACACGGCGACCACGGTGTCGAAGCGGCGCAGGGTGGCACACTCGAACCTTTGCATCTTGGCCGCCTGCTGACGCCAAACCGTGCGGCGCAAACCCGCGGCCCGTTCGGCGTGGCGTTCCAGTATCTCGGCCTCCACGTTGTGCGTGAACACGACCGACCGCGTGTCGAACGGGCCGGGCGTCAGCACGGCGGCCTGCGGAAAATCCACCACCACGATATCCGGCCCGTCCGCCAATTCGCTCGCCACCGCCAGCCGACCCGCGCGGGAACGGTCGGTGGCGGCCGATACGGGCAGGCTGCCCGCCAGCGCCAGCAATTTCTCGAGCCGGTCGGCGTTCCGCCTGGGCCACGACACGAAGCGGTCGCACACCGAATCGATTTCCGCCCCATAGGCCGCGTGGCCGGCCGGTGCGGGCGAGGCGAGCGTAATCTCAAACGCGCCACCCTTCATCGCGCGCAAGATGCCCGACGTGCGAATCTTGCCTCCCTCATCAAGCGGAAACAAAAAGCGTGGGCTGACGAACAACAGCCGACGGCGCGGCAGGTTCACCAGCAGATGCCCTGGTACGTTACGTCCCTGGCGCCGCGCAGGGCGGCGATGTTGGCCAAGTCGATCACCACGTGACCGTCCAGCGCGGTGAGCAGAGCGGCGCGGTCGTCCGCACCCACATGCCCGACCACGACGATGCGGCCGTGCTGCAACGCGGCCTTGGGTGAGGCTACCATCAGCCGTTCCAGGTGCGGTATCTCGCGATCGATGTAGGCGCGGTTGGCGCCGAGCAGCGCTGCTACGTTCACGAAGCGGTCAAAGATCCGCAAGTCGAACCCGCGGCCGATCAGCCGTTCCGCCAAGGTGACGAACGGGCTCTCCCGCAGGTCGTCGGTGCCCTGCTTGAACGCCAGGCCGATCAGGCTGACCGGCTGGCGCCCATGCCGCGCCACCGCCTCGTAGGCACGTTCCACGATGGCCGTGTTGCTCGGCAGTATCTGGCCCAGCATTGGGGCTGCCACCGATTTCTGCCGCGCCAGCGAGAGGAAGCTGCGCACATCCTTGGGCAGGCACGAGCCGCCGAACGCGAAGCCGGGCCGCAGGTAGGCCGGCGAGATGTTCAGCGTGCGGTCCTCGCAGAACAGCCGGAACGCCGCCGGCGCATCCACCCCGTACTCCGAAAGGATAGCACCAGCCTCGTTGGCGAACGCCAGTTTCAGCGCGTGGTACGCGTTGGACAGAAACTTTACGGACTCGGCGATGCGATAGGGCACCACGTGAACCGGCGCCTCGATCGGCGCATACAAGTCGCGCAACACGGGCGCATCGTCGCCGTCGGGCACCCCCAGCAGGGTGAAGGGGGGGGCATGAAAATCGCGGACCGCGGTGCCTTCGCGCAGGAACTCGGGGTTACTGTAATAGTGCAGGCCTTGGCCCAGCTTGCGGCCGGAAGCCCGTTCCAGCAGCGGAATCACCACCGTCTCGGCCGTGCCCGGCGGCACGGTGGAGCGCATCACCACGCTGTGTGCGCCCTGCTTCTGCGCAATGGCCGCGCCGATGCCACGTATCACCGCCTCGATGGCCACCATCGAGGTGCTGCCGTCCGCGGCACTCGGCGTGCCGACCGCAATCATCGAGACGTCCGTTTCGGCCACCGCCTGCGCCGTATCGGCGGTTGCCCGCAGCCGGCCCGCGGCCACCGCCTCGGCTATCAACTCGGCAATCTCGGCTTCCACGATCGGCGAGCGGCCGGCGGCCAGCATCGCCACCTTCTCCGGGGCCACGTCCACGCCCAGCACCTCGTGGCCCAAACTGGCCAGGCATCCGCCGGAGACCGCGCCCACGTAGCCGATGCCGAAGACGGAAATGCGCATGGTTAGGCCCTTGCCGGCGTAGGTAGCCGGATCGCTACTGGAACGGTCTTACCAAATCCACACTACGAAGCAATCGCGCAGGTCGGACGCCAAAGCGCATTTCGACCTAAGCGCCGGCGACCGTCAGTCCGTCGATGCGTATCGTCGGCGCGTCGGTGCCGCGGCGGAAGCGCAGGTCGTTGGCCGGCCTCAGGTCGGCGAACATGTCGATCAGGTTGCCGGCGATCGTGATCTCGGCCACCGGCTCGGCCAGCGCGCCCCCGCGTATCATGAAACCGGCAGCGCCGCGGCTGTAGTCGCCGGTCAGGCCGTTCAGGCCCATGCCGATCAGCTCGGTGACGTAGATGCCTTCCTCGATGTCGGCCATCAGCTCGGCGGGCGTGGGCTCGCCGGCCGCCATGTACAAGTTGGTGGCCGACGGGCCGGGCGGGCCGCCGGTGCCGCGGCTGGCGTGGCCGGTGGTGCGCAAGCCCAACTGGCGCGCGCTGCGGCCGTCCAGCACCCAGCTGGTCAGCACGCCGTCCTCGATGAAGCTGCGCGGCCGCGTCGGCACCCCCTCGGCATCGAAGGTGCCCGATCGGCCGCCGCGCACGCGTCGCGGGTCGTCGTGAATATGTATGCCGGCGCGGAACAGGCGCTGGCCCATGCGCTCCTTGAGGAAGCTCGAGCCGCGCGCCACGCTGGCGCCGTTGATCGCGCCCGAGAGGTGGCCGACCAGGCCGCCGGAGACGCGCGGGTCGTACACCACCGGCATGCGGCCGGTCTTCGGCCGTGTCGGGTTCAGCCGCGACACGGCGCGTTCGCCGGCGCTGTGGCCGATAGCGGCCGGGTCGTCCAGGTCGGAGAGGTGGACAGCGCCGTGATAGTCGTAGTCGCGCTGCATTGCGGTGCCGGCGCCTGCGATCACGCTTGCCGAGTGAGAATGGTAGCTACGCGCGTATTGCCCCGCAAAGCCTGCGGAGGTGGCCAGAAACATCTCCGTCCGACCGAAGCTGGCGCTGCCGCCTTCGGAGTTGGTCACACCATGCACCGCCAAAGCCGCGCTCTCGGCCGCTTCGGCGCGAGCGATCAGCGCCTCCACAGCGGGTTCGGCCGGGTCCAGCAGGTCCAGGCCGCTTGCCTCTTCCGGGGCCGCCGCCTCGGCGCACAGATCGGCCAGCGGATCGTCCGGCACCACGCGCGCCATGGCAATGGCACGTTCGGCCAGGCCGGCAAACCGCGCCGTATCGGCACTGGCGGCCGAGACGATGGCGCTCTTCGCCCCGGTGAACACGCGCAGGCCAAGATCCTTGGATTCAGACCTCTCCAGCGTCTCGGTCGTTCCGCGGCGGCGCTCCACGCTTAACGACGTGCGGCCGACCAGGATGGCATCGGCCCGGTCGGCACCCGCAGTCCGCGCCGCACCCAAAAGCTGTTCCAGAAGATCGAGGCTCATGCCGCCAGGCGCTCCGTAATATGGGACAGGCTCGGCACGCTCTGGGCGGGCCCCAGGGCCGCCAGCGTCGGCGTGCCGCGGAAGATGCGTGCGGCCGCGCGTCGTATGTCGTCCACGCTCACGGCTTCCAACTTGGCTACCGTCTCCGCGGTGGGGATGATGCGGCCGTAGATCTGCAGCTGGCGGGACAGCTGCTCGCAGCGGCTGCCGGTGCTTTCCATGCTCATCAACAGGCTGGCCTTCACCTGGGCCCGGGCACGGTTCAGCTCGGCCTGGTTGGCGTCGACCTGCACGCGGTGCAGCTCCTCCAGCGTCGCCGGCACCAGCTCGGCAGCCTCGGCCTCGCCGGTGCCGGCATAGATGCCGAACAGGCCGGTCTCCAAATAGGGCGCCGCGAAGGAGTAGACCGAATACACCAGGCCGCGCTTCTCGCGGATCTCCTGGAACAGCCGCGACGACATGCCGCCGCCCAGCAGGCCGGAGAGCAGCAGCACCGGGTAGTAGTCGGGGTCGGAGTAGCCGACGCTGGGAAAGCCCAGCACCACGTGCACCTGGTCGAGGTCGCGCTCCTCGCGGAACTCGCCGCCGGCGTAGCGGCCCGGTTCCAGCGGGCGCGGCATGTCGGCAGGCAGGTCGGCAAAGTGTCGTTGCACAAGGTCCACCACCCGATCGTGCTGCAGCGCGCCGGCTGCGGCGACAACCACGTTGCTAGCGGCATAGTGGGCGCGCATGTAGGCCCGGATGTCGGTGCCCCTCATGCCGCGGATAATGTCCTCGGTGCCCAGTACCGGGCGGCCCATCGGCTGGTGCGGGTAGGCCGCTTCCTGGAAATGATCGAAGATGATGTCGTCGGGCGTGTCGTTGGCCTGGCCGATCTCCTGCAGGATCACGCCGCGCTCGCGCTCAACCTCCTCGGGCGCGAAGGTGGAATGGGTCAGGATGTCGCCGATGATGTCGGCGCCGAGCTCCAGATCCTCCTTCAGCATCTTCACGTAGTAGGCGGTCTGCTCGCGTGCGGTGTAGGCGTTGATGTGGCCGCCCACGTTCTCCACCGCCTCGGCGATCTGGGCCGCGGTGCGCCGCTCAGTGCCCTTGAAGGCCATGTGTTCGAGGAAGTGGCTGACGCCGTTTTGCGCCGCCTCCTCGTTGCGCGTGCCGCTGGCGACGTAGGCGCCGAACGAGACGGTCTCCACCCGGTCCATCGTTTCGGTCACGACGGTCAGGCCGCTGTCCAGCTTGGTGACGCGTATGGCGTCTTGGGATGTCATGCGTGGTTCCTCGATACGAAGGCGCGGATGGCGGCCTGAACCTGCGCCAGATCGTTGGGTGAGTGGGAGAGCTTCTCCGGCCTTTCATATAGGTCGGCAAGGTGCGGCGGCAGAGGGGGCAGGCTGCCGGTCGCCTGCTGCATGGCGGCCGGGAACTTGGCAGGATGCGCGGTGGCGGCCGCGATGGTGGGCAGATGCGCGCAGGGATGCGCGCGGGCGGCGGCGATGCCGATGGCCGAGTGCGGGTCGGCCAGGTAGCCGCATTCGTCGTGCAGGCGGCGAATTTCCGCCGTGGTGCCAGCATCGTCCAGCCGGAAGCCGTGGAACAAGGTTTTCGCCCGCGCCCAGGCCGCCTGCGGCACGTCCATCCGGCCGGTAGTGCGGAACACCTGCATGGTGGATGCCGTCAGCGCCGGGTCGCGGTCCAGCAGCTCGAACAACAGTCGCTCGAAATTGGAGCTGACGCCGATGTCCATGCTGGGCGACAGGCTGGGCTCCACCGCACGCACCGACATGTCGTTGTAGGCGAGGAAGCGCGCCAGGATGTCGTTGCGGTTGCTCGCGATCGTCAGGCGCGACACCGGCAACCCGATGCGACGCGCGGCCCAGGCGGCCAGCACGTTGCCGAAATTGCCGGTGGGCACGGCGAACGCCACCTCGCGCTCCGGCGCGCCCAGGGCGAGGGCTGCGAACACGTAGTAGGGTACCTGCGCCGCGATGCGCGCCCAGTTGATCGAGTTCACCGCGGCCAGTCCCATCTCGCGCCGGAATGCGGCATCGGCGAACATGGCTTTCACAAGGTCCTGGCAGTCGTCGAAATTGCCGTCGACGGCGATGTTGGCAACGTTGGGGGCTGCCACCGTGGTCATCTGCCGCCGTTGCACCTCGCTGGTGCGGCCGGCCGGGTGCAGGATGACGATGTCGATCTGGCTTCGGTCGCGGCAGGCCTCGATGGCGGCCGAGCCGGTATCGCCCGAGGTGGCGCCCACGATGGTGATGCGTTGGCCGCGCTGGGCCAGCACGTGGTCAAACAGCCGCCCCAACAGCTGCATCGCCACGTCCTTGAAGGCGAGCGTGGGGCCGTGGAAGAGCTCCAGCGCCCAGACGTTCGTCTCCAACTGCACCAGCGGCAGCGTGGCCGGATGGCGGAACGTGGCGTACGCCTCGCGGCAGAAGCCCTGCAGCATGGCGAACGGGATGGTGTCGCCGGTGAACGGGGCGATGATGCGGGCCGCCAGCTCGGCATAGGGCAGCCCGCGCAGCGCGCGCAGGTCGGCAGGCGTCAGGTGCGGCCAGGCTTCCGGCACGTATAGCCCGCCATCCTCGGCCAGGCCGTGCAGCAGGACGCCGCTGAAATCCTGGGGCGCGGCCTGCCCGCGGGTGGAGATGTAACGCATGGGGACGGCCGCCTATACCTTGGCGGTGGCCCTCTGCGGGGTCCGGCTGATCGACTTGATCGCCGGGCGCGGCTTGCCGGAGGCCTCGCCGATCTCACGATCCTGCGCCTCGATGAACGTCTTGGCCGGCTCGTCGCCATCCAAACCGCCAAGCTCCGTATAGGGCACCCGCCGGTTCGAGCTGCGCGTGCCGTCGGTATAGGCTACGTCGAAAGCCACGAAGCTGCTGAGTATCTTGCGCTTAGGGGCCATTATGCAGGTCCGGCTCGGCCGCGGCGTCGTCGCCGGCCGCCTCCGGCAGCGCCGGCTCGCCGGCGGCAGCGCGGCGCTTGGCTTCTGCCTTTTCGGCCTTCTTGGCTTCGGCCTTGGCTTCCTTGGCGCGCTCGCGCTCGGCGCGCTGAAAATTGTAGTTCGGCTTGAAGACCATGGCTTTCCTCGGGGGCGTCTGGTTCGGTTGGCCGTATATGACAGACACGCGGCGGTACGGCCACCGGGCGAAACAGCTATCGAGTCAGGCGGGCAGCAGACGGTCGATCGCAGCGGCCAGCGCCAAGTCGCGTGACGAGAGGCCGCCGGTGTCATGCGTGGTCAGCGTGATGGCGACCCTGCTGTAGGTGTTTTCCCACTCGGGATGGTGGTCCTGCTTCTCGGCCAGCAGCGCCACGCGGCTCATGAACGCCCAAGCTGCGCTGAAGTCTGCGAACTTGAAGGCTCGGTGGATGGCATCACGGTCGGGCAGCCGGTTCCAGTGCGGCAGCGTGTGCGGCAGGTCCGCGCGTTGCGCGTCGGTGAGCGGCGAGGGCATGGTCGGCTCCGATCAGAGAAAGGGATGTCCATGCCAGCCTACACCACCCCGCCCGGCGAGGAGGACATCCTGCAATTGGCCGAAGCGGCGCTCGCCGCCCTGCCGCCCCGCTTGTCCCGCCACGTAGCCGGCGTGGCCATCCTGGTGGAGGAACTGGCCGACGAGGAAACGCTGGAGGCGGTGGGCCTGGACAACCCGTGGGAGCTGACCGGTCTTTATCACGGCATCCCCATGACCGAGCGCAGCATAGCCGACCCGGTGCCGATGCCCGACCGAATCGTGCTATACCGCCAAGCCATCCTGGTCGAGTGGATCGACGCCGGCGAGGACCTGGGTCGCCTGGTCGGCAGCGTGCTGGTGCACGAGGTAGCGCACCATTTCGGGTTTTCCGACGCCGAGATCGAGCGCATCGAGGCGGACATGGTGGGGCGGTGAGGTGCGACGAATTTCAAGCGAGGGATCAACGTTCCAATTTGATCGCTCGCCGCAAACGCCCATGGACAAGATGAACGATAGATTCCCAGACTGGTGACCCAAGAGCACTTTCGAAGCGGCAAACTAATTCAGCTACGTTATTGATCGGTTATTGCGTCCGCGAACTTCACGTTCTCATAGAATTCGGTCACCGGAATACTCGCTCCAACGTCGGCCAGATCGAGCGTGTCTCCACCGGAAAGAGGCTCGACCGTCCACGCACCGCCTGCGCCCTCCCGACGCAAAACCAGCAGGCCGGCACAGCATGTCGCGACGATGACGTAGCACCGTATCGTAGGAACGGCCGCTTACTCGCGCACTTTCTCGATCCGGTCCGTCTGCCCGACGATGGGCTGACCACCTCGAAGGCGACACGTGGTCCAGCATCAGCCGATTACTGTCCGCAAACTTCGTGCAGGTGATCAGGGCATTGGGAAGATCAGACGGCGTTACTGTCATCCGTGCTAAAACAGCCCGCCCACCTTCGACAGCGTCCTGTATAAACCCCACCCGATTGGCAGAACCACGCACAGCCACGCCGCCGCTACCTCGCCCGACAGGCCACCCAACCCGATGCCGTGCGCGCTGCTTTCGGTTGCCGGGTGCTTGCCCTGCACCGCTGCCACGTCTGCCGGACTCATGAACCAGCTTGGCGCCAGCGGGCGCACCAGAAGGTTGGCCGCCAGCCCCACCGCGAGCAGCCCGGCCATCACGTAGAGCGTCCAATCGTAGACATGCGCCGCAGCCACGCCCGACTGGGTGGCGCGGACCGTGATGAAACCGACCAGCAACGGGCCCACCACGCCGGCGAGCGACCAGGCGGTCAGCAACCGGCCATGGATGGCGCCTACGAACTGCGTGCCGAACAGATCGGCCAGATAGGCCGGCAAGGCGGCGAACCCGCCGCCATACATGGAAAGAATGACGCAGCAAAGCGACACGAACAGCGCCTTGTTGCCGGTATGCGCGGCCCAGGGGGCCGCGGCATACAGTATGATGCCCAGGGCAAAGAACACGAAATACGTGGCCTTGCGCCCCAGCCTGTCCGACACCGACGCCCAAGCGAAACGGCCGCCGATGTTGAACACCGAGAGCAGCCCTACGAAGCCGGCCGCCACCGCGGGACTTGCAGCAAACAGCCGCTGCAGCATCGGCGAGGCCACGCTCAGCACGCCGATGCCGGCGCTGACGTTCATCAGCAGCACCACCCACACCAGCCAGAATTGCGGCGTGTGCACCGCCCGGTCCAGATGCACATGGCCCGCCGCGACCGATGCGCGCACGGCCGGTGGCGCCCAGCCGTCCGGACGCCAGCCCGCGGGCGGCACGCGGTAGGCGAAGCTGCCGGCCATCATGAACACGAGATACAGCGCCGCCATCACCAGGAACGTCTGCCAGACGCCCGGGCCGCCCGGGCCGCGGAACTGGGCCATCAGCAACGTGGCCAGCGGAGCGCCGATCAACGCGCCGCCGCCAAACCCCATGATCGCCATTCCGGTCGCCATGCCGCGCCGGTCGGGAAACCATTTGACCAGCGTGGAGACGGGCGAAATGTAGCCG
>CAXUHU010000003.1:24774-91985 GCA_964250925.1 uncultured Acetobacteraceae bacterium
ATGTAGCCGATTCCCAGGCCCACCCCGCCCAGCGCGCCCATGCCAAGCCAGATCAGCCATAATTGGTGCAGCCGCACGCCCAATGCCGCCACGGCCAGCCCCCCAGGCCAGCACAGGGCCGCAACCACACCGGCCCGGCGCGGCCCGACTCGTTCCAGCCAGCCGCCCCAGATGGCGGCCGAGCCGCCCAGGAACACGATACCGAGTTCAAACCCTACAACAAGCAGCGGCTGCGGCCAATCGCAGCCCGTGACCGTCAGGATCGCCAGCCATCCGGTGCCGGCCGGGCAGGCGTGACCCACCGCGTGGGTCAGCGGCAGCCAGAACACCGACATGCCGTAGATCATGCCGATGCATAGGTGGATCGACAGTGCGGCCGGCGGCACGAGCCAGCGGTTGAAGCCCGCCCCGGCCACAGTCCGGCTGCGGTCCAGCAGGCCCATGGGCGAGGTTGGCGGGGCGGGGGCAGTCAGGCTCATGCAGTCCCTTTCCATGTGGCGGCAGCGAACACTTGGTCACGGCCCGGCAATGTCGGAGGCCGGGGCGTGATCGGCCGCTAAGGTCCCGTCGGGGCGCCGAGCAGCCGGCCCAAACCATCCTCCAGCACCGTGGCCGCCGCCAGGCCGAGCAGCGCCCGCGCCCGCGCCGGGGAACCCACCGAACGCCGTATGTCGCCCGAACGTCCAGGACCGTGGCCGAGCGGCATGTTGGTCCTGCACAGGCGGCCCAGC
Organism: uncultured Acetobacteraceae bacterium; assembly: GCA_964250925.1. GTDB lineage: Bacteria > Pseudomonadota > Alphaproteobacteria > Acetobacterales > Acetobacteraceae > BOG-908. The sequence continues at coordinate 25,506 of CAXUHU010000003.1, forward strand.
GTCTCAGCCAATGTCAGCACCGAGGTCTCCCGCCCGGTGCACACGTTGCATACCCAGGCGCCTGGCGCACGGCCAAGATGCGCCATGGCACCCACCAGATGGGCTACCACGTCGGCCACGTAGATGAAATCGCGCGTCTGCCCGCCGTCGCCGTGAACGCTGACCGGGGCGCCGCGCGCCATGCGGTCCGCAAATATGGAGATTACGCCGCTATAGGGCGAAGCCGGGTCCTGCCGCGGCCCGTAAACATTGAAGAAGCGCAGGCCGAAGCTGGGCACGCCGTGAACGCCCCACCCCACGGCGGCATGCAATTCGGAACCGTATTTGTCCGCGCCGTAGGCGGTCTGCGGCGCGGGCGGCAGCCCCTCATGCGCCACTGCGTCGCCGACATTGCCATACACGGCCGCCGACGACGCATAGACCACAGGGACGCGCCGCGCGCGGCAAGCATCCAGCACGGCGATCGTCCCGGTCAGGTTCACCCGATGCGTGCCGGCCCAATCCTCATTGCCACGCGCCACCGACGCGATTGCGGCTAGATGAAACACGCCATCCGCCTCGTCCAGCCCCTTGGCCACAGCGCGCGCGTCGCAGATGTCTGCTACGACGAGCCGTGCCCGCGGGTCCAGATTGTGCCGGTTCCCGGTGGACAGGTCGTCCAGCACGCGCACGACGTGACCCGCTTGCAGCAGCGCGTCGGTAAGGTGCGAGCCGATGAAGCCTGCGCCGCCGGTGACGAGGATAGTCGGCATACGGCTGTCTCCGCTCGGTCGCTTAGCGCAACATCCTGCCATGAAATGCCGCGACATCAAAATTGCGTCAGACCGCGCTTTACCGCGGGGCAGGGCCGCCGGTAGAAGCGACCCATGGCAGCACACGCGACCGCAGACAGCCAGGCCTGTGCCGTTATCCTCGCGGCCGGCCTGGGCACGCGGATGAAGTCGGCCTTACCCAAGGCTGCCCATGCCATCGCTGGCCAGCCGATGCTGCGCCACCTGCTGGACGCCGCCGAACAGGTTTTCGCGCGCGTTGCCGTGGTGGTCGGCCCCGAGATGAGGTCGCTTGCCAAGCTGGCCGCGCCGCACCCCACGGCCATTCAGCACGACCGCCTGGGTACGGCGCACGCCGCGCTGTGTGCCGCAGATTTTTTCGGCCACGGCGAGGTGGCTATCCTGTTTGCCGACAACCCGCTGATCCGCGCCGAAACCCTGGCGCGGCTGGTGGCCGAGCGGCGGGCCGGCGATGCGGGGCTGGCGCTGATGGCCATGCGCCCCGCCGACCCTGCCCGTTACGGCCGGCTGGTGGAGGCGGCGGGCGAACACGGGCCCACCATCACCCGCATCGTCGAATGGGCCGACGCCAGCGAGGCCGAACGAGCCATCCCGCTGTGCAACGCCGGTGCGCTGTGTGGCCCCGCGGACCGCCTGCTCGGCTGGCTGCGCCAGATCAGGCCAGACAACGCAAAGGGCGAATACTACCTGACCGACCTGGTGCGGCTGGCCGTGCGCGACGGCGCGCGCGTCATCGCCGTCCAAGCGCCGGAAGACGAGTTGCGCGGCATCAATGCGCGGTCCGAACTGGCTGCGGCCGAGGCGGTGGTGCAGCATCGCCTGCGCCAGGCAGCAATGGCTGGCGGCGCGACGTTGACCGCGCCGGAGACCGTATTCTTCAGCCACGACACACAGCTTGGCCCCGACACGGTGGTGGGTCCGCACGTGGTGTTCGGCCCCGGCGTGCGTGTGGACGGCCCGGCCGAGATACGGGCGTTCAGCCATCTCGAAGGCGCCCACGTGCAGGCCGGCGCGGTGGTCGGCCCCTATGCCCGCCTGCGGCCCGGCACTGTGGTGGGGCCGGGGGCCCATGTCGGCAACTTCGTTGAGCTGAAGGCGGCGACGTTGGGCGCCGGCGCCAAGGCGAACCACCTCAGCTACCTGGGCGACGCGGCCATCGGTGCCGGCGCCAACATCGGCGCCGGCACCATCACCTGCAACTACGATGGTTTCGACAAGCACCGCACCATCATCGGCGAGCGTGTGTTCGTGGGATCGGATTCGGTGCTGGTGGCGCCTGTGACGGTGCATGACGGCGCGTTCGTGGCGGCCGGCAGCGTGATCACGCAGGATGTTCCGCAGGACGCGATGGGGTTCGGCCGCGCGCGTCAAGTTAACGCGCCCGGCCGCGCTGCCGCCTTCCGCGCGACACGGAGCAAGACATGAGGACGTGCCAATTATTAGAAGTCCTTGGTTTCTTTTCTTCAGAAAACAAAGTTTTTCTTTCTGAAGAAAGAAGCGAAGACTTTTGTTTGTTCGGGCTTCGCTGATGTGCGGGATCGTTGGGGTGATCGGGAGGGCGGAGGCGGCTCCGCTGCTAATGGAGGGGCTTCGTCGACTGGAATACCGGGGGTATGACAGCGCAGGCGTGGCGACGCTCGTCAACGGCCACATCGAGCGGCGGCGCGCGCAAGGCAAACTCGCCAACCTGGCCAATGCGCTAGCCGAGTGGCCGCTGCCCGGCACTACCGGCATCGGCCATACGCGCTGGGCCACCCATGGCGCGCCGACCGAAGGCAACGCCCACCCGCACGGCACCGCCCGCGTTTCGGTCGTGCATAACGGCATCATCGAGAACCATGCCGAGCTGCGCGCCGAACTGGAAGCCCAGGGCCAGGTCTTCTCCACCGAGACCGACACCGAGACCGTCGCCCAGCTCGTCGATCACCTGCTGGCCCAAGGCCACACGCCGGCCGAAGCCGCCCGCGCCGCCTTCGCCCGGCTGGAGGGCGCCTACGCGCTCGCCATCCTGTTTGCCGGCCACCCCGAGCTGATCATCGGCGCCCAGCACGGCGCCCCGCTGGCGGTGGGCTACGGCGACGGCGAGATGTACCTGGGCTCGGACGCGCTCGCCTTGGCGCCGATGACCAGCCGCATTGCCTACCTGCGGGACGGCGACTGGACGGTGGTGACGCGCGAGGCGGCCGACATGTTCGACATCGCCGGCGCCCGCGTGCAGCGCGAGGTCAAGCGCACGGCGATGTCGGGGGCTGCGATCGGCAAGGGCGCCTTCCGACACTTCATGGAAAAGGAGCTGCACGAGCATCCGGCCGTGATCGGCGACAGCCTGCACCGCATGGTCGATCCCGGCACCCGTGCCGTCGTGCTGCCGTATCTGGGATTCGACCTGGCCACCGTGCCGCGGCTGACGATGACGGCCTGCGGATCGGCCTATTACGCGGGGTTGGTCGGCCGCAACTGGATCGAGACCCTCGCCCGCATCCCCGTCGATGCCGACGTGGCCAGCGAGTTCCGCTACCGCGACCCGCCGATGACCGAGGGCGGCGTAGGCCTGCTGATCAGCCAATCCGGGGAGACCGCCGACACGTTGGCCGCCCTGCGAACCATGCGGGCGGGCGGTCAGACGATCCTCTCGGTATTGAACGTGGCCGAGAGCACCATGGCGCGCGAGAGCGACGCCGTGCTGGACACGGTGGCCGGCCCCGAGATCGGTGTCGCCAGCACCAAGGCCTTTACGGCGCAACTGGCGGTGCTGGCCTGCCTGTCCATTGCGCTGGCGCGCGCAGGTGGCAAGATCGATGCGGCACAGGAAGGCGAACTCACCGACGCGCTGCTGCGCGTGCCCGGCCACGCGGCCGAGATCCTGGCCCACGGCGACGCCGATGTGCAGCGCATTGCCGCCATCGTCGCCGAAGCGCGCGACGTGCTCTACCTCGGCCGCGGCAGCCTCTATCCGGTGGCCATGGAAGGTGCGCTGAAGCTGAAGGAGATCAGCTACATCCACGCCGAGGGCTATGCCGCCGGCGAGATGAAGCACGGCCCGATCGCGCTAATCGACCGTTCGGTTCCCATCATCGGCATCGCCCCCAGCGGGCCGCTGTTCGAGAAAACCGCCAGCAACCTGCAGGAGGCCCATGCCCGCGGCGGCCAGATCGTCCTGATCAGCGACGCGGCCGGCACTGCCCGTCTGCGCCACATCGCAGTCGATACGCTGATCCTGCCGAACATCCACCCGTTTGCCGCCCCGCTGCTCTACACCATCCCCGTGCAGCTCCTGGCCTACCATGTGGCCGTGCTGCGCGGTACGGACGTGGACCAGCCCCGCAACCTCGCCAAATCCGTCACTGTCGAGTAGCAGCCGGCCTGCATCTCCACTTCTGTTCCGGACAATTAAGTCCGCTAGTCGCGTCGAAAATCGGCTACTTACGCAAAAGTCGGCTAGTATGTGGCCGGGTGTTGCGGCCAACGTTACCGGCGAGCGACTTGTTCAGCAGCTGGACAACGAACTCGGTTCGGTGATGACGATCGAGGCGGTCTCGCAGGCTATGTTCAGCGGCAGATACGTCTCCGCCGTCAGCGCCGACGGCACTTCCACAACGGGCTTGCTCGGTATCAGGTAGCAGCCGCCACCATGCGCGACGCGCGGTGAGCGCCGCTATCGACGGGCAGTTTTGCGCCTTGGTAAAGTCGGTGCCATGTCCGAGTCTGCTCACCCATTTGATCATCCTAAATACGGCTTCTTGCTGGGTGTTCTTGGGCTGTGTGGTGTGGGGCTATCATTAATGGCGCCTGACCTCTTTTGGTTTGGCGCAGTTATTTGTTACGCGTGCGCCATCTTAACGTTAGTTCGCTATTGGCCTGATCTCTTCAGAGTCAAGCAAAGAATTGCAACTCTAGATGTAGGAGGAGAAGCAGCGGTGGTTATCGTTGCATTGATGTTGGAAGTGTTTCTGCCCAGCTATTTGATATATGTTCGATATCAAAAGCCTACTAGGCTTCTGGCCTCCGTTGAATCATCGTTAACTGTTCAACCGGCCGTGAAAACAGCTGAGTCGTTGGACAATTATGACTTTAATGAAATTCTTCCAGGCTACGCATATTTTATGGCAGCTAGAATAAACCAATTGAACGGTCGAATAAAGCAGCCCATTTTCGATATAGAATTCGGCGCTATAAAAATAGTTTTTTATGCCACAACGAGCAACATGTTCCGCTTTTCTGTCATAGACTCCCATAACGACGAACATTCTACAGACATAAACCTTGGTTACGATGGTGTTAGAGTTGGAGTGCCAAAACTGTTATTTTTTGAGGTTGGGTCTGGGACAGACTATTCAGTCATGAGAGTCTGTTCGGATGGAGTTGAGGTCTCCCGTAGAACCTTTTCGTTTCCGATAGACTTTGGCGATAGAAGGCTTAAGTCTTTTGGCGGTTCAGATTTCGACATGACTGAAATGATTTCGTTTTCAAGCACACTAGACAGATTGACTTTGAAGACCGTATCGCAACGCGCAGCAACGATGCTTCATTTACATACAAGTCCTCTAGCTGTAGTCCCTCCAACCCGAAGGCAGCCAAAGCAGCCAGGAGAAATGTCGCTGCAAACGTCCCCCTTGCAAGCTTGCTGGTGATAGACGCCTCCGTTTTCTCTAATCCGTGCTCCTTTAGTCGTTCAGCAAGTTGTGTGTAGGTCACACCAGCTCTCTTCATTTCCGCTTTGAGAAATCTGCTGGCCTTGCCAGCAAGCTCTTTCTCCGTTTCCGCCCACGACACCATCCCCCTCCGGCTGGTGGGGAGCCGGGAGTGGAAATTAGGCCAGCAGGCCGTGCAACGCGGCCACTACTTGCGCCCCTTCGCCGACGGCTGCCGCCACGCGCTTGGTCGATCCGGCCCGTACGTCGCCGATCGCGAAGATCCCCGGCACGCTGGTCTCCAGCGGTGACGGCTGGCGGCCGGCGGCCGTCCATACGTCGGCGTCGGCCTGGGCGCCGGTGATGACGAAGCCTTTCGCATCGATGGCCACAGTGCATCCGGACAGCCAGTCGGTGTTCGGATCGGCGCCGATGAACAGGAACAGGTGCCGCAACGGACCGGTCCAGACGCCGCGCGTGTCGCGATTGCGGAAGCTCGCCTCGGTCAGGCCGCCCTCGGCATCGCCCGCCAGCGCCGCTATCTCGGTCCGCGTGTGTATGGTGACGTTCGGCAGCGCGGCGATGCGGTCGATCAGGTAGCGCGACATGGACGCTTCCAGCCCGTCTGCACGCACCACAAGGTGCAGGTGACGTACCCTGGGTGCCAGGAATGCCACCGCCTGGCCGGCGGAATTGCCCGCGCCGACCAGGGCGACATCCTCGCCGGCACACAGCTTGGCTTCGACCGGCGAGGCCCAGTAGGACACGCCCGCCCCGTCGAACAGGTCGAGGTTGGCGATGTCCGGACGGCGGTAGCGTGCGCCGGACGCGATCACCACGCTCCGCGCCCGTACGCTGCTGCCGTTCGTCAGATGGAGCAGGAAGGGATCGCCCGCCCGGCGAGCCTGGCCACCGCACTCGAGGCGCTGCACCATGAGCGGAACGGCGATCTCGGCGCCGAATTTCTGCGCCTGGGTGAACGCGCGCGCCATCAGCGCCAGGCCGGTGATGCCGGTGGGGAAGCCCAGGTAATTCTCGATTCGGGCCGAGGCGCCGGCCTGCCCGCCGAACGCCCTCGCCTCCAGCACGATCACCGACAGCCCCTCGGAAGCGGCATACACGGAAGCGGCCATGCCGCCAGGTCCGGCGCCCACAATCGCCACGTCGTAAACGCGCGTGGGATCGAGCTCCGGCGTGATCCCCAGACAGGCGGCGACCTCCGCCTCGCTCGGTCGCTTCAGCACCTGGCCGCTAGGACAGACCACCACCGGTAGGTCGTCCGCATGCAGGCCGAGGCGCTCGGCCAACGCCAACCCGTCGGCCTCCGCGTCCAGCACCGTCATCGGATAGCCGTTGCGCGCGAGGAAGCCTTCGATGCGGGTCAGCGCAGGCGATTGGGGGCGGCCCACCAGCACCGAGCCGGCGCTGCCCTGGGCGATCAGCGACGTACGTCGCAGGATGAAGGCGCGCATCAGCATCTCGCCCAATTCCGCCGAGCCGATCAGCAGCGCGCGCAGATGGGCGGCGTCGAACGACACGGCCTCGCAGCCGCCCGCATCCGCGCGTCCCTCAGCCAGCGCGGGACGGCCGGCGAGCTGGCTGACCTCGCCGGTGACGGCGCCCGGTCCGTGGCGGGTGATGACGGTGCCGCTCCCATCCGGCCCGCCGCGGCTGACCACCACGTGGCCGGACAGCACGAGAAAGGCAGGCGCGTTGCGCTCGCCAACGGCGAACAGGGTTTCCCCGGCCGCATAGCGTGTGGGCTGGCCGGAGGCGAAGCGACGCGCGACGTCGATCTGCGCAGGCGTCAGGACTGGAAACATCTGTGCCGAGCGGTCGCCCTGCGACCCGGGGCTGGCGGATATCATGGCCTTGGCACGACCTGGCGCGCGGGCCGGTCAGGTTCCCTTTGGCGTAATTGCATGGTGACGTCCCCCGATTGGTCGGTCCGCATCTTGGCCGCAGGCCGGCGTCGATCCAAGCCAAGCCTAGCCTTGAGACACGCTCTCCGCGTCGCGGAAGCCGACCGGCTGGGCGTGGAGTTGCAAAACCTGTCCGCAATCCGATCGGGGTCGTACGTCGTGCCGGGCTGGATCTGCCCCGCGACGGTCACGGTCGCGACGTGAATGCCCTCGGGCGCCAGCTCCTTATGGAGCGTCTGCGCCAGACTCCGCAGGCCCGCCTTGCCGATCGCCAGCGACGCGACGGCCAGCCAGCCGGTCGGGTCCAGCGCGAGGCCGCCGCCGACGATGACCGCCCGCTTCGTGTCGGGGCTCATGCGCCCGCTTCGGCTGGCGAAGCGGCTGGCGCATCGCGCAGCAGCGCCGCGCCGATCCGCGCCCCCATGCCCTGCCTGTAGGCGAGCTGGACCAGCAGCATGCCCAACGGCTCGGTGTATCGCGCCAGACTTAACGGCCCGGCATCGACGCCGTCGGCATCGATTTCGGCCACCAGGCCGAGCACCAGCGCACGAGCCGCCGCGTCATCGCCGCAGACGAACACGCTGGGTCGGACGCTTCCAAGCTGGGTAGATGGCGAGTGCAGCACCTCGGCGAAGGGCGGGATGGCCTTCACCACGCGGGCGCCCGGCGCCGCGCGCGCCACCTCCTCGCCCGCCGAGGTGGACGTGCCGATCTCCAGCCCGCTCATGTCGGGCTTCAGCGGATTGGTCGCGTCCCACACAACGCGATCCGCCAGCGCCGGCGCCACTCCCCGCACCGCATCCAGCGTGACACCCCAAGGTGTGGCGAGGACGACCACATCACCGAACCGCGCGGCTTCCTCCGGCGAACCGGATCGGGTGTCGTCGCCGATCAGCCGCGCGGCCGCCTCCAGGCCGTCCTGGCTGCGGGAAAAGCTGACCACGATCCGGTGCCCTCTTGCAGCCAGCCGCTTGCCGATGCCCGTGCCGACGTTGCCGGCACCAATGATGCCGATGTTCACGGCCGTGTTCCCAGCAGCAGGGGCGCCATGGCCGGCGCCTGCCAGGTCTCATACATCAGCGGGTTCAGCCCGCCGACCCAATTCTCCACCAGCTTGCCGTCGTCGAAGCGCATCAGGTGCAGTTCGCAGAAGGTGAAGCGTTTGTTGGTGGCGGCGATCCCGTTCAGCGATCCGGTATTGTCCGCCGATGCCTCGAACCGGGCCATGACCCTGCCGTCGACGAGTGCCGCGATATCCTTGATCTCCATCCGCCCGTTGCTGAACGCGGTGCCCAATGTGGCGCCCAGCACGCGGCCATACGCGTCGCGGCCGACGATCTTCCCGTCCGGCTTCAGGCCCGTATCGACGACCACGTGTTCCGCCACCACGTCCGCCATCGCAGCCGGATCGCCACCGCCCAGCACGCCCTCGACGAAGCGCCGGGCCGCGGCGAGATTGCGGGAAACGGTATCAGGATCGACCGGCATCATCCGGGATGTCTCCAACGTTGCGGGATGAGCGCGGGCGATCGGAACGGCCATGACCTTGGTCTGGACGGGGTCATTGCGATGCGAGCTCCTGGGCCACGGCGGCGGCATTCATCTCGATCAGCCCGTCGAGCGGCCAGCCGTCCCGCCCCTGGCGGGTCTCCATGACGAGGCGCGCCATCTCGCCCGGAGCGACCCCGCCATCCCGAGCCACGGCAGCGACGCGCTTGCGGAAGTCTTGGATGTAGCGGCGCTGCATTTCGAACAGGCTACGGTCGCCTTGCGCGCCATGGCCGGCGAATACCACCTTGCAGCCACCGAATCTTGCCTCCATCACATCCAGCTGCTCGAGCCAACGCCTGGTGCCGTGTTCGGCCAGCCAAGGGTGGCAGCCGTTGTAGATGAGGTCGGAGGCGATCAGCGCGTCGGCGCCGGGGACGTGGACCGCCGTGTTGTCCAGCGCGCTCTCGAAACCACCCAAATCTAGAAGCCGCAGCTCCATCCCAGCGAGGTCCAGCACCGCATCAGGTCCCAGGGGATGGTCGGGAAGCGCATCATCCTTCGGGTAGTCGTCGCCGTAGACCGGGGTCCACGCCTCGCGCTTCTGCGCCCGGGTCGCGCGGATGCCCGCGATGGTGGGCTCGGTGGCGAACACGGGGATGGCACCGCGCCCCGCCAGCACCAGCGGCAAACCGTTGAAGTGGTCAGGATGGGGATGGGTGACGATCACCGCGGCCAGCTTCTTGCCGAGCGCGTCCAGCCGGGCGATCAGCCTCCGCGTCGACGAGATGACGAAGTGCGTATCCACAAGCACGACCTCGCGCTCTCCCTCGATCAGAAAGGCGTTCACGAAGAACGTGTCGGCGTCAGCCGCGACGGCGTGGATCCGCGGCGTCATGTCGACACCTTGGTGGCAAGCGTGTCGCGCCCCAGCAGCAGCGCCCCGGCTGCGCCGACCACCACCCGCACCAGCTTGGCGGGCTCGAGCTCGTCGGGCAGCACCGTCATCGTGCCGCCGGTCGTGGTGACGTAGACGGCGTGGCGGTCCGCCGGCCCGCGGCCGAACGCCACCGCGGTGGCGCCGAGCATGCCGTGCGCCGCCCCGGCCAGCGTAGTCCGCGAGCCGTCGGCCGCCAGCCGCACGAGAGAGCGCGCCGGGTGGGTGGCGATGTAGAGCGCGCCCGCCGTGTCGATGGCGAAGTCGTCGGCGCGCAGCCGCTCGGCATAGACTTCGAGCGGGCCTGCCATCCCGCCCGCGATCGGCGCCCGGTAAATCGTGTCGGTGCCGGTGACCGATATGTAGGCGTGCCCGGCGAAGATCTTGACTCCGTTCGCGCCGGGCGTGCCGGAGGCGTCGGCGGGTGCCAACCGGGGATCGGCAAGCCAGGTTGCGACGGTGCCATTTGCGGGATCGACCACGTGGATCAGCCCGGCGACCGAGTCGGCGACCAGGAAGCGCCCGCCCAGCGGCGTCACACCGTTGAGGAACGCCGCATCGGGCAGGCTTGCCAGGTGCGAGACGACGCCATCCGCCGCCACACGCCAGATCACGCCTGGGCGCTGTCCCGGCGTGCCGCCGCTCACGATGAGCGATCCGTCCGCGGCAAAGGCAAGCCCCGCCACGGGCGTGTCGAACCGCGCGAACGGCGTGATCGTCCCGGTTGCCGGATCGACGCGGACGACGGCCCTGTCGGTGTGCAGCGTGACGAAAATCATCCCGGCCGGGTCGACTGCGATGTTCTCGACGAAGCTGCCTTTCGGCCACGTCGCCACGACCGTGGCTGGGGCGAAGGCGATGTTGCCGCCATCATGCTGCATGGCCGGCCTCCTTTCGGGCGGCTGCGATATCGAACGGCATCACCAGTCGAGCCCTGCGGCGGCTAGCTCGTGCAGTAGCGTCACCGTCGCCCAGCGCTCAACGATCTTGCCGTCCTCGACGCGCCACAGCACGAAGCCGTGGAACTCGCCAGGCTGGCCGGTTTGGGGGTCCGTCGCGATCCACACGTTGCGCACGGCCACCTTGTCGCCCTCGGCTACCGCGTCCCGCACCTCGACACGCAAATCGGGCATCATGCGGTGCATCGCCTGCATCATCGCCCTGTCGCCCGCGACACCGGTCGGCTTGCCGCCTGGGCCGTCGTGGTCGAGAAATCCGGGCGCCATGTTGCGGTCGATGGCGGCCAGGTCCCGGCGGTTCACGAAATCTTCAAAGTGCCCGAGCACCAGCGCCTTATTGGCGCGGGCGAGATCGGCTGCGACGCGCGTCTGTTCGGACGTCATTCGAGGTTGGCCCAGAAGTCCATTAACGGCTCCCACTATCCATTCGGTCGTGTGTAGACGTACGCTCCATCAGTCAAATCGAATGGCTTGATGATGGTCATCGACAGCGTCGATACGGTCAAACTCGGGTTCGCCCGACCGAGGCGACCAGTTCGCGGAGCCAAGCCTGCGCCGGGTCCGCCGTGTTGCGACGGTGCCATGCCATCCGGACGTCGTAGCCGTTGGACCGCAGCGGCACGTCGCAGACCGCAAGTCCGGCCGCGTCGGCGCAGTTAAGGGCAAGGCGGCGCGGGAGCGCCGAGACGGCGCGAAAGCCGTGCAGCAGGAAGGGCACCGCCAGGAAATGCGGCGTCGTGTAGATGACCATGCGGGTCCGGCCGGCCGCTTCCAGCAGCTCGTCGACGTGTCCGAACGGCTCGCCACGCAGCGAGACGAGGATGTGCGGCAACGCCACGTAATCATCGAGGGATAGCGGCGGCGCGACACCGCATGCTTGCGCGTCGAACAGGCACACGAAGGTCTCGTGATAGAGCGTGGCGGCGTCCAGGGTGCTGTCCACGTCGGGGAAGTGCCCCAGCGCCAGATCGATGGCGCCCGATGCCAGCAGGTCCGCGGCGCCCTGCCGCTCGACCGAGCGCGCGATGACCCGGATGTTGGCGGCATCCCGCCGCATCGCCTGCAGCACGTCCTGCATGACGGCGGCCTCCGCCTGGTCCGACAGCCCGATGCGGAAGGTTCGGCGGTCCGTGGCCGGGCTGAACCCGCGCGCGCTGAACACTTCCGCCCGCAGTTCGGCGAGGATGCGCGCGACCGGTGGCACCAGGTCGATGGCGCGGCTGGTCGGCTGCAAGCCGGTCGGTGTGCGCACGAGCAACGGGTCGTCGAACATGTCCCGCAGCCGCGAGAGCGCGTTGCTCATGGCGGGCTGGCCGACCCCCATGCGCCGCGCGGCGGCGGTGACACTGCGCTCGGCCATCAGCATGTCGAACGCGACGAGCAGGTTGAGATCGAACCGGCGCAGGCTGTCCGTGTCGCTGGCGTCCTGTCCCACCCGGCTTGCTCCCCGACGACCCTCGCTCACGACAGGAAGGCATCAGGGAGCACATCCACGCAAGAAACGTGTGACGGCCCGGCTACTCTGTAAACGCAGCCGAGCCCCGCGGCGTGTCCACAGCCACACGCAGCTTCGCGACCTCGTTGCGGGGTCAACGCGGCGATGATCGTCGGCGCGCGCATGGCCGAGATGGCCGGCAACTTCGTGCGCAACCTGCGCGAAGGCCGCGTGCGGCTGATGGCGGGCGTGGCCACCACGGGAGCGGCGGCGTGACGCCCTCCATCCCAGCGATGGCGGCCGCCACCGGCAGCGTGCTGCTCGTGCTGCAAGTGGGGCTCGGTCTGGCGGTCAGCGGCGCGCGTGGCCAGGCCGGCGTGTTTATCGGCGCCGGCGGCAACGCCGGGCTGGAGCGTGCGACGCGGCGCCACGCCAACCTGGCCGAGAACGCCGGGCTGGTGCTGGCCGGCCTCACCCTGCTCGAACTGTCCGGGCGCTGGCCGACGCTTCTGCTGGTACTGTGCCCCACCTTCATCGCACTGCGCCTGTGCCACGCCGCCGGCCTGTCGCGTGCCGACACCAACAACCCGCTCCGCCTGGTCGGTGGCGCCGGCACCTACCTGCTCGGCCTGGTGCTGGGCGGCGCGCTCGCCTGGCTGGGCGGCACTGCGCTGCTGACCGCTACCCATGGCTGAACCGGCGGCCATACTCGACCAGGACTCGGCAATTCTGGTGACCGGGGCTACGGGCAAGACCGGCGGCCACACGGTGAAGCTGCTGTTGGCGCGCGGCCGCACAGTGCGCGCCTTCGTGCACAGGCGGGGCCACCGCTCGGAGCTGGCGGCCGCACAGGGGGCGGAGGTCGTCGAAGGCGACCTACCGTGCGGCCGTCGCGCAGGCCGGCCAGGTTCGAGGCGACCCGCGACACCACCTTCGCGCGGACAGCCGTCGAGATCGCGCTGCTGGCGGTAAAAGGGGCGGCGGTGCCGGGCTATCGGACGCCTGCCACCGCTTACGGCGCCGACTTCATCCTGGGGTTCGACGGCGTGCGGCGGACCGACGTGGACGGGCGATCGCAGGTGGACGTGTAGGGCAGCCTGCCTTCACGCGGCGCCTTTGCCACCCGCCTGATCGGCATGCCAAGCGGCATACGGCGAGTTCGCCACCATGCGCCTGTTGTAATCCGGTGCGCCGTCGTCCCACCACGCCGCGCCGCGCTCTCCAAGCGCGCGCTTTGCGGCATCCACACGGGCGCGTGCCGCCGCGAGTGCCTCTCCGTCGCCCCTCGCTGCGCGCACGGCCCGCCGCGCTGCCATCAGCTCGCGCACGAGCGCGTCATGGCGTTCCGGCGGGAGCGTCGGGTTGGCGAGGCGCCACAGCCTCCCGCGCACGACGAAGTAGCGGCCGTCCGGGGTGCGCAGGTGGACCTCAGGCAAGAAGCAACGCGCCGGCGGGCGGATCCTTCTTCTCGCCACGCGCCACGATCCGCAATGCGCCGTCCGGCAACGGCCTCTGCAGCCGGCGTGCATCTGTCCAGGGCGTCGCCAACCACGTGTCGGCTTCTTCACTCGTGGTGAGGATGACGGGCATCGCCTTGGGATGGACGCTGGCGACCTCGCGATTCGGCTCGGTCGTCTACGGAGCCGGTAAAGGTAGGAGTAGGTCGTCGGACACGATCGCTGCAGGGCGGTGATGCCCGCATCACAAATTGTCCCAGATACGCGCGATAACCCTCGATAGGCCTTTCGTGACACCGAAGATCATCCGCTCGTTCCGCGACGGCCTGGTCATGGCATCCCCAGTAATGACCCCCGACGGCGACGTATCACGATCTCGATCCGCGGAACAACGGACGATCGACGGTGCTCGTGGACGATGGATCAGTACACCGATATCGGGTATGTTCGGCCGCGACAACCCACTAACGCCAGTCTTCACTAGCCGACTTCATTGTTCAACCGTCTATACGGCTCAGTCCTTGAAGTAGCCAACTTTTGATTATGAAAATAAGCAACTCCGCCGACCTGACTAACAGACTTTATTAGTCCGGAACAACTTCGATGCGCCGGCACTCTCCACAATGGGAATCGGCCGGCGGGCATCGCACCCGTTCGGACGGCCGTGCAATGGCTCCGTGCTTGCCAGCCTTGCCGATTGCTGAAATATGACCTGGGCTGGCCTGGGGCGACGTGGTTCGAGCACTCAAGACCCGGCTAGGCGGCGGCTTGCTCAAGTTCCTGCTGGTCGTGCTGGCGCTCGCCTGTCAGATCGGCGCGGTAACGTCAGCGGTCTCGGTCTATCCGCATAACGACGACGCCTCCTTGGCGGCCGTCTCCCTTCTGTGTCAGGGCGCTGCTCACCCAGACGGTCGTGACGCGCCATCGGGGCACCGGCATGTGCCTCGCCAGGCCGTCATCGGTGTTGCCCAGGCAGACGCCTGCTCGGCGGCCGTTCTGCGCCCTGGCGCTGCTTTGCCGGAGCCTGCTCGGGCAAACATTGGCGAAGCCAGGCACCCCGAGGCGCGCGCCCCCCCTGTCCGCGCGGTCGCGTCGTTCTACCCGCGAGGCCCGCCCAGCCCTGTCTGACAGCTGATCCTTTGCCCGCGGCAGATCGCACGCTGCCGCCCATGATCACGTTTGCCGGACAGGTTTCCATGCATCGAACATCACCAACCGTGCTTGCATGTGCAGGCGCCTACCTTTTCAGCGCATCCCCCACCCTGGCCCATGCCGTCTGCGGCGCACGGGTCTATCCTGTGACCTTGACGATGGATGACCCGGGCGTCGCCGACGAGGCCACGATCCCGCAGATCGTCTATACCCGCAGCGCCGCCGCCGGCGGCCCGGGTCCCGGGCACGACACCAGCGTGCAGTTCGAATACGACAAGCGGCTGACTGACGCGATCGGCTTCGCATTCAACGATGGCTACGCCGTCGATCAGACCAACAACGCCAAGACGCAGGCCGGCTGGGACGACCTGACCGTCACCGCCAAATGGGCCAGGTGCGTCAACCCCGACGCCAGCTTCCAGCTCGCCGTCGGAGTCATCCGCGAGTTCGGCCGCACAGGCACCTCGCATGTCGGGTCCGACGAGTACGGCGACACGGCACCCACAATCTACCTAGGGAAGGGGCTCGACGATGCTGTGGTGCCGATTTTACAACCGCTTCAGTTCTCGGGCGAGCTCAGCTACGCGGTCACCGACAAGGCGATCAAAACCTACACGACTCTGGACCCCATCTCGGGTCTCTCATCGGCCCGCACGAACAATGGCGGTGCCAACCGGTGGATCGGCTCGTTCTCTGTTCAGTACTCGATCCCATACCTGCAAAATCAGGTGGAGGATTTCGGCCTGCCCGAACCGGTTTCCCACCTGATCCCCATTGCGGAGTTCAACTGGACGTCGCCCACGGTTTCGGGCGGCAACGGACCGACCACGTGGACGATGGCGCCTGGATTTATCTACCTGCGCAGCTGGTATCAGGTCGGCGTAGAGGCGCTCGTTCCGCTCGATAAAGGCGCGGGCACGAATGTCGGCGTCATCGTTCAGCTGCACGTCTTCCTCGACGACCTGTATCCGCACGGCGTCGGCGCTCCGATCCTAGACCTTCTGAAATGACGACGTCATCCGGCCTGCCGCTCCGGCACTGTGTCATTTCCTCAGGGGAGGAACCCATGCTTCGCACCATCGCCGCCGCTGCCGCCTGCCTGCTTCTGCCGATGCCCGTCTGCGCGCACGCTTTTCTGGACGGCGCCACCCCGCGTGTGGGCAGCAACAACCCGACCGCCCCGACCGAAGTGGTGCTGCATTTCACGCAGAGTGTCGAACCCGATTTCTCCACGATCAAGGTGACGAACGCCGCGGGCGCAATGGTGACGGACGGCGTCCCCCACACAAAGCCGGGCGACGCCACACGCTTGGCGGTGCGGCTTACGACGATCGGCGCGGGCCAGTACACCGTCGTCTGGCATGTGACGTCGGTGGACACGCACAAGACGCAGGGCAAGTTCCACTTCAGCGTGACGCCTTAGCCATGCTGCCGTTCGATCTTCAGGGCGGGTTGCCGCTCTCGGCCGCGCGCGCCCTGATGGTCGGCGCGGTGCTCTCCACCTTTGGAGCATTGGTCTTCCGGGTCTTGGTCGCGCCCAGGGCCTGTGCGCCCATGACGCCGGAGGCGGTGCGCGTCGGCAAGCAGCGCCTGCTCGTCGTCTCGCAGGTCAGCGCCCTGGCCGGGCTACTCGCAGCCATTCTGTGGCTATACCTGCAAGCGGCAGACATGGCCGATGCGGAAGGCGCCGCCCGGGTCCTGGCAGCCCTTATCCCTGTCCTGACCCGCACCCTATTCGGACACGTTCTCGGCGCGCAGTTCGCCGCACTTCTCGCCGCCTCGGCGCTGATCGGCGTGGTCGATGTGGCTTGGCGCCAAAGAGCTGCCTTGGGCATGACGACCCTCGCCGTCGCCTTGCAGGCGGGCCACAGCCACGCCTACGCGATGTATGGCGGG
The DNA here is from genome assembly GCA_964250925.1 of uncultured Acetobacteraceae bacterium. GTDB lineage: Bacteria > Pseudomonadota > Alphaproteobacteria > Acetobacterales > Acetobacteraceae > BOG-908. Next base: position 42,174 of record CAXUHU010000003.1, read on the forward strand.
GCAAGCGTGTTGCTGGGCTGCGACGTCGTGCACCTTCTGGCTGCAGGGGCCTGGCTGGGCGGCCTGGTGCCGCTGCTGCTCTGGGTGCGGTGTGCGCCGCCCAAGACGGGTGCCAGTGCCGCGCGCCGGTTCTCGCCCCTCGGTCAAGGGTGCATCGCCGCACTGGTCCTGTCGGCGACCGTCCAAGGCTGGATACTCGTCGGAACCGTTCCCGGACTGGTCGGCACCGCCTATGGCTGGATGGTGCTCGTCAAGATCGGCCTGTTCGCGGTGCTGCTGGGCTTTGCAGCCGCCAACCGCTACCGCTTTGCACCAGCGTTGCTGCACGACAGGCCCGTTACGGCGAAGACGGTGCTGGTGCGCAGCATCGCTCTTCAGACAGGGTTCGCAATCGCCATCGTCGCTGCCGCCAGCGTGCTGAGCGCGCTGCCGCCCGCCATGCACGAACAGCCGGCCTGGCCTTTCCCCGAACGCTTCAGCTTGGCCGCCGTAAACGAGGATCCCGACTTCCTGCGCGAAGTGGTGCAGGCGGGCGTGCTGCTCGCTGGCGCCGGGCTGGTTTTGACATTGTGCGTGAGCGCGCGCCGCTTCCGGCTGACGGCTTGCGCCCTGGCGGCTGTTTCCGTTTGGTTCGAGCTGCCGCATCTCGACCTGCTGCTCGTGACCGCCTACCCCACCAGCTTCTATCGTTCGCCCACGGGCTTCGCAGCCGCCGCCATCGTGAGCGGGCAATCAGTCTATGCAGCGCATTGTGTCGTCTGCCACGGCAGGGAGGGGCGTGGCGACGGAGTTGCGGCCAAGACCTTGCCGGTGCCGGCAGCCGACCTGACAGCGCCGCACCTCTGGATGCATAGCGATGGAGAGCTGTTCTGGTGGCTTGCCCACGGCATACTGACACCGGGGGGCGTGCAGGCGATGCCCGGCTTGGCCACGGTGCTGGATGACGACCAGCGTTGGGCGGCCATCGACTTCATCCGGGCACGCAACGCCGGCGGCACCCTGCGTGCGACAGGGGGGTGGACGCCGCCGCTCTTGGCGCCCGGGTTCGACCTGAGTTGCGGCACGACCTACATCGCGCTGTCCGGGCTGCGGGGGCGGTTCGTGCTGTTGCGATTCAGTCAGGCGCCACTCAGCCAAGTGGGGTTCGGCCACGAGCCGGATCGGCCCCGCATCGGCACCGCGGTCAGCATCCTGGCCATGCCTGCCGGGCAGGCTGCACCGCCCGACGACTGCGTAAGCACCGACGAGACCGTGGCGCCTGCCTACGCCATCGTGTCGGGCGTGGACGTGGCAAGCTTGCCCGGGACGGAGTTCCTGATCGATGAGCGGGGCTGGCTGCGTGCTGTGCACCGGGCGGGGACAGCACCCCTGTGGAGCGCTGCGGCGTTGCAGGCGGAAATCCGCTTGTTGCGCGCGCATCCCGTGGCTGACGCTGCCGTAGCGCCGATGAAGATGCCGATGTGATGGGTGGTTGGCGATGAAGACGAGACGGGCGGTCCGCCGGCGGGAGCGCGATCGCAAAGCCTTCACACGCGCCTGGTTCGGCGTAGCGGCCATTCTGCTCCTAGCCGGCACGTTCTGGCTGACGGTTCCGGGCCAACGGAAGCAGGGTGGCATCGGCGGACCGTTCACGCTGATGGCCGATGACGGCTACCTCCGAACGGAACGAAGCTTCCCCGGGAAGTACCTTGCCGTCTATTTCGGCTACACACACTGCCAGGATGTTTGTCCCGCGACGCTCAACACGCTGGCGGCCGCACTGGCGCGATTGGGCGGCGCGGCCGAACGCGTGCAACCACTGTTCATCACCGTCGATCCGTCGCGCGACTCGCCTGCGGTGCTGCGCCGTTTCGTCGCGGGCTTTGCACCCAACCTGATGGGACTGACCGGAACGCCGGACCAGTTGGCCAAGGTCGAGCGAGGGTATCGCGTGGTGAGTGTTCCGCATGTCGGAGCTGCGCCGGCCAGCTACGTGGTGGACCACAGTTCGGTAATCTACCTGATCGACCCTGACGGCGCCTTTGTCGCACCGATACCGGCCGATGCCTCCGAAATGGTGATGGCGCAAGCGATCGCGCGCTACGTCAGGACGCCGTCTTGATGGGTGCAGAAGTTCGTTTCGTCGGATGCGGACACGTATCTTGCGACGTCGCCAGCGCTGCGGCCACGAAAGCCGAGATGCGCGACGCGTCTTTCACGCCGGGCGCCGTCTCGACGCCGGACGAGACGTCAACGGCCTGGGCGCCGCTGCGGGCAATCGCTTCAGCAACGTTCTCGGGGGTAAGCCCGCCGGCGAGCATCCAGGGGATGCCCGGGCTCCAGCCGCGCAGCATGGACCAGTCCAGCTTCAAGGCGAGGCCGCCGGGCCTAGCCGAGCCGGCGGGCGGTTTCGGCTCGATCACCAGCGCCGCAGCGCCGGCAGGCGGCTGGGGCAGGTCGGCTGGCGAGGCGACGCCCGCGCTCTGCCAGACGGAAACGCCGAACCTGCGCCGTATCTCGTCCAGCCTGTGGGTTGGTGCATAGAGTTGCAACGCATCGAGCGGCAACGCGGCAAGAGTCGCGGCCACCTCGTCGTTGCTTGGATTGACGAACAGGCCGACCCTGGCCGGCCCGCCGCTGTGCCGGCCCGATAGCCGGGCTGCCGTGGTGGGGGTGACGTGGCGCGGGGACCGGGCGAAGAATACGAAGCCGGTCCAGTCTGCGCCGGCTTCTGCCGCTGCGTCGAATGCCTGGGGGCTGTTGATGCCGCAAATTTTTATTCGCACGCAGATTTGGCAAGCCTTCCTTCACTTGGGCGCAGCCAACGCCGTTCGCGGCGGCAGCGTGCGCCCGGTGCCGAGCACGATGGGCGCCGGCTTTGCGTGCGTCTTCAACTCGGCTTCCAAAGCGCGGGCGCGGCGTTCGGCCTGCCGGTGACGGTTGCGTGCGGCCACCGTGCCGAACCAGACGAATAGCGCGCCCAGGAAGAAAAACAGGCCAGAGGCAGCGAGGATGGCCAGGGAGACGGGCACTTCGACCGAGTAGTCGGTCGGCCACAACCCCAATGGCACAGGTTGCGGATTCGAAAGCGCGAACGCGATGAGCAGAACCAGGAAGGGAAGCAGGATGACGAAGCGGAGCATAGGGCCGTTATCCGATGGCTTGGCGCCGAAAGCTACAGCGTGGAACCCGCCTGCCGGCTCGATCGCCGCCCCCCGGCGTTGACCCGCTCGCGAAGCTCCTTGCCGGCCTTGAAGAAGGGAACCGCCTTCTCGTTTACCGGCACGGCTTCCCCGGTGCGCGGGTTGCGGCCGGTGCGCGCGTCACGCTGCTTGACGGTGAACGCGCCGAAGCCGCGCAGCTCGACCCGGTCGCCCCGCGTGAGTGCGGCGGAAATCTCGCCGAACACGGTATCAACGATACGCTCCACGTCCGGCGCACGCAGGTGCGGATTGGAGGCGGCCAATTCGGCGATCAGCTCCGACCGGGTCATTGGCATGTCCTGAGGCGGAAGCAGCCGGAAAGCCTTACCAGCACAGCTATACCCTCAGTTGCCCATCACCGAAGGCTGCCAGAGCGCATAAACACCGTCAACGTGAAGTGATTGGCGAGCGGCCAGGATCAGGCTGCCCAGGCTGGTCTGCACGAGTTGCTGCCAGTAGTCGCCTTTCTTATCCTCGCGCACCGGCAAGCCCGCCTCAATGTGGCGCTGCGTTTGCAGCCAGTGCAACGCCTGATCTTCGCCGCCGATCTCATCGACCAAGCCCAGGCGAAACGCCTGCCGGCCGGTATAGGCCCGTCCGTCGGCCAGCGCCTTCACACGCACCACGTCCATGTGCCGACCGGCGGCAACCAGGCCGACAAACTGGTCGTAGAGGTCCATCACCAGGTTTTGCAGATATTCGCGTCCGGGTGCCGAGAGCGGCTGCGTGAAGCTCGGCTGGCCCTTCAGCGGGCCGGAAACCAGCGGATCGGAACGTATGCCGAGCCTGTCGAGCAGGCCTGCCACGTCGCCCAGTTCCAGTATTACGCCGATCGAGCCGGTCAGCGTGCTTTCGCGTGCCACAATGTGCGGTGCGGCCACCGCAATCATGTATCCGGCCGAGGCTGCCGTGCCATCCATGACCGAGACCACCGGCTTGGCCGCTGCAAGCCGTGCCACGGCATCGTGTATGCCCTCGCCGCCCGACACTGCGCCGCCCGGGGTATCCAGATGCAGCAGAACGGCGCGCACGCCGGGGTCGTCGCGGAGCTTGCCGAGCGCTTCGATCTGTTCGCGCCCGTCGCCAATCACGCCGTCTATCGTGTAGCGTGCGATCCGGGCGCCGGTCAGACGACTGCGATGCGGAACCACCGCCAGGGCTGCCAGCACAAGGGACAGCACGGCCAGCACGCGCCAGACAGCGAGGCTACGCTTCAGACGGCGGCGATCGATCAGGCTGTCCACGTCAAGCGCCATAGGCCATGCCTTTCGACCAGATCAACCTGTCACAAACTACATTGTCGTGGGGGCAATTGCTCGTTCACCATACGCCTGGGCGCACCGGCCATTCGGCGTCGGCCTTCCAGCGCCCAGACACCGGCCTCAGAACCAGGGAAACGACACACGGGGGACGACACGAAGGAGGTGACGTGGGGTTCACGCCCTCCTCCTCCATGTCCTTGATCATCCTCTTGCGTGTTTACACCTAGGCAAGAGGCCCTGCCCCTTATTCGCTCTGCTGGTTGCGACGGCGGATCGCTGCACCCAGGATATCGCCGAGGCTGGCACCGCTATCGGTGGCGCCGAACTCGGCCATTGCCTGTTTGTCGTCTTCCAGTTCGCGGCCCTTGATGGTCAGGCTCAGCTTGCGGGCGGCGCGGTCGATGGCTGTGATCTTGGCATCCACCTTCTCGCCCACGGCGAAGCGGTCGGGCCGCTGGTCGCTCTTCTCGCGCGACAGCTCGGCCCGGCGGATGAACCCGGTCAGCACGTCGTCGATCTTCACCTCGATCCCGTTGGCCTGCACGGCCGTGACGATGCAGGTGACCACTTCACCCTTCTTCACCTTCGACATGCTTTCGGCAAACGGATCTTCCTGCAGCTGCTTGATGCCGAGGCTGATGCGCTCCTTCTCGGCATCGACATCCAGCACGCGGGCGGTCACCATGCTGCCCTTCTCGTAGGCGTTGATCGCGGTCTCGCCGGCCTCGTCCCAGCTGATGTCGGACATGTGGACCATGCCGTCGATCTCGGGAGCCAGGCCGATGAACAGGCCGAACTCGGTGATGTTGCGCACCTCGCCCTCGACCGTGCTGCCCACCGGGTGCTCGTCGGCAAACTGCTCCCACGGATTGCGCTGCACCTGCTTGAGGCCGAGGCTGATTCGGCGCTTGGAGGCGTCCACATCCAGCACCATCACGTCCACCTCCTGCGAGGTGGCGACGATCTTGCCCGGGTGCACGTTCTTCTTGGTCCAGCTCATCTCGCTGACATGGACCAGGCCCTCGACGCCGGCCTCCAACTCCACGAAGGCGCCGTAATCGGTGATGTTGGTGACGCGGCCGCTGAACTTGCCGTTCGGCGGATACTTCTCGGTCACACCCTCCCACGGGTCGGCTTCGAGCTGCTTCATGCCAAGGCTGATGCGCTGGGTGTCGGCGTTGAAGCGGATCACCTGCACGCGCACCTGCTGGCCGATGGTCAGCGCCTCGGCCGGGTGGTTGATCCGGCGCCAGGCGATGTCGGTCACGTGCAACAGGCCGTCCACGCCGCCCAGATCGACGAATGCGCCGTAATCGGTGATGTTCTTCACCACGCCGTCGAGGATCATGCCCTCCTTCAGGCCCTGGATCAGCTCGCTGCGCTGCTCGGCGCGAGTCTCCTCCAGCACGGCGCGTCGGCTGACCACGATGTTGCCGCGCGCGCGGTCCATCTTCAGGATCTGGAACGGCTGCGGCATGCCCATCAGCGGGCCCACGTCGCGCACCGGCCGGATGTCCACCTGGCTGCCGGGCAGGAAGGCGACCGCGCCGCCGAGATCGACGGTGAAGCCGCCCTTCACGCGTCCGTAGATGGTTCCATTCACCCGTGTATTGGCCTCGAACTGCCGTTCCAGCAGCGTCCAGGCTTCCTCGCGGCGCGCCTTTTCGCGGCTGAGGATGATCGCGCCGTCACGGTCCTCGTAACGTTCGACGAACAGCTCGATCATGTCGCCGGGCTTGATTTCCGGCTTCTGGCCGGGCTGGGCGAACTCCTTGAGCGCCACGCGCCCTTCGGATTTCAGCCCAACATCGACGATGGCGAACTCGTCGGTCAATCGAATGACCCGCCCCGTGACGACGGACCCGTCGAAGCCGGTATCCCGGCCGAGGGTCTCGTCGAGAAGGTCGGCAAAACTTTCTTCGTTGCGTGAAGGACGTTCTAGGACAGCTGTGCTGGAAGCCATGTGGGTGGTATTATCCTGTGAATGGCCGGGCGGTGCCGGCTCAGTCATTGGTATGCGCCTGCCCGATCGGGGCACACGGCGTGCACGCCTGATGGCGGGCCTATCTAACGAAAACAGGCCCTCAACCGAGCGGTTGGGACCGGGCCGGTGACGTAGCCCAACAACGCAGGAATTGCAACCTTTCCGGTCGTGCGACGCCGCTTTGATCAGACGGATGTCGGCTCGCCGGCAGCCAAGCCCTGGCCCAGGACGTGCACCATTGCGGTGGCAAACGCCTGGTCGGCGTCCAGTTCCGTGGTGTCGAGAACGAATGCGTCGTGTGCCGCCCGCAGCGGAGCCGCGGCGCGCGAGGCGTCGGCGGCATCGCGCGCCTGCATGTCCTCACGTACCGTCTCGAAGCTGGCCGCCATACCGCGCGCCTGCATCTCCAGCCAACGGCGGCGCGCTCGGGCTTCGACGCTGGCCGTCACGAACAGCTTGGTCTGCGCGTCGGGAAAGATGATCGTGCCGATGTCACGCCCGTCCAGCACGGCGCCCGTTGCCCGGCCGAAGCTGCGCTGAAAGGCCAGCAGGGCGGCGCGCACCGCGGGGATGGAGGCCACGGCAGCCGCGGCCCTGTCGGCCTCTGGCGTGCGGAGATCGGTGCGCTGCAGATCGGCCGGCTGCAAGGCGAGCGCCTCGGCCTCGGCCTCGGCCGGGGGCGACGGCGCGCCGCCGGCCAGCCGCACGCGCCGGCCTACGGCGCGGTACAGCAGGCCGGTATCCAAATAGGGCAGGTGCAGGGCAGCCGCGAGGCGGCGCGCCAGCGTGCCCTTGCCCGCCGCGGCAGGGCCATCAATGGCCACGATACGCGCCGCACTCATCCGAAGCGGCAGCCCAGGCCGGCCATCAGGTCCATGAAACCAGGGAAGCTCGTATCGATGAAGGCCGTATCGTCCACCGCCACGGGCGCCTGCGCGACGCTGCCCAGAACCAGGGCAGACATGGCCAGCCGATGGTCCATGTGGGTGGCGACCGTGCCGCCCCCGGCCGGCGGCCCGCCGGCGCCGTGCACCAGCAGGTCGTCGCCGACCACCGCGCAACGCACGCCGTTGGCGGTCAGCATCGCCGCGGTGGCGGCCAGCCGATCGCTCTCCTTGACCCGCAACTCACCCAGGCCGCGCAGGCGGCTGGTGCCGGCAGCCGCCGCACAGGCGACGGCCAGGATGGGAAACTCGTCGATCATGCTGGGCGCGCTTTCGGGCGGGGTGTCGGCGGCGATGAGCGGCCCGGCTTCGGCGGTGATGTCGCCCACGGGTTCGCCACCCTCTATGCGCTCGTTTTGGCTGGCCAGCCGGGCGCCCATGGCGCGCAGCGCGTCGAACAGGCCGGTGCGCAGCGTATTCAGCCCAACACCGCGCACCGTCACACGCGAGCCGGGTGCCAGCAGCGCGGCCACGAGCGGAAACGCGGCGGAGGAGGGGTCGCCCGGCACCGCGATGTCGGCCGCCATCAGTTCGGGCTGGCCCGTCAATGTTATGATGCGACAGCCGTCGGCCTGCTCTACGGTCAGCACGGCACCGAAATGGCGCAGCATGCGTTCGGTGTGGTCGCGCGTGGGCACCGGCTCCTCCACGCGGGTCTGGCCGCGGGCGTTCAGGCCGGCCAGCAGGATGGCCGACTTCACCTGCGCGCTGGCCACCGTCATGCGGTGACGCAGCGGCATGGCGTGTGCGGTGCCGATGACGGCCAAAGGCAGCCGGCCGCCGGCACGGGCGGCAAACTGGGCGCCCGTCTGGCGCAGCGGCTCGGTCACCCGCGCCATCGGGCGCCGGCGCAGGCTGGCGTCGCCGGTGAGGATGCAGACGATCGGGTGCGTGGCCAGCAGCCCAGCAAGCAGCCGTGCCGCGGTGCCGGAGTTGCCCATGTCGAGCACCTCTTCCGGCTCCCGTAGCCCGCCAATGCCGACGCCCGTCACGCGCCACCGTCCGGGCGAGTCCTGGGCTACCTGGGCACCCAGCGCTCGCATCGCCGACGCGGTGCGCAGCACGTCCTCGCCTTCGAGCAGGCCGGTGATGCGGGTTTCGCCGATGGCCAGGGCAGACAGCATCAGGGCGCGATGGGAGATGGATTTGTCCCCGGGCACGCAGATGGTGCCGGATAGCGGGCCGGCGGGATGGGCGCCGAGGGGACGGGGGGACATGGCGGCGCGGTAGCATGCGGAGGAAGGATGGTGAAGCGGGCGCCATTGACCGATGGCAGACGAGGGCCACCCGTTCGCGCCGATGGAGAACGATAGCTTCTACGAGCCGAAGCTAGCGTCCTCTAGCCGCCACCGACGCCGATATCGGCTAGACGCAAGAGGCCGCGAAATGCGGGTTGCGGTAATCCGGCTTGCCATAGCGGAACGCGCCGCCATCCAGCGTACGCACGTGCCCGCCGGCGGCGCGCAGCACGGCATGGCCGGCTGCGATATCCCATTCCATCGTGGTGCCCAGCCGCGGATACAGATCGGCCTCGCCGCGCGCCAGGAGGCACAGCTTCAATGAACTGCCAGCCGCGCGAAAGTTGGCGACCCTTCGGCCACCGAGGAACGTCTCCATCGCCGCCGCATCGCCGTGGCTGCGAGAGCCCACAACTGTCAGGCCCTCCTCTGGCGCCGCACGCACGCCGATCGGCCGTTCGCCTGACTTGTCTTTCAGCACGGCCGAGCCGGGTTCTGCCCCGGCATAGGTTTCGCCCAGAGCGGGTACCACCACCACACCCAGCACCGGCACACCGTCTTCGATCAGCGCGATGTTGACGGTGAACTCGCCGTTGCCGGACAGAAACTCTTTCGTGCCATCCAGCGGATCGACCAGCCAAAACCGCGTGCCGGTCACGTCCGGCGACAGACCCTTGGAGGCTTCCTCCTCCGAGACGACCGGTATATCGGGCGTGAGGTGGCGCAGCGCTGGCAGGATGATGTCTTCGGCAGCCTGGTCGGCCGCCGTCACCGGGCTGCCATCCGCCTTGGCGGTGGCCTGGGTTACGCCATAGAAGCGCATCGTGGCAGCCCCAGCCTCCTCGGCGATGGGCCTTACAGCGGTCAGCAGCCCGTTCAGGTCCAGTGGCTCGCTCATCCGCGCAATCCTTCCGCTGCTGCCCGATCGACGAACCAGGTGATGTTGCCGGCCGCGGTGACCCGTGCTGCCGGCAGGGACCGGTCACCGTCGATCACGCGCGCGAGCACGCCGGATTTCGCGCCGCCGCCGACGAGAAACGCAACCTGCCGACTGCATGCGATTGCCGGATAGGTCAGCGTCAGTCGTGGCTGCGGCACGCCTTCCGTCACCGGGGCCACCCAGGCCAGCGTTTGGTCCAGCGACGCCGATCCCGGGAAGAGCGAGGCCGTGTGCCCGTTATCCCCAAGGCCGAGCAGCATGACGTCGAATAGCGGCCGCTCCATGTCCAACGCTTCGCGACAGTAATACGCCTGCAGCGTTGCCTGGTAGGCTGCCGGCGCGTCCTGCAAGGGGACGTCGGTAGGCATCGGGTGGATATTGGCCGGGGGCACCGGCACGTGATCCAGCAACGCCAGCCGCGCCATCCTCCAGTTGCTGTCCGGACTGTCGGCCGCAACGAAACGTTCGTCGCCCCAGAACAGATGCGTGCGCCCCCAGGGAAAGCGACCGGCAAACGCGGGCTCGGCCAGAACTTCGTAAAGCCGCTTGGGCGTGGAGCCGCCGGACAGGGCGATGGCGAACGGCCCGGTGCTGGCTTCGGCGATCCCGGTCAGCCACTCGGCCGCGTGCCGGGCTAGCGCCTCCGGGTCATCCAGCGTAACGATGGTCGATGCCGACATGCCTATTGCGCCTTGCCCAAGATGAAGTCCTCCACCGCCTTGGCGAACCCTTCGTCCTCCGACGACGCAGTCACTTTGCCGGCCTGCTTCTGCACCGCCTTGCTGGCGTTGCCCATGGCGATCGAAAGGCCGCTGTGTTTGAACATGAGCACGTCGTTCGGCTGGTCGCCGATAGTGGCAATGGCGTCGGTGGGCAGGCCGAGCCGGTGGGCGAGGTAGCCGATCGCGAAACCCTTGTTGGCTTCCGGATGCGTGATGTCGAGGTAGTAGGGCTGCGAGCAGGCGGCCGAAGCGCTATCGCCCAGCGCGTCCTGGACCTGTTTCTCGGTGGCTTCCATCTTGGCCAGATCGTCGCTGACGCCGACGATCTTTACGGCGTGGTCCAGCGCGCCGCCGAAATCCTGCACCGGCTTAGGAGCGAACTTCACCGTCCATTCCTCGCGCGCCACGTGAGGCGCGTCCTTGTCGTGCACCAGCCAGTCCTCGCCGCTATACACCCAGGCGTCCAGTCCGGCCTGCTGCAGCAGGTCGATGCTGCGCTGGGCCACCGCGCGCGGCAGGGTGCGCGCCTCGATCGGCGAGAGGTCGGGGTTCACCCACATGCCGCCGTTGAAGCCGGCCACCGGGGTATCGATCCCCAACGGCTCGATCAGCATGGCCATGCCGCGCGGCGGCCTGCCGCTGGTGATGGCGAAGCCGATGCCGCGCTGGCGCAACGCCTGGACGGCCGCGATGGCGCGCTGCGTCAATATCTTATCCTTGGTCACCAGCGTACCGTCCACATCGGCCAGCACCAGCTTAATGTCGGCCATCAACTTCCTCCGGTTGCGCGCGGGATGATGAACTGCTCCACCGCCTGCGCCCACCCGCTCTCCTGGTTGGTGGCCGTCACGTAATCGGCGCGCGCGCGCATGCCGGCCGGCGCCTGGCCCATGGCAATGCTGAACGCGGCCACGCCGAACATCGGCAAATCGTTGGCCATGTCGCCGATGCATGCGGTCTGGGAAAGTTCGACCCCGAGCAGTTGTGCCGCCTGGCGCACCGCCTCGCCCTTGTTGGCTTGGGGGTGGGTGATGTCGAGGTAGTAGTCTTGGCTGCGGTGCACCGAGGCGCGGTCGCCCAACTGCGCCTGCAACGCCGTCTCGCACTCTGCCAGCTTTGCAAAATCCTTCGACGCGGCCATGATCTTGCCGGCTTTGTCCAGCACGCCGCCGAAATCGGCCACGACCTGCGGCTGCATCTTCACCGTGTGCTGCTCCCAGTCGACGTAATCGCCGTCGGGCTTCGTCAGCAGCCATGCGTCGGTGGTGAACAGCCACGGCGCGATTTGCCGGCCATCCAGGTAAGCCAACGCTTCGGATGCCGTTTCGCGCTCCAGCAGCCTGGCTTGCAGCACCTTGCCCTCGCGCGACGTGAACACGCCGCCGTTGAAGCCCGCGCGCGGCGTCTCCAGCGCCAGGGCGGAGGCGAACACCTCTACGCCATGCGGCGGCCGGCTGCTGACCAGCACGAGTTTCACATCGCTTGCCGCAAGCCGGGCCGCCGCGGCGTGGACCGCCGGCGTCAGCTCCTTGTCCTTGGTGACCAGCGTGCCGTCTATGTCGGAGACGAGCAGGCGTATCATCCGCCGATCGGTTCCCACACACGGCCGTTGTCGCGCAGCAACGCGTCCGCCTCCTCGGGTCCCTCGCTGCCGCCGGGATAGGGATGCACGTGGATATGCCCGTCATCCCAGGCGTCCAAGACGGGCTGCACCGCGCCCCAGCCGGCCTCCACGTTGTCGGCGCGCTGGAACAGCGTGGCGTCGCCGGTCAGGCAGTCGTAAAGCAGCGTTTCGTAGCCGGTGCTCGGCCCCTCGTGGAAATAGTCGGCATAGTTGAAGTTCATGCTGACGCCGCCCAGCCGCACGCGCGGTCCCGGCACCTTGGCGCTGAACTGCAGGGTGACACCTTCGGTCGGCTGAATGTGCAGGAACAGGATGTTGGGCGTAAGCTTTTCTACCGGCGTGTCTCGGAACAAGGCGAACGGCGCCTGTTTGAAATGGATACTGATCTCGGTCTGCCGTCGCGCCAGCCGCTTGCCCGTGCGTATGTAGAACGGCACGCCGGCCCAACGCCAGTTGTCGATCCCCAGCTTCATGGCAAGGTAGGTCTCGGTGCTGGAATTGCGCTCCACGTCCGGCTCAGCCCGGTAGCCAGGCACCGTTTGGTCGCCATAATGACCTGCACGATACTGCCCGCGCACCACGTTCTGCACGGCCTGGCGGCCGGAAAGCGGATGGATTGCCTGGATCACCTTGGCTTTTTCCGAACGCACCGCGTCGGCATCAAATGACGTCGGTGCTTCCATCGCCACCATCGACAGCAACTGAAACAGGTGGTTGGGCACCATGTCGCGCAACGCACCGGTGCCTTCGTAGAACTTGCCGCGCTGTTCCACACCAACCGTTTCGGCGGCCGTGATCTGCACGTGATCGATGTTGTCGCGCTTCCAGATCGGCTCGAAGATGCCGTTGGAAAAGCGCAGCGCCATGATGTTCTGCACCGTCTCCTTGCCCAGGTAATGGTCGATCCGATAGATCTGGCACTCGTCCATGCAGCTCAGAAGCGCCGTGTTCAGCGCACGCGCGCTGCACAGATCGTGGCCGAACGGCTTTTCCACCACCAGGCGGCGAAAACACCCATCCTGCCGCATCAGCCCCGCAGCATGAAGCTGTTGTGCTAGCGTTTCAAAGAAGCGCGAGGCGGTGGCGCAGTAGAATACGGCGTTGCCGTGGGCGGGCAGGGCCGTCCTCAGCAGTTCGAAACTGGCTGGATCGGCAAAATCGCCGCGCTGGTAGCTGATCCGGTCGCGCATCCAGCTCCACGCGATTTCGTCCAGAGTCGCTTTGGTGTCGCCGCGCCGCTCGGTCACGAAATGCGTCATCGCTTCGGTCAGATGCGCGCGAAAGGCATCGTCGTCCATCTCCCGCACATCGACGCCGATGATGCGGAATTCGTCGGCCAGCAACCCAGCCAAGCGCAGGTTGTAGAGCGCCGGCATCAGCAGCCGGCGCGTCAGATCACCGCCGGCGCCGAAGATGACGAAGCTGCACGGGGGCGCCTGCGGCGCGCGCGCCAACACCGCGGGGTCGCCCAGCCGCGCCAACTCCTCCGGCGTATGCAGCCGCGCGTTCAGCTGTGCGGCTCCACGTGGCCGCCGAACTTGTTGCGCATGGCGCTCAGCAGCTTTTCGCCGAACGTGTTGGCCGAGCGCGACCGGAAGCGCGCATACAGCGACGTTGACAACACCGGTACCGGCACGGATTCCTCGATTGCCGCCTCAACCGTCCAGCGCCCCTCGCCCGAGTCGCTGACCTTGCCAGTGAACTCGGACAGGGTCTCGTTCTCGGCCAGGGCGGATGCGGTCAGGTCCAGCAGCCAGGACGATACAACGCTGCCACGGCGCCAGACCTCGGCTATATCGGCCACATCCAGCTTGAATCGCTGGTCTTCCGGCAACTCCGTCGACGCCTTGCCCTGCAGCACGTCGAAACCTTCGGCGTAGGCCTGCATCAAACCGTATTCGATGCCGTTATGAACCATCTTCACGAAGTGCCCGGAGCCGGCCGGCCCGCAATACATGTAACCCTGCTCCGGCCGCGGATCGCGATTATGCCGCTCCTTCGTGCGCTCCACATCGCCCATGCCCGGCGCCAGCGTGGCGAAGATCGGGTCGAGCCGCTCCACCACCTCCTTCGGGCCGCCGATCATCATGCAGTAGCCGCGCTCGAGGCCCCACACGCCGCCCGACGTGCCGACATCGACGTAGTTCAGCCCCTTGTCGCGCAACGAGGCAGCGCGGCGTATGTCGTCCTTGTAGAACGTGTTGCCGCCATCAATGATGGTGTCGCCGGCCTCCATGTGTTCGATCAGCGTCGCGATCGTCTGCTCGGTGATCTCGCCCGCGGGCAGCATCACCCACACGGCACGCGGCTTTTCCAGGCCACGCAGCAGGTCGGCAAGGTCGGCGGCACCCACGGCGCCTTCGCCAGCCACGCGCTTCACCGCGTCGGGGCTGTGGTCGTACACCACACAATTATGCCCCGCGCGCATCAGCCGCAGGCTGATGTTTCCGCCCATACGGCCGAGGCCGATTACGCCGAGTTGCATGCTCACTCTCCGACTGTTGCCGCCTACCGTGCGGTGGGCTGCGCTTAAACGACCCAGCCTCCTACCGCAGCAAAATGCCTGCCGCCGTGCGCGCGCGGGATGGACTGTTCAAAGCCCGCCCTACGCGGCCGATTTCGACAGTGCCTGCTCCACTGAAGTCGTCAGGGCGGCCAACCCCGCGGCCACATCGGCACCCAGATGCACGCGCAACGCACGCCGGCCACGCTCGGCCAGCACGCCGAAATCACCGCGCGCCTGCGCCGCCTTCACCAGACCGAAGGTATAGCCTTCGCCAGGCACCTTCACATCCGCCTTGTCCGCCGCGGTGATCTGCAGGAACACGCCGCTATTGGGGCCGCCCTTGTATGCTTGGCCGGTCGAATGCAGGAATCGCGGTCCGAATTCTACTACCGTTGCAAGCTGCGTCTTGTCGCGCACCAGCAATCGCAGCTTCTGCAACTGCCCGATATGCTCGGGATTGCGCTCCACATAGGCGAGGGCGGCCACGTAGTCGCCCTCATGCGCGCGGGCGAAATGCGCGCGCAGCACTTCTACCAGCGAGCCACCCTGCAGCGCCGCAGCGTTCTTCTCGTCGGCAAACAACTGCACACCGCCGAACGTCGCGAACGGCGCTTCGTCAGGCAGTTTGCCGGTCTTGCCCGCCGCGTCCGTCAGCTCACGCGTCTTCATCTTGCTGGCCTCGACATCGGGCTGGTCGAAAGCGTCGATCCCGATGATGCTGCCGGCAACGGCCGTCGCGAATTCCCACAGGAAAAACTGCTGGCCAAGCTCCTGATGCCCGTTCAGCGTCACGGTCACCACGGGCTGGCCCGCTTTCTCCAACGCCTTGATGGCAGCATCCTGCGTGGCATCGGCCGCGTCGTCGGCCTTCAGATAGGCGAACAGCCGGTCCTTGCCGTAGAGTTCGGGCGCGCCCAGCGTCTCCCCATCGATCGGCACCAAACCGCGCCCCAACTTGCCGGTGCTTTCGGCCAGCAACTGCTCCAGCCACGCGCCCAGGTCGGACACGCCGGGAGATGCGACGATGGTTACCTTGTCGTGCCCGGCCCGCTGCGCTTCACCCATAATCGTGCCCAGCACGACGCCAGGGTTGGCAGCCGGCGGCGTGCCGGCCGAGCAGCTATGCACCATCCGGATCGTCGACTGCAGGAACGTGCGCACGTCGATACCGATGGCGGCAGCAGGCACCAAGCCGAAATTGGACAGCACGGAGTAGCGGCCGCCGATCTCCGGGTTGCCGTAGAAAATCTTCCAGAAGCCGTCGCCTTCGGCAACTGTCTGCATGTGCGAGCCGGGATCGGTCACCGCCACGAAATGGTGCCCCGCCTTCTCCGCGCCTATCGCCTCCTGCATGCGCGCCCAAAAATACGCCTTCAGGATGTTCGGCTCCAGCGTGCCGCCGGATTTGCTCGACACGATCACCAGCGTCTTGGGCAAATCGACCGCGTCTTCGAACGTTTTGATCTGCTGCGGATCGGTGCTGTCCAGCACGTGCAGCTTAGGCCAGCCCGCCCGTTGGCCGAACGTCTTGCCGAACACTTCCGGCCCCAGGCTGGAACCGCCCATGCCCAACAGAAGCACGTCGGTAAAGCCCGCCGCCTTCACGTCGTCCTGAAAGGCGAGCAGCTCGTCCACATGGTCAAGACGTTCGCGGGCGATGTCCAGCCAGCCCAGCCACTTGGCTTCCGGGCCGTTCGTCCACAGCGAAGCATCATGAGCCCACAACTTGCGTACGGACCCCTCGTGCCGCCAACGGTCCAGCGTGGCGTCCACGGCGCCGTCCAGCGGTTCGGGAAGGCTGTAGTGCAGACTGGCAATCGTGCTGCCCAACAGTGCCGCCCGCTTCTTGGCCACCGCCAGCAGCAACGCATCGGCCGCTTCTGCGAACAGCTGCACGCCGTCATCGACCAGCTGCTTCGTCACGCCCTCCAGATCGAGGCCGAGGCGCTCTGCCTCTGCAAGCACGTGACGTGCCTGATCGACGTTCTCGGTCAACGACGCTCGCACATGGCCGTGGTCGCGGAACGCATCCATCGTTGCTGGCGGTATCGTGTCCACCGTGTCGCGGCCGATAAGCTCCTCAACGTAGAGCACGTCGCTGTACGCCTTGTCCTTTACGCCCGTGCTGGCCCAAAGCAGGCGCTGCGGGTTGGCACCGGCGGCGGCCAGTGTCTTCCAGCGCTCGCTGGCAATCATGTCCTGGTAATAGACGTAAGCCACTTTCGCGTTCGCGATGGCAACCTTGCCGCGCAATGCGCGCAACGCATCGGCATCCTTGTCGCCGGCAGCCAGCCGCTCATCGATCTTCTTGTCGATCTGAGTGTCGATACGGCTGACGAAGAAGCTTGCCACGCTGGACAGGTGGCTGATGTCCTGCCCCTTGGCGTGGCGGTCCTCCAGGCCGGCGAGGTAGGATTCGGAAACGTTCTTGTAGCTGTCGATGGAGAACAGCAGCGTCACGTTGATGTTGATGCCCTCGGCGATCAGGACGCGTATCGCGGGCACACCCTGCGTCGTACCCGGCACCTTCACCATCAGGTTCGGCCGGTCCACCCATTTGTGCAGGCGACGCGCTTCGGTGATCGTGTCGTCCGTCTTCAACGCCAAATAGGGCGAGACCTCCAGGCTGACATAGCCGTCCAAGCCCTTCGTCCGCTCAAACACCGGCCTCAACACGTCGGCCACGTGCTGGATGTCGGCCACCGCCATCGTCTCGTAGATGTCCTGCACATCGTGCTCGCCGCCGGCGGCAAGCTGCTTGAACTCCTCGTCGTAATCCGTCCCGTGGCCCATCGCCTTCTCGAAGATCGACGGGTTGGAGGTCACGCCGCCCAACCCGTCCGTCTCGACCAGCTTCTGCAGGCTGCCATCCAGGATGAAGCCGCGTCGCACGAAATCCAGCCAGGGCGACTGGCCTTCGCTCAGCAGCTGCTTGACGGGGTT
Source organism: uncultured Acetobacteraceae bacterium (assembly GCA_964250925.1). Classification (GTDB taxonomy): domain Bacteria; phylum Pseudomonadota; class Alphaproteobacteria; order Acetobacterales; family Acetobacteraceae; genus BOG-908. The sequence goes on from CAXUHU010000003.1 coordinate 59,519, forward strand.
GGCCTGCTGGGCAGCCTGTGAATGGACGACCGTATCCATGGCGAAATCCTCTCGTTACGTGCGGCCGGCCTGTTTGCGGGCGGCCTCGGCCACGGCATCAGGCGTGAACCCGAACTTCTTCTGCAGGGCGGCCAAGGGTGCGGAGGCACCGAAGGTGTGCATGCCGATTGCGGCCCCCGTGCTGCCAATGTAGCGGTCCCAGCCAATGGTGCTGCCCTGTTCCACCGAGACGCGCCCGGTAACATGGGGCGGCAAAACGCTGTGGCGGTACTCGGCCGGCTGGTCCTCGAACAGTTCCCAGCTCGGGAAGCTGACCACCCGGGCGCGTATGCCCTCGCCGGTCAGCGTCTCGTAGGCGCCGACGGCCAGGCTCACCTCGCTGCCGGTTGCCATCAGGATCACCTCCGGTTCCCCACCGCCCGGCGGGTCGGCCAGGATGTAGGCACCGTGCTTCAGGCCCGAAGCAGGCGCGTATTTTTCGCGGTCCAGCGTCGGCAAAGCCTGGCGGGACAGAATCAGGCAGGCGGGCTGTTCCTTGAGCGTCATCACGTGACGCCAGGCTTCGGCCACCTCGTTGGCGTCGCCCGGGCGCAGCACAATCATTCCGGGGATGCCCCGCAGCGAAACCAGCTGCTCGATGGGCTGGTGCGTCGGCCCGTCCTCGCCCACGCCGATGCTGTCATGGGTGAAGATGTAGACGACCGGCAGCTCCATGATTGCCGACAACCGGATTGGCGGCTTCATGTAGTCCGAGAAAATGAGAAAGCCCGACCCGTAGGACCGTAGGGCGGACAGGGCCAGCCCGTTGCAGATCGACCCCATCGCATGCTCGCGTATGCCGAAATGAAGGTTCCGACCACCGTAATTATCGGCCTCGAAGCTGTTGGCCCCCTGAAACGTCATGTTGCTCTTGGTCGAGGGCGCGAGGTCTGCCGCACCACCGATCATCCACGGCACGTGCGGGGCGATGGCGTTAAGCACCTTCTGTGACGAATCGCGCGAGGCGACCCCCTTGGCGTCGGCAGGGAAGCTCGGTATCTCGGAATCCCAGCCGTCCGGCAGGGTGTGCTGGTTCATCATCTCCAGCTCGGCCGCCAGTTCCGGATAATCTTTCTTGTAGCCGTCCATCAGCTTGTGCCAGGCCGCGTGCAACCCCGCGCCGCGCTTGCCGATACCCTCGGCAAAATGGTCGTAAACGCCGTCCGGCACCAGGAACGAGGACTCTTCCGGCCAGCCATAGGCTCGCTTGGCGCCGCGGATCTCCTCCTCACCCAGCGGCTCTCCATGCGCCTTGTTCGTGCCGGCTTTTTTGGGAGCGCCGTAGCCGATTGTGCTGGTCACCCGGATGAAGCTCGGCCGGTCGGTCACCGTCTTGGCCTCCGCAATCGCCCGGCCCATGGCGTCCAAGTCGTTGGCGTCGTCCACGTGCTGCACGTGCCAGCCATAGGCGGCAAAGCGCGCCGGCACGTCCTCGTCGAAGGCGAGGTCCGTGCCACCCTCGATGGTGATGTGGTTGCTGTCGTAGATCCAGGTCAGGTTGCCCAGCCGCAGATGCGCCGCTGTGGAGGCCGACTCGCTGCTTATCCCCTCCATCATGTCGCCGTCGCCGGCCAGCACGTAGACGTGGTGGTTAAACACCTCATAGCCCGGCTTGTTGTAGCGGCTGGCGAGGTAGCGTTCGGCCATCGCCAACCCAACGGAATTGCCGCAACCCTGGCCCAAAGGCCCGGTCGTCGTCTCGACACCGGATGTCATGCGGTACTCGGGGTGGCCAGGCGTCTTGCTGTCGAGTTGTCGAAACTTCTTGAGGTCATCGATCGTCAGCGCCGGGCCGCTCGTGTCCTCGTGCTCGTTGACCGCCCGCATGCCCGTCAGGTGAATGAGCGAGTACAACAGCATGGATGCATGGCCGACCGACAGCACGAACCGGTCGCGGTTCGGCCAGTTCGGATCGGCGGGGTCGAAATTGAGAAAGTGCTGCCACAGCGTATAGGCCACCGGCGCCATGGCCATCGGCGTGCCGGGATGGCCGGAGTTAGCTTTCTGGACAGCATCCATCGACAGGGTGCGTATGGTGTTGATGCAGAGCAGGTCGATGTCACCGCCCTTCTCTTGGGCCGCTTGTTGCGAAGCGTCCATCGAAGCCGATACGTGGTCTGGTGACATGCTCTCTCCTGGCCGTTGCGGCTTTGACGGTTATCCCTGAGCGCAGTCTATAGGCGGGCTTGGCTCCCGGCTATTCCACCTTATGCGGACCAGACGCGTGCGCCCGCGGGTAGTTGCACCGGCAACCTCATTCCGCCGGCTGCCGCGCCACGGCCTGTTGGGCGGGCGGTGCCAAGCCGAGCCGCTGTTTGATCCGCTCGCGCCCGGTCTGAAACGTCACATACAGCATCGGAATTAGGAAGATGCCGATGGCGCTCGCGGCAAGCATGCCGGCAAACACCGGGGTACCCACGTCGCGTCGGCTGATCTCGGCCGCCCCGCTTGCAATGACAAGCGGCACCAAGCCCAGCACGAAGGCGACCGACGTCATCATGACGGCGCGGAACCGGGTCTGTGCGCCCAATGCCGCAGCCTCGGCGATCGGCACGCCACGCTCCCGCTGGTCCTTGGCAAACTCGACGATCAGGATGCCGTTCTTGGCCGCCAGGGCGATCAGCACGACCAAGCCGATCTGCGCGTAGAGGTCCAGCGACAGACCAGCCACGGAAATGCCGATCAGCGAGCCGAGCACGCCTACCGCGACCGACAGCAGCACCGGAATGGGAATTACCCAGCTCTCGTACAGCCCGACCAGGAACAGGTAGGCGAACAGGATGGCGAGCGCCAGGATCGTGCCGGTCTGCCCAGCGGCGGCCACCTCCTGAAAGGCGGTACCGGTCCATTCGTAGCCGTAGCCGGCCGGCAGCGTGCGTGCCGAGACGTCCGCCATGGCGGCGATGGACTGTCCGGACGAGACGCCCGGCGCGGGCGAGCCGTTGACGGTGACCGAACGGTAATTGTTGTAACGGTTGATGATCTGCGGACCAAGCTTGATGCGGACCTCGGCGATCGAGCGCAACGGCACCATCTCGTTGACGCGGTTTCGTATGTAGATTTGCCACAGGGCTGGTATGTCGCTGCGGTCGAACGCCTCGCCTTCGATGTTCACCTGCCACACGCGGCCATACAGGTTGAAGTTGTTGATGTAGTTGCCGCCCAGCGTAGCGCTCAAGGTGTCGAACACGTCCGACATGTTCAGTCCCAGCGCCTGCGCTTTTTCACGGTCGATGTCGAGGAACAGCGAGGGATTGCTGGCCGAGAACGTGGAGAACACCTGGCCGAGACGATGGTCGCCCCGAGCGGCGGCGAGCAGCCCGTTCAGCGTGCTGTTGATCGCACTCGGGTCCTGCCCCTCCAGCGCGTCCAACTGGTACTCGAAGCCACCCACCGTCCCCAGCCCGATGATCGGCGGCAGGTTGACGGCGATCACGTTGGCCGAGCGAATATGCGCGCCCATGCCGAATACCTGGCGTATCATCGCCGCCACCTGTGTCTTCGCCGTGGTCCGGTCGGCGAAGGATTTCAGGCGGACGAACATGAAGCCGTTGTTGGATTCCTGCGCGTTGTCCAGGATGGAGAAACCGACGATGGCGAACGTGTCCTGCACGCCCGCCATTCTGATGACGTTGCGTTCGACTTGGCTCACCACCTCGCTGGTGCGCGCCAGCGAGGCCCCGTCCGGCAGCTGCATGGACACGAAAAATCCGCCCTGGTCCTCGCTGGGCAGGAAGCCCGAGGGCGTGATGCTGGCCAGCCCGAAGATGCCGCCGGCGCACAGCGCGATAGCGACGAGGGCCAGTGAGGAACGCCGGATCAGCCGGCGCACGATGCTGGTGTAACCGTCGCGCGTGTGGTCGATGCCGCGCAGTATGCGGGCCAGTATGCCGTGCTTGGCTTCTGCCCGGGGTTTTAGGAACATGCCGCACAGAGCGGGCGACAAGGTCAGCGCGTTCAGCGCCGAGATCAGCATGGCCGCCGAAATCGTCACCGCGAACTGCTTGAACAGCACGCCCGAAATGCCCGGAATGAAGCCGATCGGCACGAACACCGACAGCAGCACCAGGGTGATCGCGATGATCGGCGCGGTGATCTGCCGCATCGCCTCCTTCACCGAGTCCCGCGGGTCCCAATCGGGATGCTCTTCGATCACCCGCTCCACGTTCTCGACCACCACGATCGCGTCGTCGACCACGATGCCGATCGCGAGCACCATGGCCAGCAGCGTCACCGTGTTGGCCGAAAACCCCAACGCCAGCAGCACGGCAAAGGCACCGATCAGGCTGACCGGCACGGCGATGGTCGGGATGATGGTGGCGCGTAGATTGCCCAGGAACAGGAACACCACGATCACGACCAGCACGAAAGCTTCGCCCAGCGTCTTCAGCACTTCGGCGATCGTGTCGGTTACGAACAGCGTGGAGTTCCAGGTCACCTGGTAGTCCATGCCCTGCGGAAAGCGCGCCTTCAGCTGAGCCAGCTTGGCGTTCACCGCGCGCGCGGTGGCCACCGCGTTGGCGCCGGGGGCGAGGTTGATCCGCATGGCGACCGAGGGCTTGCCGTCCAGTCGGCTTTCGCTGTCCAGGCTCTGGGCGCCCAGTTCCACACGGGCCACGTCGTGGATGCGCAGCAGCGAGCCGTCCGGGTTGGCGCGCAGCACGATGTCGCCGAACTGCTTGGCCGTGGTCAGCCGCCCCTGGGTCTGCACGTTGAGCTGGAACTGCACGTCGTTGCTGGCCGGCCGTGCGCCGATGCGGCCCACGGGGGCCACAACGTTCTGCGCCTGGATCGCGTTGGTGACGTCGGCGGGCGTGAGGTTCAGGTTGGTCAGGCGCTTGGTGTCGAACCAGATGCGCATCGAGTAGAGTTGCTGGCTGAACAGGGCGGCCTGGCCCACGCCGTTGATGCGCGAGATCTCGTCCAGCACGCTGATGGTGACGTAGTTCGTGATGAACAGCGTGTCCTGCTTGCTGCTCGGGCTGAAGAAGTTGACGAACTCCAGCACCGCGCTGCTGGCCTTCTGCACCGTCAGCCCCTGCGCCTGCACCGCCGCCGGCAACTGGGCCAATGCGGTCTGCACGCGGTTGTTGACGTTGACGGTGTTGATGTCGGGATCGGTGCCCAGCGCGAAGCTGACGGTCAGCCCGTAGGTGCCGTCGTTGGCGTTGGTGCTCTTCATGTAGAGCATCTTGTCCACGCCCACGACGCGCGCCTCGATCGGCTGCGCGACGGAGGCTTCGACGTCGGCCGCCGAGGCGCCCGGATAGACGGCCGAGACCTGGACCTGCGGCGGCACGATGTCGGGGAACTGTGCCACCGGGATCCGGCCAAGCGAGATCAGGCCCGCGATTGTGATCACGATCGCGATCACGATAGCCAGGCGCGGCCGATCGACGAAGACGGCGGAGATCACGGGACGGCCGTATGCATGCGACGGGAAGGATCAGCCGGCATGGGGTGCGGGCTGCGGCGGAGCGGCAGAAGCAGGGCCAGGTACCACCGCAATGCCCGGGCGCACGCGCTGGATACCCTCCACGATCACTGTCTGGCCTTCGGTCAGCCCGGCAGTCACGGCAGCGACGCTGGCCGTCGATTGGCCGAGCTGTATCCTGGTCTGCTGCGCGTGGTTCTGCGCGTCCAACGTGTACACGTAATCGCCCTGCTGGTCAGACAGCACGGCGGCGCGCGGCACGCCCAACACCTCGATCGGGGTGATGCCCTGCACCATCACCTGCACGAACTCCCCATCCACCAGCTCGCGTGTGCTGCCGTCCTGCTTGCCGGCGGCCTCGCTGGAGGCGAGCAGCGGGTTGGGCAGGATCGCGCGCACGTTCAACGTATCGGTGCTGGCCGAGATGCTCGGGTCCACGTAGTCCAGCTTGCCGTCCTGGCCGTAGGTCCGGCCGTTCGGAAGCTGTATCTGCACTTTAACCGCGCTGAAGCCGCCATGACCGGCGTAGCGCTGCCGCAGATCCTGTGCCGCCCGCGAGGAGATCGGAAACAACACGTACATCGGGTCCTGGCTGACGATGGTGGCCAGCGTGCCGCTGGTGGGGCCCACCACGTTGCCTTCGGTCACTGTCGTGCGGCTGATCTTGCCGGTGATCGGCGCGTGTATCTGCGTGTAGGCAAGGTTTATCTGCGAGGTGGCCAAGTTTGCCTGCGCCGCCTCCACCTGGGCCTGCTGGCTGCGCTGCTGCGCGACGGCAGCATCGAAGTTCGACCGCTGGCCTGCAGGGGTGTTCAGGAGTGCCTGTTGCCGGCTGAGCGTCTGGTTGGCGTTCAGCAGGAGCGCATTGACCTGGTCCAGCGCCGCCTTCTTGGCCAGGAAGTCGGCCTGGAATGGCCCCTCCTCCAGCTGGTAGAGCAGATCGCCCTGCTTGACCTCGCTGCCCTCGGTGAACAGGCGCTTGTCAAGAAAAGCCACGACGCGGGCGACCAGCGACACGCGGTTTACCGCCTCGACCCGGCCGATAAACTGGTCGGTTTCCACGATCGGCGTACGCTCAGCCTTTACCACGCCCACGGCGGGCGGCCCCTGGTTCGGCTGGGCGGCGGCCGGAACGGCGCCCAGCATGACGCCGAGCGCAAGGAAGCGTGTCGTACGCATCACCATCTCCTGCACGCGGTCTGAGTTGGTCCGGGAATAAGCGGCGTAATTACGTCGGCAGCTCAAGGGGTAGCACCTGCGCCACACGGTCGGCCACCGCTTCCCGCACCGGAGGCTCCAGCGCGTCGAGCACCAGGCGCAACTGGCGCCGTGTCGCATAAAGCTGATCGAGAAGCGAGAGCACCAGCGGCACGGTCGGCTCCTCCACCTCCAGCGCGGTGTGCAGTTCCACGATCAGCCGGATGCGGGCGACATCGATCTCGCGGAAGGCCGGCTTGCCGGCGCGCCGGTCCGGGCGGATCCAATCCTGGTCCATCCAGCGTTGCAGCTCGTCCTCGGTCAGCCCGGGGATGGCGGCGCATATGCTCGCCAGGGTAATCATGCGGCCTCGCTCATCGGGCGGCGCGGGTCGAGCGGATGACGTTCGTAGAACGCGCGCAGTGCGTCCTCCAGCGCCTGATCCGGCTGGCCCAGCACGATCTGCAGCGTCACATACAGATCGCCCGCCGGTCGGCCGCCATGCTCGGGGATGCCGCGGCCGCGCAGCCGTAGCTGCCGGCCGGCATCCGAGCCGTGGGGGATGCTGAGGTTGACCGGACCTGCCGGCGTCGGCACCGCCACCTTGGCGCCGGAGGCCGCCTCAGACGCGGTAACCGGCAGGTCAAGGTGTATGTCGTCGCCCTCGCGCACGAAGAACGGATGAGGATTGACGGCCACTTCGATCAGCGCGTCGCCGGCGGCGCCACCGTTCCAGCCGGCGTCGCCTTGGCCGCGCAGGCGCAGGGTCTGGCCCTCGTCGAGACCGGCCGGGATTGTTACGTCCAGCGTGCGGCCGTCGGGCAGGGTCAGCCGGCGGCTGGCCCCCAGCGCCGCCTCGATGAAGCTGACCGACATCTGGTAGCGCTGGTCCTGGCCGCGCATGCGCTGGTCCTGCTGTCCGGCGGCCCCACTGGCGCCCATCCCGCCCCGCGCGGCGAACAGGTCGGAGAAGATGTCGTGGAACGCCGCCCTGTCGGCCCCGCCGACCCCCGCACCTCGATAGCGCGCCCCCTGGTCGCCCTCGGCATAGGATCGGTAGGTGCGCCGAGGATCCGCCTGCGTCTGGCCGGTGGCGTCAATCTCGCCTCGGTCGAAACGGGTGCGCTTGTCGGCGTCCGACAGCAGGTCGTTGGCGGCATTGATTGCCTTGAAACGCTCCTCGGCCTTCTTGTCGCCGGGATTGAGGTCCGGGTGGTGCTTCTTGGCCAGCTTCAAATAGGCGGATTTGACCTGCGCCGCGGTTGCGTCGGGTTTGATGCCGAGGGTTTCATAGGGGGTAGGCATGCTGGCGATATAGGTTTGTAAGTTCCCCGTTAAAGTCGAGTGGCGGGCGGTCTATTCGATGCCCTTCGGCATGTGGTTCCGGTCGAACGCCTTGTCGGCTGCGGCGCGTGACGATTGTGCGTCCGAATCAGCCGGCTCGGCCTTTACCCACGCGTCCGCGTTGTTGAGCCAGGTCTGGGCGATGGCTGACCGGCGAAACCGGGTGTTGTCCAGCGTGCCAGGTTTCAGGGCTGCTTCGGCCTGAGACAGCGCAGCCTGCGCCTCCATCGCTTTTGCGCGGGCAAGTTTGGGATCGAACGGGATGCTCGTATGTGCCCCGACCTGGCCGATGTCGACATCGTCGATGATCAACTCGAACTTACCGGCGAACGCCTCGCGATGCGTGGGCGCGGTGACCCCAAGCCCCAGGGCAGCCCAGTCTAGCGGCAAGGCATTGCCGGCCAGCTTGGCCAATACGGCCGGCGGCTGGTTCGGCAGGCCCGCAACCAGCGCAGCCGCCTTTTCGGGGTCGATGATGGCGGGGTTCAGCCCGTCCGGCAGGCCGTCGATACGCCGGTGCCGGTTGTAGGCATCGACCATGGCCGCGATTTCGGCGGGTGGCGACGAGAGCGGCAGGGATTGTCTTCCCGCCTGCAAGGTGATCGGCGGCTGTGCTGCCATGGCCACGCTCATTGCACAGAAAGCGACGGCCGCTCCAGCGGCTGCAAAGCGGCTACAATGGCGTATTGGCGCTCCACCGCCTGAAGATGCACGAGAAATGCGTCCAGATCCGCCTGCCGACCGACCGCCGCAGCGCAGCCAATGAGCCAATTGACCAATCCTTCGTTGTTGCCTTTTTGCAGGGTGCGAGCCACCAGCGCGAGCGCCTCTTCCAAGGAAGCCACCAGCCGATCCCGCGACGACGCCATATGCAGCGGCAGGATTTGCCGGATCGCCTCGGCCGTCAGGCTAACCTCCTGCGGCGAAGCCTCGGCGTCGAGAAGCTGGGTTGCCGCGGCAGTCGCATATTCACCCGTCAACTCCGGGCGGATCGTGCCGGCCGCATTGCGATAACCGTCGGCGAGATAGTGTTCGGGGGTCAACGCCAGCAAGTCTGAGCGGCTGTAATCGTGCAACACGGCTCAGGGTGCTCCGGCGGGCGGCGGCGCTACAGCCGTCGCCGCCGATGGCTCGAGGAATTCAGTCAACTCGTGCCAGCCAGCAACCGTGAACGACTTTCCCTTGATCTCGGCATCCGTGACGGTGACCGTCTTGCCATCCGCGGGATCGTGTATGGCGTAGCGGCGCGGTGGCCCCGCATCGAACCCGGTCATCAGCACGGCATGGCCCGCGACCCCGTTCTGTCCCACCAGCAGCGGAACCGGCAGCCCGCCGGACAACGCGGTCTGCATGCGCGTCAGCGAAGCATCCATGGTGCTGTCGTCAACCTCGTTCGTCTTGTAACTGATTCCGGTTGCCGACGTGGTGGTGTTGAACAGGCTCTCGACACCGCCAAGCGACAATCCTCGTCCAGGCGTACCCAAGTTGGTGGGTCTCACGCCTTTGCTGCGCAACATATCGCCCTGTTCCTTAGCGAGCTTCGGACTGAGCTTGTTGCCGTCCGTTTTGTCGGCGTCCTCCAGCTTCGGGCTCTCCGTCCGCAGCTTCAGCGCGTAGATCGGGTCGAGCTCCGCCTTGATCGCCTGCACCGAGGTGGGCGCGCAGGACATCTCCCACTGCTGCTTCACCCCTTTGCCGCTGCTGTCGTCCACGATGTGGAGGTTGTCCTCCATCCATTTATGATCCTTGCCCTTGATGGCCGAGTAGAACGCTTCGACCTCGGCGGCCGAGTGGCCGCTGGCTAGCGCCTTGGTCAAGTAGGCGGTCTCGTCGCCCTTGGCCTTCACCATGACCTGGTCGATGCGCTGCTGCTCGGCCGCCGGCATCGCTTGCTTCAGGGCCTGGGCGCGCGCCGATTGCGCAGGGCCGAGTGCCGCGCGCGGCACCGGCTTGGCCGATGCCGCCCCAATTCCGAGCTTGGCCTTGATCGTGTCGAACATGCCGCCGATACGGCCATCAGAGCCGCCGGCTGGGCCGGCGTTCGTCTCGTAATCTGCGGGGTTGACGCCGAAGGCGTCCAGCACCCAGGCGTCTTGAGGAGAGAGCATGCCGGCGGGCCTCTGTCGGACTGCCCGGACCTTCCAGATAGGTAACGGAAAGTCAAGCCGGCGCGCGACCACCGCGCCGGGCTTCCGCCGGAGGAACTTCTACCCGATAAGCCTCCGATGAACCTGGTCGATCTCCTGGTGCTGGCCATACTGGGCGTCTCGGCCCTGCTCGGGTTGTCGCGCGGACTGGTGCGCGAGTTGCTGGGGTTGGGAAGCTGGGTGCTCGCCGGCTATCTCGCCTATCAGTTCGGTCCACAGGTGCAGCCGATGATGCGGCAGGCGGTCGGCGATCCCGATCTCGCCGACCCCGCTTCCTACATCCTGGTGTTCGTCGTCGTGCTGATCGCGCTGTCGTTGCTGGCCAATTTGATAGGGCGGGTCGTGCGGGTGTCGGCGCTGGGCGGGCTGGACCGGACGCTCGGCCTGGTTTTTGGGCTAGGCCGGGGTGCGCTTCTGCTGGTTGCGGCCTATATACCGCTAGCGCTGATGCTGCCGCCGGATCGCTGGCCCGAGCCGGTGCTGCACGCCCGCATGCTGCCCTACATCTACCATGGTGCGGTGTGGGCAACCGGCCACCTGCCGCCGCTTTATCGCCCTCGAGTCGCGCCGCCGCCCGAGGGGCAGCCGTCCATAGAAGCCGATTTGCATGCCACCCCTGATGACCACGCGGTTGGACCGCCGCCTGAGCACCCCTAGGTGTCAGCTCATCACGTTCGATGACAGTTGCGAGACTCGGCCCCTCTGTTGTGTGTACAGGACCACCGTGCCGCGGAGAGTGTGAATGGTGCCGTCCCCCGCCTTGCCGGAACCCGCCTCCCAGGACGACGACACGCTGCACGAGGAGTGCGGCGTCTTTGGCGTCTGGAACATCATCGATGCGGCAGCGGTGACAGCACTCGGCCTGCACGCCCTGCAGCATCGCGGGCAGGAGGCGACCGGCATCGTCAGCTATGACGGCCAGCGTTTCCATCAGCAGCGCGGCTTAGGGCTGGTGGGCGACAATTTCGGCGATGCACGGGTGATCGCATCCCTGCCGGGACCCAGCGCCATCGGCCACAACCGCTACGCCACCACCGGCGAGACGATCCTGCGCAACGTGCAGCCGCTCTACGCCGATTTCGAGTTCGGCGGCTTCGCGGTGGGCCATAACGGCAACCTGACCAACGCGGTTGCCCTTCGCCGTCAGCTCGTGCGCCGCGGCTGCCTGTTCCAGAGCAGCACGGACAGCGAGGTGTTCGTCCACCTGATCGCCATCAGCCTTTACTCCACCGTGGTCGACCGGCTGATCGACGCGCTGAAGCAGGTAGTGGGCGCCTACTCACTGGTCGCGTTGTCCAACGAGGCGCTGATCGGGGTTCGCGACCCGCTGGGCGTGCGGCCGCTCATCCTGGGGCGCGTGCCCGGCCAGGGTGTCGGCGGCGGCTGGGTGCTGGCCAGCGAAAGCTGCGCGCTCGACATCGTGGGCGCCGAGTTCGTGCGCGACGTGGAGCCCGGCGAGATCGTGGTGATCAACGATGGGGGCGTGCGCAGCATTCGCCCGTTCGGGCCCAACAAGGCGCGCTTCTGCGTCTTCGAATACGTGTATTTCGCGCGCCCTGACTCGGTGATGGAGGGCATGCCCGTCTATGAGGCCCGCAAGCGCATCGGCGCCGAGTTGGCGCGCGAGAGCCACGTGCCGGCCGACATCGTGGTGCCTGTCCCCGATTCCGGCGTGCCGTCGGCCATGGGCTATGCGCATGAGAGCGGCGTGCCGTTCGAACTGGGCATCATACGCAACCACTACGTGGGCCGCACCTTTATCGAGCCGACCGACCACATCCGCAACCTCGGTGTGAAACTCAAGCACTCCGCCAACCGCGCCGCGTTGGAAGGCCAGCGCGTGGTGCTGGTCGACGACAGCATCGTTCGCGGCACCACCAGCAAGAAGATCGTCGAGATGGTTCGCGCGGCCGGCGCCAGTCAGGTGCACATGCGCATTTCCTCGCCGCCCACCACGCATTCCTGTTTCTACGGTATCGATACGCCGGAACGCAGCAAGCTGCTGGCTGCGCGGCACAACGTGGAGGAGATGGCCGCCCTGATCGGTGCCGACAGCCTGGCTTTCATCTCGATCGACGGCTTGTACCGCGCACTGGGCCGGACCGGCCGCAACCCCGCCAGCCCGTATTATTGCGACGCTTGCTTCACCGGCGAGTATCCGGTGCCGTTGCCCGACATGGACGCCCGAGCCGGGCGCCAGCTGACGCTGGAAATGACGTGATGAACAAAAGCTCTTTGCTTCTTTCCTTCAAGAAAGAAGAATTCTCTTTCTTCTTATCTGAAGAAAAGAAGCAAGAGACTCTTATTCGTTAGGATGAGGCCACTCGATAATCGGATCGCCTTGGTGACGGGGGCTAGCCGGGGGATCGGACGGGCCGTCGCGGTCAGGCTTGCGGCGATGGGCGCGCATGTGGTGCTGGCAGCACGCACGCAAGGCGGGCTGGAGGAGGCGGACGACGAGATACGCGCCGCCGGCGGGGCGGCCACCCTGTTGCCGCTCGACCTTAAGAACGCCGACAGCATCGATCCGGTAGGGCCCTCGTTGCATGGTCGCTTCGGACGGCTCGACATACTCGTGCACAACGCCGGTGCACTGGGCAAGCTTACGCCGGCGGCGCACATCGTGCCCAAGGATTTCGCCGAGTGCGTGGCGGTGAACCTCGCGTCCACCTATCGGCTGATACGCACCTGCGCGCCCGTGCTGCTGGCGTCCGATGCCGGGCGGGCCGTGTTCGTCACCAGCAGCATGGCGCGCGCGCCGCGCGCTTTTTGGGGCGCCTACGGAGCCACCAAGGCCGGCATGGAAAACCTGGTGCTGAGTTGGGCCGACGAGGTCGAGAACACGGCGCTGCGGGTGAACCTGTTCGACCCGGGGCAGATCGCCACGCGCCTGCGCGCGCAGGCCTTTCCGGGTGAGGACCCGAACACTCTGCCCTCGCCGGCCATGGTGGCTGGCCAGCTCGCCGCGATGTGCCTGCCGGAGGTGGCAGCGCATGCCAGTCTGGTACGGTTCGATCCCGGTAAGCCGGCGTAAGATAGGAATGTTGTTGTGAGGGCGTAGTCTTTCGCAACTGCGAAGAGTATCGGGCGCTGGACCGTCTCACGCGACGGCGAGAGCGGACGATGAGGGCGCAAACCTGGCTTTGGCTCGACACCATCCTGATGCTGGGGGGCGGCTTGCTCATCCTGGCACTGGGCCGCGCCCGGACCGGCCCTGAACAGTCGCATACGATCTATCACGGAATCGTTCCGATCATCGCTGCCTGCTCGTATTTCGCGATGGCCATCGGCCAGGGCAGCTACGTGCTGCCGCTGGGTGCCGCGGCCGGCACCGGCCGCGTGTTTTACTACGCACGTTACATCGATTGGACGTTCACCACGCCGCTGCTGCTGCTCTCGCTCGCCGGCACCGGCATGCATTCCGGCATGCGCCGAAGCGGGATGGTGGCCGGCCTGCTGATTGCCGACGTGATGATGATACTGACGGCGTTGTTCTTCGGCATGTCGGAAGTGTTCTGGATCAAGTGGACCTGGTTCGCTGTCTCCTGCGCGGCGTTCCTCGGCGTGTATTACGTCATCTGGGGTCCGCTGCTTGCGCAGAGCGCTCTGGAAACGCCAACCGTGCAGTCCGACTACCGCCGCAACGCAATCATCCTGTCGGTGCTATGGCTGGTCTACCCGCTGATCCTGGCGGTGAGCACGGACGGGCTGAGCATGATCAGCAGTGCCGCCGGCGTGGCGCTGATCGCCATTATCGATCTGGTCTCGAAGGTAGCCTACGGCCTGCTGTCCGTCACGAGCACGACGAAGCTCGTCACCGATGAGCTGGCGGACGGTTCGCGCGTTCCTCAACGCATGGCGGCCTAGCGTTGATCGCCGCGGGACAGCCCTCCGGTTCTGCGGCAACGCTGCGGCTTGGGCAGGGCCGGCCTAGGGGCAGCTTCGTCGGCCTGCCGCTGCTGCTCGCGCCGGCCCTCGTGCTGTTGTCCGCCCAATCCTGGCTGGATGAGGCCTTATGGACACTGGTCGTGCTGGCGATCGTCATCCTGCTCGGCGTGCCGCATGGCGCGCTGGATGGCGAGATCGCGCGTCCGCTGCTGCGCCCGCGCTTTGGTGCGTTCTGGTTCCTGGTGTTCGCTGTCCCCTACCTTGGTCTGACAGCCGGGGTGCTGCTTGCCTGGCGCGTAGAGCCTATCGGAATGCTGGCTGCGTTCCTGGCCGCGTCGGTCTGGCATTTCGGCGTCGAGGATGCGGGAGAGCGGTCATTGGCGGCCGCCGCGCGGGGCGGACTAGCCGTGGCGGTTCCTGTGCTGCTGCACCCGGCCGCAACCGCCCGATTTCTGGCAGCCGTCACCTTGACGAGCATGCCGCATCTGCCGCTGTGGCTGACGACAGCTGCTGGCGCATGGTGCATCGTGGCGCTGGCTTGGATGGTGCAGGCCTGTGTGCAGCACGACTGGGACGGTTTGGGTGATGCGGGGCTGGTCGCGGCACTGTTCACCGTTTTGCCGCCTCTGCCTGCCTTTGCCGCCTATTTCGTCTGCCTGCACGCGCCACGGCACATGCGGGCGCTGGTGCGAAGCGGGCTGGCTCCACGGGTGCGGACGATGGGCGACGCCGCCTGGCGATCGTTGCCGGTGACGGCGCTGACCTTGCTGATCGGACTCGTACTGTGGCGCTGGTTTCCAGGTGCGCCACCCGGGCGGTTGCTGGCGCTGACCATCCAGGGGCTGGCTGCGCTGACCCTGCCGCACATGCTGCTGGGTGCGCTGCCATCCTGGCAGGCCCGGCCGCCTAGAGCAATCTCACGCAGACTGGAACAGTCGAAGTGAGTAAATTGCTCGTTCGAACCTATGTTTAAAGCGCGCTGACCGTTTACGGTCAGCCTGAACGCGCTTTAGTAGCGGTAGTAGGTGTGGTGGTGGCCGAAGATCAGCCACAGCACGACCAGCAGGATGATCAGTCCAAGTCCGCCGCCGCCGAAGCCGGCCGATGGCGGCGGCGCATAGTAAGGGTCGCGTCCGTACCAGCCGCGCTGGTAGCCGCTATGGCCGAAACCGCCCAAGGCGAGAACGACGAGAACGATAAGGATGATCGTCAGCACTGGCGGGCTCCTGGGTAGCCGTAACGACGCCAGGTTACGGCACAATGTTGTGCGCCGCCAGCCAGCCGAGCATGGCCGCGTTCACTTGGTCGGGGGCCTCCTGCTGCACCCAGTGCGAGACGCCCGGCAGGCGCTTCAGCGTGAAATCGGCCACATGCGGGCCGTAACCCTCGGTCAGTTCCACGCCCAAGGCCGTATCCTGCTCGCCCCAGATCATCAGCGTCGGCGTCTCGATTTGCGGCGTCGGCGTGCGCTCGGCCAAGGTGGCGAAGTTGGCGCGATAATAGTTGATCATCGCGGTCAGCGCCCCGGGCTGCAGGGCGTTCTGCCGGTAGTGGGCCAGCACCTCGGGCGGAAACGCTGACTTGTCCACCGCCATGGTGCGGAACGCGTCGGCCACGGCCTGTGCGCCGCGCGCGCGCAGCAGCAACTCGGGCAGGCCAGGCAGTTGGAAGAAGAACACGTACCACGATCGTGCGAGTTGGCGCGGCGAGCGACGCAGCACGGCGCGGAAGACCGCCGGATGCGGCACGTTCATGATGATCAGGCCATCCAGCGGCCGCACGCGCTGGATGGCGAACTGCCAGGCGATGAGCGCGCCCCAATCATGCGCCACCAGCAACCGCTTGCGGGCGCCAAGCGCATCGAACAGGGCGGCCACGTCCTCGACCAGGCGCTCCATGCGGTAAGCGGATCGTTCGGCCGGCCGTGTGGTGCCGCCGTAGCCGCGCATGTCCGGAGCGACCGCGCGCCAGCCCTGTTCGGCAAGCACAGGCAACTGGTGGCGCCAGGAGAAGCGGGATTCGGGGAAGCCGTGCAGGCAGAGTGCCACGTCCGGCCCGGTGCCGGCTTCGTCTATGGCGAAACTTAGCGTGGCGGTGGGTAGCGTACGGGTGATCATGTCGGGTTGGCCTTATCGCACGTCGATCCCGCGAGCGTAGCAATGCGGAACCCGAATTTGTCTTCGATGCGCATCGGTTTGCCAAACG
The DNA here is from genome assembly GCA_964250925.1 of uncultured Acetobacteraceae bacterium. Lineage (GTDB taxonomy): Bacteria > Pseudomonadota > Alphaproteobacteria > Acetobacterales > Acetobacteraceae > BOG-908. The sequence continues at coordinate 75,773 of CAXUHU010000003.1, forward strand.
TTGCGGCGACCGTTTGGGCATTGACGTTGAATGAATCTTCCTGGCCGGTATGCCAGATCGCGAACATCGGGTGGGTCATCTGCGAGTACCAGCGATCGTTGGATAGCCAGAGAAACGGCACCAGCGAACCACCCGGCCCGCCTGTAACAGCCCGCACCGCGACGCGGTTTTTGGACAAGACAGTCACCGGAGAGGCATCCCAATACGCGGCAACACCGCAGGTCAGCCCACGCCCGCGCAAGTATTGTCCAACCGCGCGATAGGGACTGGCGGCGGCCCAGGAGGGAAGCTGCAACAGGCTGGAAGCCATCGCCAGCGAGGCGGCAACGACGCTCGTGGCCGCGACCATGAGGACCCCGGTGGCCGTCAACCGAAGCCGCGATGTTGCAAGCCTATCAAGGGCGCCGGGCATGAACCGTGCGGCAATGACGATGCCGAACGCGATCACCGGCGACAGGTAGCGCGTGGCTGCGCCAACGTCGTTGGCGGGTGTATCGCCTACAGCTCTATCGAACATCTCGCTCGCCAGGCACGCGACAGTGACGACAGCCACGCCGGCCAAAAGCATACGGTCCAACAATCCTAACGCGGCTCTGTTGGGAGCGCGCCACCAGCTTGCCACGGCAAGGATTCCGCATAGCCAGCCAGCCAGACGGACGGCGCTCAGCAACCCGTCGCGGCTCAAGACCTCCTTTCCAAAGACATCGGAGTTGCTGCTTTGCAGGAGGCCGAACAAGACACCTTGAAAACTATGCGACAAGCGGCTTGGTGCGACGAAGTTGAGAGAGACCGTAGCTTCCATCCGGAAACCGCCGAACCACGCGACGATCTGCGGTGCGCATTGACCGACGACGATGCAGGCCAGGACGAGCAAGAACAAGCGGGCCGCCATGAAAACCGACTCCGATGTCAGCAAATCGTATCCCAGGACGATGAGGGCCGGACCGAAGGCGCATATAATCGTAAGCGGGTCGCTGCCGATCGCGGCGACCGAAAGGAGGGCGTACACCCATGTGGTAAGGCGGCGATGGCGCCAATCCGGCCGTGCCAAAGCGGCCAGCAGCATGAGGCTGAACAGCGAGATGACAATGCTCATGCCATGAATGCCTGGTTGCAACATCGGCAGATCAGCGACAGGACGCAACGTGCCTATCAGCAACACGATCGTAGCCAGGCTGATCGCGTTGGCACGGAACGAGTTGCTGGACCGAACGCTTCCGACGACACAGGCCGACATGAGAAGCACGTAGATCCCGACCGAAAACCCAGTCAGCACCGAGACATGACGCCCGAAGATTGCTTCCAGCACGGCCAGCGGCAGCGTCTCGTCAAAGACAAAGTTGTCACTGGCCAAATGCCAGCCGGTCAGCAGGATATTTCCGCTCAGGATCGACTGTGCTGCAAGGTAGCTTTGCAGCATGTCGGCACCCAAGGGAAATTGGCGCGACGCCGCGTAGGTGGCAACCGCGCACACGAGTATGCAGATGGCGGATGCAAATGACCAAAATCCGACGTCGCCAGCTCTCGAGAGGTCATACCGCGCGCGGGCCGTTTGATGCCACGGCAGCACGGCTTTCATCAGTGCTGATCGACATACGGGTTGGTCGTCCCGCGCCCGTGTATCCGTATCGGCGTTCCAGGCAGATGGAACGTCTCGCGCAGGCTGTTGACCAAATAACGATGATAATCTTCGGGCATCTGTTCCGCCCGCGTGCCGAACACCAGGAAGGTGGGCGGGCGCGCCTTGGCCTGGGTGATGTAGCGCAGTTTCAGGCGGCGGCCTTCCACCAGCGGCGGCGGGTGGCGTGCCAAGGCGGTTTCGAACCAGCGGTTCAGAGCGCCGGTGGCAACGCGGGTATTCCAGACCGTTGCGGCGGCGCGTACAGCCGGCAAAAACTTCTCAACACCGGCGCCGGTCGCGGCCGACAGGGTCACGACGGGGATGCCGCGCATCTGCGTCATGCTGAACTCCAGCCGGTCGCTGATAGCGCGGCGCGTCTTGTCGCGATCGTCCACCGCATCCCATTTGTTGAGCACCAGGATGCAGGCGCGGCCTTCGCGCTCCACCAGGCGGGCGATCTGCAGGTCCTGCTCGTGCAGGCCGAGCGGGGCATCGACGGTCAGCGCCACGATCTCGGCCATCTTCAGCGCTTCGATGCTGGCGCTGACGGACATCTTTTCCAACGCTTCCTCGATGCGCGCGCGCTTTCGCAAGCCCGCGGTATCGACAAGCTCTATGTCGCCCAATGGGTCGTGCAGGATGGTGCTGACCGCGTCGCGCGTCAGGCCGGGTTCGGGACCGGTGATCATGCGCTCCTCGCCCACCAGGCGATTCAGCAAGGTGGACTTGCCGGCGTTGGGGCGGCCGACGATGGCGAGTTTCAGCGGCCGGGTGCCTTCGGCCGTCTCACCCTTCTCTGCTTCGGGCGGCAGCGCCTCGGCGATCTCGCGCATCAGGTCGGCGATGCCCTCGTTGTGCTCGGCCGAGACGGCGAGCGGGTCGCCCAGGCCCAGAGAGTAGGCCTCCAGCGCGTTGGCCACGCCCATGCGGCCTTCGGCCTTGTTGGCGACCAGCAGCACGGGGCGGTTCTGGCGGCGGAGCCAGTTGGCGAAGTGCTCGTCGGCCGGCGTGATGCCGATGCGCGCGTCGATGACGAAGACGATCAGGTCGGCCTGGCCCACGGCCGCCTCGCTGCTGGCGCGCATGCGGCCGTAGATCGCTTCGGGGTCGCTCTCCTCCAGGCCGGCGGTGTCCACCAGGCGGACGTTGCGGCCGCGCAGCATGGCTTCAGCGTCCTTTCGGTCGCGGGTGACGCCCGGGGTGTCGGAGACGATGGCGCTGCGTCGTCCGGAGAGGCGGTTGAAGAGTGTGGACTTGCCGAGGTGGGGGCGGCGGGCGATGACGACGACGGGGAGCATGGTTGCCTGGTCCTAGACGGCGGGGGCTCTGCCCCAGACCCCGCCAAAGGCCAGTCGGCCTCTGGACACCATGAATGGGGTCTGGGGTCGACTGGCCCCGTCGTGCGTAGCACGCTTTGGCGTGACGGGGTCCAGGGCAGCGCCCTGGCCTTACTTATAAGCGGTCAGCTTAGCATCATCCGTCAGCACAAGCACCGTATCCTGCGCCACGGTCGGCGGCGTGGAAGCCGTGTCGCTGAGGTTCAGGCTGGCCGCCAGCGCGCCGGAGATCGGGTCCACCACGGCCATCTTGGCGTGGTCGCTGACCAGCACCAGCTTGCCGCCCACCAGCACGGGGCCGGTCCAGGTGATCAGCCCCTTGCTTCGTTTGGGGTTCTGGAAGCGCGGCAGGTCGGTCACCCAGTGCACGCTGCCGTCGTCGCGGCCCATGGCGGCCAGTTTCTGTTCGGTGCTGACCAGGTAGAGAATGTCGCCGGCAATCCACGGCGTGTTCGCACCGGCCACGTCGCGCTGCCAGACCCGCCGGCCGGAGCGGATGTCGAGGGCGGCCATCAGCCCGCCCAGGCCGATGGCATAGACCAGCCCGTTATCGATGACGGGCCCCGCGCGGACGGAGCCGAAATCCGACAGCGATGCCTGGCCCTTGATGCCGCCCATGTTGTCGGTCCAGACCAGCGTGCCGCTATCGGCGCGCACCGCCGCCAGGTCGCCTGACTCGAAGCCGGCCACGATCACGCCGTTGGCGTAGGCGGGTCCGGCCTGGCCGATCGTGCCGGTGTTGGCCGCGGTTGCCTGGTGCGACCAGATGAATTTCCCGTCGGTGAGGGTGAAGGCCTGCAACTGCTCGTCCATCGTGATGACGAACAGGCTGCCCTCGGCGATGGTCGGCGCGCTACGCGCCGGCGACGTAAGCGCCGCACGCCAGATCACCTGGCCATCGGCTAGGCTTAGACACAGCGCCTCCGCCCGGCCGGTGACAGCGTAAAGACGGTCGCCCTCGATGGCGATGCCGCCGCCCAGGTTGCTGTTGCGTGCCTTTTTCGGCTTGGTCACGGTGCGCCAGCCATGGCTGCCACTGGCCAGGTCGAACGATGCGACCACGCCATCGGAGTCCATGGTGAACACGCGGCCGCCGGAGACGAGCGGTTGGGCGGTGATGCGGGCGCGGTAGGCGCCGCCCTCGCCGATGGAGGTCGCCCAGGCCCGGGTCAGGCCGCCGGCCAGGTTGCCGCCGACATGGCTGACAACACCGCCATACTGAAGCCAGTCAACGTTGGTCACCGCAGGGGGCAAGGTGACAGGTTCGACCGAATCGACCGACAGGCCGCGCAAGCTCGCCAGCACGGGTTCCCGGTTTCCGGGGACCGCCTTCTTCTCCTCGTCGGTCAGCCAGTCGAACCAGCTGCAGCCCGACAGCGCCGGCAGCATAAGCGGCAGCAGCAGAGCAGAGCGCCGCGATAGGCCCTGCGTTCTGGATAGGCGCGGGTCTGCAAGGGTCACGCGATCATCCAGGGTCACTCGATCATCCATGGGGTGCCGCCTGGGCGGCGGGCGGCGTGGTGATGGCGGGCGCGGCCGGTGCGGGCAAGGTGCTCAGCAAGTCTGCGGCCATCCCGCGTATACCTTCTGGCACGAGCGGCCCCGCTGCCAGCCGCTGCAGGATGGCGCCAGCCTCGCGCGGGTGGCCGGTGCGCAGATCGATCAACGCGATCTCCTGCTCGGCCATCGGTGCCCAGCGGTTGCCAGGCCCGGTCAGGGATTGAAGCCGCTGCTTCAGCAGCACGGGATCGCCGCGATCGGCCATGTGCTGTGCGCTGGTCAGTGTGGCCAGGTCGCGCAGCAGCGCCGGCGCAGCAGTGTCGTCGGTCACCGACTGCCAGGTGGCCACGGCCTGCTGGCGCTGGCCCGTCTGCCACTGCAATGCCGCCAGGCGCAACCGGGCGAGCACGCGGTAGCCGGCCGGTCCGGTCCGGCCGATCTCGCCCAGCATGTGTGCGGCCTGGGCCGTGTCGGCGTCTTGCGTGCCGGCCAGCGGGCTTGCGGCCGCCCGGTCGGCCAGGCGCGCTGCGTCGATGAACCGGTCGGCAACCGCGTTGACGGATGCGATGCTGCGTTGCTGCCAGTACACGTAGGCGCCGGTGCCGGCCAGTATCAGGACCATGATCGCGACCAATGCGCCCCAATAACGCCGGCCCAGCGCACGAGCGCGGTCGGCGCGGAGATCTTCCTCCACCTCGTCGAAAATGTCGGGCAACGCTGGCAGGTCCTACGGGCGATTGGCGCCGGACCATAGCGGCGCGTGTCGCCCGGGGAAACCCCTGGGCCAGCGCGCCCGGCTGTCCAGCCCCAACCTGCCCGGAGAGAGCGCACCCATGCCGGCATCTGCCGTCCGGAGATAGGTGATCACATCGAGCCCGCCCCGTGGTAACGCTCGCCTGCCAGCTACGGACAGCCAACATGAACGACGCCGACACCGCCACCGCGCTGCGCGCGCGCAACGCGCGCCACCACATCCACCCTTTCAGCGACATGGCCTCGCTGAACGCAGAGGGCGTGCGGATCATCACCCATGCCGAAGGCGTGTGGCTTCGCGACATCGAAGGCCGGCGCTTCCTGGACGGGTTTTCCGGGCTGTGGAACGTGGCCGTCGGCTACGGACGGCACGAAATCGCCGAAGCCGTGAACGCACAGCTGCTGCAGCTGCCGTTCTACAACAAGTTCTTCAAATCCACGACCATCCCGGTGATCGAATTGGCCGAGATGCTGGGCGACCTGGCACCCGGCTTCACCCGCACCTTCTTCACCAACTCGGGCTCGGAAGCCAACGACACGATCATCCGCATGGTGCGCCACTACTGGCAACTGCGCGGGCAGCCCGCCAAGACGCAGTTCGTGGCACGGCGCAACGGCTATCATGGCAGCACGGTGGGCGGCGCCAGCCTGGGCGGCATGGATTGGATGCACAAGCAGGGCGGGTTGCCGATCCCCGGCGTGATCCACGTGGCGCAGCCCTGGTGGTGGGGCGAGGGCGGCGACATGACCCCGGACGCGTTCGGCCTGTGGGCGGCCGGCGAGGTGGCGCGCGCCATCGACGCGGTGGGCGCCGAGACCGTAGCCGCCTTCATCGGCGAGCCGGTGCAGGGGGCGGGCGGCGTGATCATGCCACCCGACACGTACTGGCCGGAGGTGGAGCGCATCTGCCGCGAACGCGACGTGCTGATCGTCAGCGACGAGGTGATCTGCGGCTTCGGCCGGCTGGGCACCTGGTTCGGCAGCCAGCATTACAGCTTTGCGCCCGACCTGATGACGATCGCCAAGGGCCTCACCTCGGGCTACCTGCCCATGGGTGGCGTGATGGTGGCCGACCACGTGGCCGACGTGCTGGCAGCCGGCGGCGACTTCTTCCACGGCTACACGACCAGCGGCCACCCCGTCTGCGCGGCCGCAGCGATCGCCAACCTCGGCATTCTGCAGCGCGAGGGGCTGGTCGAGCGTGTGCGCAACGTGATCGGTCCCTACCTCGCCCAACGCTGGCTGGCGCTGGCCGACCATCCGTTGGTGGGCGAGGCGCGCATGGTCGGGCTGATGGGCGCCTTGGAACTGACGCCCGACAAGGTTTTGCGCGCACGGTTTCCCAAGAGCGGCGAGGCCGGCACGATCTGCCGCGACGTCGCCTACGGCGCAGGGCTGATCCTGCGCGCGACCGGCGACTGCATGCTGGCCGCACCCCCCTTCGTGCTGAGCGAGGCAGAAGCCGACATGCTGGTGGAGCGCACGCGCCAGGCGCTGGACGGCACGCTGGAGGCGATGCGCCGGCGCGGCTGGATGTGAGAACGAACCTGCTGTAGCGTCGTTCCCAACAGCAGCAGGCGCCACCATGCACAGCACACCCAAGCGGATGTCCAGGCTGGTGGCACCGGCGCTGGGCCTCGCCTTGTCGGCGTGCCACCCACCGGGCCAGCCCCAAGCGGCGACCGGAACGGCACCCCCGCCGGCCAGCCCGGCGATCCAGGACGTGCTGAACCTCTACTCCGGGTCGCTGACCGGGCTGGTGGTGGGCGCCGGCCCGGATGGCGGCAATCCGGGCGCGCATCTGCCCGGCTTGTCGTTCGTGCCCAACTCGGGGCTTCCGCAAACCTACATCTGGGCGTTCACGCCGGATGCCACGATCCTGGATCGCGACTGCCACAAGATCACGGTGACCCAGGCGATCAACATCGCCCAGGCGCCGATCGCGAACGCGGCCCGCTTCGAGGCTGGGACGTCCACCCGGGTGCAGCTCTGGGCCAAAAGCGGTGGCACGCCGCCAGCTTGCGGAACCTGACGCCGCTTGACCCCACTTAGATGGCTGGAGAACGCCGTGACACGACTGCTTACCGCCTTTGCCTGCCTGATCGCAGCACCCGCCCTGGCCGACACCGCCTGCAACCATCCCAACAACGATTTCGACGGCCTGTACTGTCTCAACAAGATCTACCAGCAGGCCGATGCCGACCTGAACACGGAGTACGGCAAGCTGCACGCCAAGCTCGACAGCCAGGGGCGGTCGCTGCTGAAGACCGGTCAGCTCACCTGGATCGGCTTGCGCAACGAGCAGTGCAGCCGAAGCATGGACGGCAACTTCTACGTCAACCTGCAATGCGCCACGCACGTCACCATCGAGCGCACGCAGTTCCTGCAGGACCGTACCCGCGAGTGCATCAGCGCCGGATGCCTGAACAGCAAGCTGAACTAGCGGTGGCCGAACATACGCTGACACGCGCGCTGACGGCCGCGATCATGCACAGCACCGAGCCGATGGTGCTGACCGATGCAACATCGCCCGAGCAGCCGATGATCGCGATCAACGCCGCCTTTGGAGCGATGTCCGGCTACCCGGACTCGGAAACGCTGGGCCGTAACTGCCGCTTCCTGCAGGGACCGGGCACCGACCCGCTCACCCCGGCCCGGATCGGCGCCTGCATTGCCGAGAAGCGCGGCTGCATCGAGTGGGTGGTGAACTACCGGCGCGACGGCACCATGTTCTGGAACCTGCTGTTCATTTCGCCTGTGTTCGCGCGCGACGGAACGCTGCTGCATTACTTCGGCAACCAGCGCGACATCACCGAGGGCCCGCCCGCCGCACTGCCGGACTACACGCTCGGCCGCGCAGACATGCCGCCGCAGGGAGAGATGGAGTTCCACGCCTTGCTGCTCGGCCTGCTCGGCGAGGAGCCTAATGAGGAGGATTCGGCCCGCAGGCTGGAGGACCTGGTGGAAGCCGCCCGCCGGTTCGACCGCGTGACGACGCAGCTTCGGCCAGTGCCCTGGTCAATGCCGCGCTGATCCCTGGCCGTGATGAACGGCGGGGTTCTCCGGATACGGCACTATCAGCCCTGCTGGCCCACATGGTCGCTCACGGCTGGCGCACCCACGCGCCGGTATCTTGGCCTTGCCTGGCGCAAATGGCAGGATGCGGGCCATGGGGGATAGGGTGCTGGACGCGAAAGGCCTGAACTGCCCGTTGCCCGTGCTGCGCGCCAACCGTGCGTTGCGCGGCCTGGCGCCGGGCGAGCGGCTGCGCGTACTGGCGACCGACCGCGCCTCGGTAAGCGACTTCCGCGCTTTCTGCCGGGAGACGGGACACGACCTGCTCGCCTTCAGCGAGGAGGCCGGCGTGTTCAGCTTCACCATCCGCCGCCGTCCGCTGCGGCCCGAGGAATTGGCGGAGCCGTCGCCGTGAGGCGGGTGGCGCTGATCACCCACCTGGCCTGCCTGACACACGATCCGGGCGGCGGCCATGCCGAGTGCCCGGACCGGTTGCGCGCGGTGCTGGGCGCGCTGGAACATCCCGACTTCATCAACCTACTGCGCGAGCAGGCGCCGATGGCCACGCGCGAACAGCTTTGCCTGGCTCACCCCGCCGCCTACGTAGACGCGATCCTGGCGCTCGACCCGCCGGAGGGCGAAATCCTGGCGCTCGACGCGGACACCTTCGTGGGTCACGGCAGCGTTGCCGCCGCGCGCCACGCCGCCGGCGGTGCGATCGCCGCTGTGGACGCGGTCATGGAAGGCTGGGCCGATACGGCGTTCGCCGCCGTGCGCCCGCCCGGCCACCATGCCGAGGCGCGCCGGGCGATGGGGTTCTGCCTGTTCGGCAGCGTGGCTGTCGCTGCCTACCACGCCCGCGCACGCTGGGGGCTGCGGCGCGTCGCCGTGGTGGATTTCGACGTGCACCACGGCAACGGCACACAGCATATGTTTCAGGCAGACCCGGACCTGTTCTACGCCAGCAGCCATCAGATGCCGTGCTACCCCGGCACCGGGGCGGCAAGCGAGACGGGCGTGGGCAACATCGTCAACCTGCCGCTGCACCCGGGCGACGGCGGCAGCGCGTTTCGGCATGCATGGACAAGGACTGGGCTGCCGGCGTTGCGCGCGTTCGCGCCCGAGCTGCTGATCGTGTCGGCCGGCTTCGACGCCCATGCGGACGACCCGCTGGCGCAGTTGACGCTGCAGACGGAAGATTTCGGCTGGATCACCGACGAGTTGATGGCGTCGTGCGGCCGTGTCGTCTCGGTGTTGGAAGGCGGTTACGACTTGCAGGCGCTGGCCGCTTCCGCCGCGCTGCACGTTCGGCACCTCATCGCCCAGTAAGCGCTGCCGCGGCTCGGATTGCGCCTCGCGTTACGAAGGGGATCAAGCCGGCAAGGTCCTCTCGCCCTCGCCCACCCACTCCCGCCAGAGCAGGATCAGCGCGGCCATGACCGCCGGCCCCAGGAACAGCCCGATCAACCCGAACGCCTCCACGCCGCCCAGGATTCCCAGGAGCACCCACAGGAAGGGCAGCTTGGTCGACCCGCCGATCAGCACCGGGCGGACGAAATGGTCGGCGATAAAGGTGGTGGCCATGCCGAGGCAGAACACGCCGATGCCCCAGGCCAGCGAGCCTGTCGCGGCCAGCAGAAGCGAGGCGATGCCGAACACCACGGGGGCGGCGAACGGGACCATGGCGGCCAGAGCGGTCAGCGCGCCGAACACGGTGGGATGCGGCACGCCGGCAACCGCATAGGCCACGCCCAGCAGCACACCCTCGCCCAGGCCCACCAGCACCAGCCCATTCACCGTGCCGTGGACGGAGGCGATGATCTGTAGGCCTACCCGTTCGCCGCCGGGCCCAAAGGCGCGCTTGCCGGCGCGGCGCAGCTGCTGGGTCAGATGGTGGCCCTCGCGGAACAGGAAGAACAGCGTCAGCAAGGTGAACACGAACAGGGTGGAACGGCGTGCGACCTGGCCCGCGATCATCCGGCTGGTGCTTTCCACGCGGCCATGCGTCGTGCGTTCCAGCAGCGCGCGGGCGCTTCCCGGGTCGGCCAGGTTGTGCTGCCACCAGGTTTCCACCTGTTGCTGGCCGGCCGGCAGCTTGTGCACCAGGTCCGGCACCGGGATGCCGTTTTCCTGGGCGTTGCGGGCCCAGTCTGCCGCCTGGTGCGCCTCGCGCGCCAGCTGGAACCCCACCAGCGCCAGCGGCACGATGAACACGAGCGCCACGGCCAGGGTGAACACGCTGGGCCACAGGACACCCCGGCCTTCCCCGAAGCGGTGCACCAAGCGCCGGTAAGACGGCCATAGCGCGATGGCGAAGATGCTGGCCCAGGCGAGCGCGCTGATGAAGTCGCGCAGCGTGTAGAGGCCGAGCAGGACCAGCAGGAAGGCGAGGATGCCGAACGCGGTGTGCTGAGCGCGTGTGCCGCCGTCGGGCGGTTCGTAGGGGCTGCTGTCCATGGGACCGAGCTTCCCGTGCGGGGGCGGCGTTTGGCAAGCCGGTCGACGCCGGACTCGGGATGCCGCCCGTTTGGAAACACGCTACAGGCTGCGAGGCAGTCGGCTATCCGATGGAGGAACGATGATCGTGACAGTTGGACGTGGCCGGCGTGCGGGCGCCGTTCTGATCGTCGCGGCACTGGTCGCCGTTGCCTGCGACCGGGTGCCTTGGGCCCGTCAGCCTGCCCCGCCACCGCCGCCAGCGGCCGCACCAATGGCCGCGGCGCCGCCCGAGGCAGCCGCGAAGGCCTGGTTCACGCCGTCGCCCCAGCAGCAGCCGGGGATGCACCTGGCCTACACGCACGCCGTCGAGTTGCAGGTCGGCGGCGGTGCCCTGCGTGCCCATTTCACCGCCGCACGCGACCGGTGCCTGAACAGCCCGGCCCTGCACTGCCTGATGCTGCATGCCTCCATCGCCAGGCCGCAGACCTACGACGGCAGGCCGGCGACCGAGGCGGCCAGCCTTCAGGTCCGCCTGCCGCACGATCAGGTTACCCCGTTCGCCAGCGCGCTGACCGACGCTCTGCCGGGCGAGAAGGCCGGCCTGGTGCGCGTGCTGAGCCAATCGACCGATGCCGAGGACCTGAGCCGGCCAGTCGCAGACGTGGCGCAGCGCACGACCCAGCTGTCGGACTACCTGGCAAGCCTGAAGGCGCTGGGTGGCCGGCTGACGATCAGCGTGAGCGACCTCGTGAAGATCGCCGGGGAGACCGCGCAGGCGCAGTCGCAGATCGAGGCCGCCCAGGCCGAACAGCGTGACTTGTCGCTGCGGGTGGATACCGAGTCGCTGAACGTGAGCTTTGCCGAGCCTGCTCCACCCGTCGTGGTCCAGGACCCGATCGATCAGACGTGGTCGCAAGCCACAGACATCCTGCGGACCAACGCTGCCGCGGTTCTGCAAGTCAGCATCGCGGTGTTGCCCTGGCTTCCGCTGGCGCTGCTTGGGCTGCTGCTGTTGCCGCTGCTTCGCAGGTTGATCTTCGGCCGCCGGCCGCGCGCGGCGCCGGAGGTGCGAGTGGTTTCTTAACTTGCCCTCGTAACGCCATAATGTGCCATAAGAATTGACCACCATCCGAGAGGTGTCCCATGCGCATCCAAGCCCGGCTGCTCGCCTTGGCCAGCCTGCTCTGCCTGCCGGTCGCCGCCCATGCCGTAACGCCGCAGGGCCAGCAGGAACTGGTCGATCGCGCCACGCTGGCCGCACAGGAGGTGCTGGACGACCGCGAGGGCCACGACGCACGCGCGCTGTTGCCGCAGGCGCGCGCGGTGATGATCTGCCCGCGCGTCTTCCATGCCGGCTTCATCTTCGGCGGCGAAGGCGGCGGCTGCGTGCTGCTGGCCCGCGGCGGCCAGGGTACCTGGTCGTCCCCCGCCTTCTACAGCGTGGGCGGCGGCAGCTTCGGCCTGCAGGCCGGCATCCAGGATGCCGAGGTGATGATGATGATCCTGACCGAAAACGGCCTGCGCTCCGTGATGGACAGCCAGTTCCGCCTCGGCGGCACCGCGTCGGTCGCGCTCGTCACCATCGGCGGCGGGGTCGAGGGTGCCACGACGACGAATCTGAACGCCGACATCGTGGCGTTCGAACGCACGCGCGGCCTGTTCGCCGGAGTCTCGATCCAGGGCAGCGTCATGTCGTCCGACAGCGGCGGCGACCAGGCTTATTACGGCCAGCCGGTTGGGCCGGTCGACATCGTCATGGCGATGCGGGTGAACAATCCGGCCGCAGACCCGTTGCGCGCCGTGCTGATGCGGGGCGGCGCGCCGGCGCAGCCCTCGTTGCCGCCGCCGGTGGCCAATGGCGGCTACTACCAGCAGCAAAGCGAGCCGCCGGTGGGATACGCCGCCCCGCAGGGCGCAATCCAGCAGCAGAACCTGCCGCCGCCGCGATAGGAGCTCTCCTGGCGACGAGCAGCCTGTTGGGTTTGCGTGGGTGGGTTGGCTACGATGCCGCTTAATGAGCGCCGACCACCGTCGCGGTTGGCTTAGAGCACCATCGCGTCAAGCTGACCTTCAACCGCGACGAACATGCTCGACGAAATAAGAAACTAGAGCACGACAGCTTCAGCTGCCGTGCTCTAGCGGCTTTCTACGCTTGGCAAACGGTTGAAGAAGTCTTGCTCGTAGGCTCTGTCCGGAGCCGACCGAACGGCTTCGTCCAACGCATACGCGTCTGGTCCGACTAGGATGCGCCATTGGCCATCCCGAACGCCATTGAGGATTATCTCGGCGGCTTGTTCGGGTGTGAGCCCTTTGTCTCGGAAAGCCTCGGCGCGTTGCAGCACCTCCGGGGGCATCTCCACGCTGTCATCCTGGGCGAACTCCGCGATCGTGTTATGGACTATCGACGTGCCGACGTGGCCAGGCATGACAAGACTGATTGCGACGTGAGGAGCATGGACACGTAGATCGCCAATGAGAGCCTCGGTGAAGCCCTTCACGGCAAACTTGGCCGCGCTGTAGGCTGTGTGCGCCGTTTCGGGTCCGAGAGAAGCCCAGAACCCGTTGACTGAACTCACGTTGATAAGGTGCGCTTCCGGCGCGCGCATCAAGCTGGCAAGGAAGACACGTGTGGTGCGATAGACGCCGCCCCAGCAAACGTCAAAGGTTCGCTCCCACTCCTGTCGTGGACCGGCGACGAAGCTTCCGCCGCCACCAAGCCCGGCGTTGTTGAAAAGTAGATGCACGTGATCCGTCTGATGCCGCCTTTCCGTGTCGGTCCGGAACTCTATCATCCGCTTCTCGTCAGCGACGTCGGCCAGGAACGTCGTTACCGTCACGCCATCACGAGATTCTGCCAACGCCAGACCACGCGTCTCTTCGAGAGTAGCCTGTCGAACGTCACAGATGGCGACGCTGCAACCCAGCTTGGCGAGTTGGCACGCCAAAGCGCGGCCTATGCCGCTTCCGCCGCCAGTGACCACAGCGATCTTGCCCCGAAGCTCGCGCATGAGTTCTCCTTTTCGGTTGTGAGTGTCAGTGTAGCTAGATCGTTGCAATTGCGAGCATGTTCATCGCGGTTGAACGTCGACCGGATGCGATCATGGTCTAAGCCAGGCGAAAGGTGGTCGGCCAATCGCTTTGCGCCGTCTTGGGGTGCTTCGCAACGGTTTTCTAGACCTTCGTTCAGAGATCTAGACATTCAGCATGGTCGTGGATGAAGTGGTGCAGTGACGGACTCCGGTGAAATGCCGTCGCATGGCCGCGTTGCAGGAGCACCGAACAGACCATCGGACAGGGTCGACGCGTAGATCCGGACCGCGTCACCGTTTGGCAAAGCGCGACCCCAGTCGCGCAGGTCGTATGCCGCATTCAGCGTGGACAGCAGCACTTGGCTGGTAATCATCGGGTCAACCGGGCGGATCGACCCATCGATGATCCCGTCCATCAGCATGCCGGCGAAACGTAGCGCCAGACGGTTCGAGCGCTCGACGACCCGAGTGCGAAGCTCGCTGGGAAGCGCTTGCAACGCGGTCGTTCGCAGGAGCGGCCACTCGCCGTCAAACTGCACGTCCAGCAGCATCGCTATGCACGCAGCGAGCTGCTGCCACTGGCTTCCGCCCGACTGCAACGCAAGACGTTGCGCACGTGAAACGCGCTGGTAACTACGTCGGAAACATTCGAGGACCAAGTCGTCCTTCGCGTCGAGATGGTGGTAAAAACTGCCTTTTGTCACTTTGAGTTCGGCGGCGACGCGATCGACAGAAGCGCCGCGATACCCCCGCTCGTTCACCAGCCGGGTAGCAGCACGAAGGAAGTTGCCGCGGCTGCTGTCCAACTCCAGGTCGTGTGCGGTGTCGAGAACGCCGCGGGGCACACCTGTCCACCAATCGTTCTCCTGTGCTATCCCGTTCGACAGCATGTCGAACAGCCGCAAGCGCACACGATCAAAGTCGCTGACAGAGTAGTGGTGGATCCACGCCGGAAGCCAAAAGACGGTTTCGGTCAGCATCTGTGCCCGAGCGGTAAACGTTGCCGATCGCGCCTCCTCGTCGAGCGGGCCGAAGAAAGCGCATATACGGCGGAAGATCGCCATGTAATGTTTCGCCAGTGGCGCGCGTATCGGCTCGTCAAGGGTCCGGATGTCGGAAAGCACGGCAAGATCGCGCTCCTCTCCACGGAGAACGCGCGCGCGCAGGTTGAAGTGAAGCTGCAGGAACGTCGCCACCCGCGCACGCGGGTCGGGCGCCGAACCGGCCTCGACCGTCATCGCTTCAAGCCGTCCAAGCGTGTGCTCGAACACCGCGGCGGCGAGTTGCTCCTTCAAGCGGAAGTAGTAGGTGATGCTTGTTGTCGTCAGGTCCACAGACCGGGCGACCTCGGCAAAGGTCATTCCCGCCAGCCCGCGCTGGTTCACCAACACGGTCGCTGCATCGAGGATCAAGTCGCGCTTGCGCTGAAAGCTCGTCGAACCGTCGGGCTTGCGATCCTGGCGCGAAACCGTCGTGTTGATCATTGTGGCGTTGCTGGTGCGCGGCATGACGGCCGGATATGCCCTAACCGTCAGGCAAACGCCATCGCCGAACCCTGCCTGAGCGCGACCGACGCCGCTGCTGTCTACAGCGTTCGACTGAACAGACGGTATGGCCGATGAGCTGCCCCGAACGGGCCGGACGCACCGCCGTTTTTCGACGGCGGCGCGATCGCCGCGCGGTGATCGGGGCAGAGGCGGTGATAGATGGGCCGTGTTGGTGCGAGTATGCTAGCGACCGTGACTGGCGCTGCAGATGCGACGGACGACCGAGCATCGACGACCCGGACGCGGCAGCACCGTCACCATCAATTGCACCCCAATCGAAGGTAGGGTATGGCGAACGTCGGCAACCAGCGAGGCATAGCTGATTGATGGACGGCGAACTCGTCGGCGTAAAGAGCGGGTCAAACAGTGCGCTCGGCTTCGATCCTGAGGCGCTACGCGCAAAGTATCGGCGCGAGCGGGACAAGAGGCTGCGCGAGGACGGCATCGGCCAGTATGCGGCCGTAAGCGGCAACCTCGCCCACTTCCTCGACGATCCCTACGCCGGACAGGTGACCGAGCGCGCGCCCTTGACCGAGGAGGTCGAGGTGCTGGTGGTCGGCGGCGGGTTCGGCGGCCTGCTCGTGGGCGCCCGCCTGCGCCAAGCCGGCGTGCAGGACGTCAGGATCGTCGACAAGGCGGGCGATTTCGGCGGCACTTGGTATTGGAACCGCTATCCCGGCGCCGCCTGCGACATCGAGAGCTACGTCTATCTGCCGCTGCTCGAGGAGACCGGCTTCGTGCCGACGCAGAAATACGCGGCGGGACAGGAGATACTCGACTACAGCGGGCAGCTCGCCCGCCATTTCGACCTTGACCGATCCGCGATCCTGCGTACCGAAGTGATCGACATGCGCTGGGACGAGCAGGCGCGGCGCTGGATCGTCTCGACAAACCGCGGCGACGCCTTGCGGGCGCGGTTCGTCGTCATGTCGTCGGGGCCGCTGCACCGGCCAAAGCTGCCTGGTATCCCCG